>NZ_LFHY01000013.1:0-305201 GCF_001660175.1 Escherichia sp. B1147
AAATACCGTCCGGGCGGGAGTACCCTTCCCCGCCGTATTAAAAACAGTATTATTAAAGAATATTTTATAAAAATATTCTGTGGGTGTCTGTGCGCTATTTTTAATATCTTGCGCAGAGATATTCACACCTGAATAAGGAAAAAATAATGAAACCTGTAAAACCACCTCGTATTAATGGACGAGTGCCGGTCCTGTCGGCACAGGAAGCGGTAAGTTATATTCCCGACGAAGCAACGCTTTGTGTATTAGGTGCTGGTGGCGGTATTCTGGAGGCCACCACATTAATTACCGCACTTGCTGAGAAATATAAACAAACCCAGACACCACGTAATTTATCGATTATTAGCCCTACAGGACTTGGCGATCGCGCCGATCGTGGTATTAGCCCGCTGGCGCAAGAAGGCCTGGTGAAATGGGCATTATGCGGCCATTGGGGACAATCACCGCGTATTTCTGAACTCGCAGAACAAAATAAAATTGTTGCCTATAACTATCCACAAGGTGTGCTCACTCAAACATTGCGCGCTGCTGCTGCCCACCAGCCAGGAATTATTAGCGATATTGGTATCGGAACGTTTGTCGACCCTCGCCAACAAGGCGGAAAACTGAATGAAGTAACCAAAGAAGATCTGATTAAACTGGTCGAGTTTGATAATAAAGAATATCTCTATTACAAAGCGATCGCGCCAGATATTGCCTTTATTCGCGCCACCACCTGCGACAGCGAAGGCTACGCTACCTTTGAAGATGAAGTGATGTATCTCGACGCCTTAGTGATTGCCCAGGCGGTGCACAATAACGGCGGTATCGTGATGATGCAGGTGCAGAAGATGGTTAAGAAAGCCACGTTGCATCCTAAAGCTGTCCGTATTCCAGGTTATCTTATTGATATTGTGGTGGTCGATCCGGACCAAACCCAACTGTATGGCGGTGCACCAGTTAATCGTTTTATTTCTGGTGACTTCACCCTGGATGACAGTACCAAACTTAGTTTGCCTCTTAATCAGCGTAAATTAGTCGCGCGGCGCGCATTGTTTGAAATGCGCAAAGGTGCAGTGGGGAATGTCGGTGTCGGCATTGCCGACGGTATTGGCCTGGTCGCCCGGGAAGAAGGTTGTGCTGATGATTTTATTCTGACGGTGGAAACTGGCCCAATTGGCGGTATTACTTCGCAAGGTATCGCCTTTGGCGCGAACGTGAATACCCGCGCCATTCTGGATATGACTTCCCAGTTCGATTTTTACCACGGCGGTGGTCTGGATGTCTGTTATTTGAGTTTTGCCGAAGTCGACCAGCACGGTAACGTCGGCGTGCATAAATTCAATGGCAAGATCATGGGTACTGGTGGATTTATTGATATCAGCGCCACGTCGAAGAAAATCATTTTCTGCGGCACGTTAACTGCGGGCAGTCTAAAAACAGAAATTGCCGATGGTAAATTAAATATCGTCCAGGAAGGACGGGTAAATAAATTTATCCGTGAACTACCGGAAATCACTTTCAGCGGAAAAATCGCACTCGAACGGGGGCTGGATGTTCGTTACATCACCGAACGAGCTGTATTCACGCTGAAAGAAGACGGCCTGCATTTAATCGAAATCGCCCCTGGCGTCGATTTACAAAAAGATATTCTCGACAAAATGGATTTCACCCCAGTTATTTCGCCAGAACTAAAACTGATGGACGAAAGATTATTTATCGATGCGGCGATGGGCTTTGTCCTGCCTGAAGCGGCTCATTAACAGGAGTATCACGATGGATTTTTCTTTAACTGAAGAACAAGAACTGCTGCTGGCCAGTATTCGCGAACTGATTACGACTAACTTTCCGGAAGAGTATTTCCGCACCTGCGATCAAAACGGTATATATCCGCGTGAGTTTATGCGGGCGCTGGCGGATAACGGCATTTCTATGCTTGGTGTGCCGGAAGAGTTCGGCGGCATCCCTGCAGATTACGTCACTCAGATGCTGGCGCTGATGGAAGTGTCAAAATGCGGTGCGCCGGCGTTTTTGATTACCAACGGTCAGTGTATTCACAGCATGCGCCGTTTCGGTTCTGAGGAGCAGCTACGTAAAACGGCAGAAAGTACCCTGGAAACCGGCGACCCCGCCTATGCCCTGGCGTTGACGGAACCAGGCGCTGGCTCAGATAACAACAGCGCCACCACCACTTACACGCGTAAAAATGGCAAGGTTTACATCAACGGACAGAAAACCTTCATCACCGGTGCGAAAGAGTACCCGTATATGCTGGTGCTGGCGCGCGATCCAGAACCGAAAGATCCGAAAAAAGCCTTCACCCTATGGTGGGTCGAGTCCAGTAAGCCTGGCATTAAGATCAATCCGCTGCATAAAATCGGCTGGCATATGCTCAGTACCTGCGAAGTTTATCTCGACAACGTGGAAGTTGAAGAGAGCGACATGGTGGGCGAAGAAGGAATGGGTTTCCTCAATGTGATGTACAACTTTGAGATGGAACGCCTGATTAACGCCGCGCGCAGCACCGGCTTTGCCGAATGTGCATTTGAAGATGCTGCCCGCTATGCCAACCAGCGTATCGCTTTTGGTAAGCCAATTGGTCATAACCAGATGATCCAGGAAAAACTGGCGCTGATGGCGATTAAGATCGACAACATGCGCAACATGGTGCTGAAAGTAGCGTGGCAAGCTGACCAGCATCAGTCACTGCGCACCAGTGCGGCGCTGGCAAAACTGTACTGCGCGCGTACCGCGATGGAAGTCATTGACGATGCGATACAAATCATGGGCGGTCTTGGCTATACCGATGAGGCGCGTGTCTCCCGCTTCTGGCGTGATGTTCGCTGTGAACGGATTGGCGGTGGTACTGACGAGATTATGATTTACGTTGCAGGTCGGCAGATCCTGAAAGATTACCAGAATAAATAATCTTCAGGCGGCGCAGCTTCAGATAAAAACTGCGCCGCCACATTTACCCTGCAAGACTTACAGGTTCAGAAAATTCAGATAATATTTCTTGTTCCGCAAAACAGTTTTTAAATTGCCTGCGGTAATCACTGGGCGAACAGCCGACATGGCGCAAAAACAGTTTGGCAAAGTGGTCGACATTTTCATAACCCACACGCCAGGAGATCTCTGCCTGCGACAAATCGGTATTAGTCAGCAGCCATTTTGCTTCGGTCATGCGCCGTTGAATCACATAGTTGATGGGAGAAATACGATACTCTTTAGTAAATTCATGGCAAATATAACTGACGCTGGCACGAAACTTTTTCGATAACTGTTCTAAAGTGATTTTTTCGCGGTAATTATTATTAAGATAAAAAAGGATATCTTTTATCAGAACATCTTTTTTAATATATCCCTGCTCCGAACGATAGGCATTTTTAAAGTTTTCGTAATAGAGAATCGCTAACGTATAGGAAAATGCATCCCATAACGAAGATGTCTGATTATTTTTACTTTGCGGTAAAATCACACTTAATTCATTAAAAATCGTTTTAACAACCTCTTTTCCCTGCCCTGCGGCAATTACCGGGCAAGAATGCGGTTGCAGTAACTGATTTTCTTCTGCGCCCTGAAACTGAAAACCGTATAACGCACAGGTACAGGTCGTTGCCGGGTCGTTAGCATCTGAGGCCACCGCGTGCAGTCTGCCACGCTCTATCACTACAATGTCATCGGCATGTGCCACATATAACGAAGAATCAATGGTAAATCTTGCCACACCTTTCTTAACATAAATCAGCTCGGTTTCATTATCATGAACGTGATGTCCCGACTCCCATTTAGGATCGTCACTAAAGGCAAAGCGCGAAAGTCGTGGTGTTTTACCGGCGACAAACAACGTTTCGCTGGCATTATCAAAACAGCGTTGATACATGACAACCTCCCTATTCCATAAGCAAGCAAAAGCAATATATGCCGGATAAAATACGGTGTGTACTGCGCTTATACAACTGCGTTTAGCGAGAGCTAAACAAGATTATTTACACTGAATGCAAGATAGTACGTCCACGACGGCATAATATTGCCGCTTATTGTGCTTTTGTTTTAACGATCGCATTTTTTTTGCAAGATTGTTTGCAAGGAAAACAGATTGCTCCGTCGAAAACACCTTCCTGCTATCGCACACTATTTTCAGGCAATTTTTACCTTCCATCGGAGATGGTTCCGTATGCGACCCACAGGAGAAATCATGAAAATAATAACCTGCTTTAAGCTGGTGCCTGAAGAACAGGACATTGTTGTCACTCCCGAGTACACCCTCAATTTCGACAATGCCGACGCCAAAATTAGCCAGTTCGATCTCAATGCCATTGAAGCCGCAAGCCAGCTTGCAACGGATGATGATGAGATAGCCGCACTGACCGTTGGCGGTTCATTGTTACAGAACTCAAAAGTGCGTAAAGACGTGTTATCCCGCGGGCCGCACAGCCTGTATTTGGTGCAGGATGCCCAACTTGAGCACGCGCTGCCTCTCGATACCGCAAAGGCGCTGGCGGCAGCAGCAGAAAAGATCGGCTTCGATTTACTGATCTTCGGTGAAGGTTCTGGCGATCTCTATGCCCAACAGGTTGGTTTACTGGTAGGGGAAATTCTGCAGCTTCCGGTAATTAACGCAGTCAGCGCCATTCAACGTCAGGGCGACAGTCTGATTATCGAACGCGCTCTGGAAGAGGAAGTTGAAGTTATTGAACTCTCTGTTCCAGCCGTGCTCTGCGTCACCTCGGATATTAACGTGCCACGCATTCCTTCGATGAAAGCCATTCTCGGCGCGGGTAAAAAACCAGTAAATCAGTGGCAGGCGAATGATATTGGCTGGAATCAGGTCGCGCCTCTTGCCGAACTGATCGGCGTTCGCGTACCGCCGCAAACAGAACGCAAACACATCATTCTCGATAACGATTCGCCGGAAGCCATTGCCGAGCTGGCGGAACATCTGAAGAAAGCCCTGAACTAAAGCCTACGGAGAAGAAACGATGAGTCAATTAAACAGCGTCTGGGTCTTTAGCGATAATCCTGAACGTTATGCCGAACTGTTTAGCGGCGCGCAGCAATGGGGCCAACAGGTGTATGCCATTGTACAAAATACCGACCAGGCGCAGGCGGTTATGCCTTATGGTCCAAAATGTATTTATGTTCTTGAGCAGAACAATGCTCTGCAACGCACTGAAAATTACGCTGAAAGCATTGCTGCCCTGCTGAAAGATACACACTCCTCGATGTTACTGATGGCCGCGACGAAACGCAGTAAAGCTCTGGCTGCGCGCTTAAGCGTGCAACTGAACGCGGCGCTGGTGAACGATGCTACTGCAGTTGATGTGGTCGACGGTCACGTTTGCGCCGAGCACCGTATGTATGGCGGGCTTGCGTTCGCCCAGGAAAAGATCACCAGCCCGCTGGCGATAATTACCCTTGCCTCCGGTGTCCAGGAACCGAGCTCCGGTGACGCCTCTCATCAGTGTCCGACAGAAACGGTGCCTTACGTTGCTCCGCGTCATGAAATTCTCTGTCGCGAACGCCGTGCGAAAGCGGCAAGCAGCGTGGATCTGAGCAAAGCAAAACGCGTGGTTGGTGTCGGTCGTGGTCTGGCAGCACAGGATGACCTGAAAATGGTTCATGAACTGGCGGCGGTACTCAATGCTGAAGTCGGTTGTTCACGCCCAATTGCCGAAGGCGAGAACTGGATGGAGCGTGAACGTTATATCGGTGTCTCCGGCGTGTTGCTGAAATCCGATCTCTACCTGACGCTTGGGATCTCCGGGCAGATCCAACATATGGTTGGCGGCAACGGCGCAAAAGTGATTGTCGCCATCAATAAAGATAAAAACGCGCCAATCTTCAACTATGCCGACTACGGTCTGGTGGGCGATATCTACAAAGTCGTCCCTGCCCTGATTAGCCAGTTGAGTCGCTAATTCCCCTTTCAACCACATCTCCCGCTGTTAACGCAGCGGGAAGGGAGCATAACGCATGTCGGATGACAAATTTGATGCCATTGTGGTCGGTGCGGGCGTTGCCGGTAGCGTTGCCGCACTGGTGATGGCGCGAGCCGGACTGGATGTCCTGGTGATAGAACGCGGCGACAGTGCCGGATGTAAAAATATGACCGGCGGGCGTCTTTATGCCCACACGCTTGAAGCGATCATCCCAGGCTTTGCTGCATCAGCACCGGTAGAACGCAAAGTTACACGCGAGAAAATCTCCTTCTTAACCGAAGAAAGCGCCGTTACCCTCGATTTTCACCGCGAGCAACCAGATGTTCCGCAACACGCTTCTTATACCGTATTGCGCAATCGTCTCGACCCGTGGTTGATGGAACAAGCCGAACAGGCGGGCGCGCAGTTTATCCCGGGCGTTCGCGTTGATGCGCTGGTGCGTGAAGGTAACAAGGTCACTGGCGTCCAGGCCGGGGATGATATTCTCGAAGCCAATGTGGTGATTCTGGCTGACGGCGTTAACTCGATGCTTGGCCGTTCGTTGGGAATGGTTCCCGCCTCCGATCCGCATCATTACGCTGTTGGTGTTAAAGAGGTTATTGGCCTCACGCCAGAGCAAATCAGCGATCGCTTTAATGTTACGGGCGAGGAAGGTGCCGCCTGGCTGTTTGCCGGTTCCCCTTCTGACGGCCTGATGGGCGGCGGATTCCTCTACACCAATCACGATTCCATCTCATTGGGTCTGGTTTGCGGATTGGGAGATATCGCCCATGCGCAAAAAAGCGTGCCGCAAATGCTGGAGGATTTTAAACAACACCCCGCCATTCGCCCACTGATTAGCGGTGGCAAACTGCTTGAATATTCCGCGCATATGGTGCCGGAAGGCGGTCTGGCGATGGTACCGCAGCTGGTTAACGATGGTGTGATGATCGTCGGTGATGCCGCCGGTTTCTGCCTCAATCTGGGTTTTACGGTTCGCGGAATGGATTTAGCCATCGCATCGGCACAGGCTGCCGCCACAACGGTGATCGCCGCCAAAGAACGCGCGGATTTCTCTACCAGCAGTCTGGCGCAATACAAAAACGAGCTGGAACAAAGTTGCGTTATGCGCGATATGCAGCATTTTCGCAAGATCCCGGCGCTGATGGAAAACCCGCGCCTGTTTAGTCAGTATCCGCGCATGGTCGCCGACATCATGAACGATATGTTCACCATTGACGGCAAACCAAACCAGCCGGTACGAAAAATGATTCTCGGACATGCGAAGAAAATCGGGCTGATCAACTTGCTGAAAGATGGCATTAAGGGAGCAACCGCGCTATGAGCCAGAACGCTACGGTCAACGTTGACGTTAAATTAGGCGTCAATAAATTCCATGTTGATGAGGGCCACCCGCACATCATTCTGGCGGCAAATCCCGACATCAATGAATTTCAAAAATTAATGAAAGCCTGCCCTGCCGGACTGTATAAGCAGGATGACGCGGGAAACATTCATTTTGATTCCGCCGGTTGTCTGGAGTGCGGCACCTGTCGGGTGCTGTGCGGCAACACTATTCTCGAACAATGGCAATACCCCGCAGGCACCTTCGGTATTGATTTCCGTTACGGCTAATCACGCATCCCACAGGCCCGCACGTCGGGCCTGACGTTCTGTTTCGAGAGCCCAAAATGAAAGTGACATTAACGTTTAACGCGCAGCGTCGTGCAGCCTATCGACAACAAGGATTGTGGGGCGATGCTTCGCTGGCCGACTACTGGCAGCAGACTGCACGCGCGATGCCAGACAAAATAGCCGTTGTCGATAATCATGGCACATCGTACACCTATAGCGCACTCGATCACGCTGCGAACTGTCTGGCAAGCTGGTTACTGGCTAACGGTATTGAATCGGGCGATCGCATCGCTTTTCAACTGCCTGGCTGGTGTGAATTTACTGTTATCTATCTTGCCTGCCTGAAAACCGGTGCGGTTTCCGTGCCGTTGTTGCCTTCCTGGCGAGAAGCTGAACTGGTGTGGGTGCTTAATAAGTGTCAGGCAAAAATGTTTTTTGCACCGACGTTATTTAAACAAACGCGCCCGGTAGATTTAATCCTCCCGCTACAAAATCAGCTTCCACAGCTACAACAAATTGTCGGCGTTGACAAACTGGCCCCCGCCACTTCTTCTCTCTCGTTAAGTCAGATAATTGCCGACAATCCCCCGCTTGCCGTCGCAACATCGGTCCACGGCGATGAATTAGCAGCGGTGCTGTTTACCTCCGGAACTGAGGGCATGCCAAAGGGTGTGATGCTGACGCATAATAATATTCTCGCCAGCGAGCGGGCTTATTGTGCACGGCTGAACCTGACCTGGTTGGATGTCTTTATGATGCCTGCACCACTCGGTCACGCAACGGGGTTTCTGCATGGCGTAACGGCACCATTTTTGATTGGCGCTCGCAGCGTGTTGTTAGATCTTTTTACCCCAGAAGCCTGTCTCTCGTTACTTGAGCAGCAGCGTTGTACCTGCATGCTCGGCGCCACGCCATTTGTCTATGATTTGCTTAATTTACTGGAAAAACAGCCTGCGGACCTTTCAGCACTGCGTTTCTTTCTTTGCGGTGGCACCACAATCCCCAAAAAAGTGGCGCGTGAATGCCAACAGCGCGGCATTAAATTATTAAGCGTTTATGGCTCAACAGAAAGTTCGCCGCATGCGGTGGTGAATCTTGACGATCCTTTGTCGCGTTTTATGCACACCGATGGTTTTGCCGCCGCTGGCGTGGAAATTAAAGTGGTCGATGACGCACGCAAGACCTTACCACCAGGTTGCGAAGGCGAAGAGGCTTCGCGTGGCCCCAATGTGTTTATGGGTTATTTTGATGAACCTGAATTAACCGCCCGTGCGCTGGATGATGAAGGCTGGTATTACAGTGGCGATCTCTGCCGCATGGATGAGGCTGGCTATATAAAAATAACCGGACGCAAGAAAGATATTATTGTCCGCGGCGGTGAAAATATTAGTAGCCGTGAAGTGGAAGATATTCTATTGCAGCATCCTAAAATTCACGATGCTTGTGTGGTTGCAATGCCCGATGAACGCTTAGGTGAACGTTCATGCGCCTATGTAGTGCTTAAAGCACCGCATCATTCATTATCACTGGAAGATGTAGTGGCATTTTTTAGCCGTAAACGGGTCGCAAAATATAAATACCCTGAACATATCGTGGTGATCGAAAAACTGCCGCGCACTGCCTCCGGTAAAATACAAAAATTTTTATTAAGGAAAGATATTCTTCAACGGCTGGAGCAAACATGCGTTGAGGCATAAACCGTAAATAATAAAGCACCTTATACGTAAGGTGCTTTATTCAATCTCAATTAACCACGTCCGACATATGGCATATTATTTGCCATAATCGTTATTTCCAGCACATTCGTGGTAACTGGCAACTGGGCCATCATCTGAATGGCCGCTGCGACATCAGCAACATCCATCATATCTTCCGCTTTAATAGCGCCATCTGCCTGATAAACGCCCTTACGCATCCGATTCGATAATGTTGTTTCAGCATTGCCGATATTAATTTGCCCGCAAGCGATATTAAATTTGCGACAATCCAGGGAAATGGCCTTGGTCAACCCGGTGACAGCATGTTTCGACGCCGTGTATGGCGCAGTATAAAGGCGCGGTGTCAGTGCAGAAATTGACGCATTGTTAATAATACGTCCTCCCATTGGCTGCTGCGCTTTCATGATTTTAATCGCCTCTTTCGAACACAAAAATGTCGAGTGAATATTGGCGTTAAACACGCGTGTCCACTCAGAAAACTCAATCTCTTCTATACTTTTTGCCGGACTATTATTGCCCGCATTATTGAACAAGAGATCCAGTCGACCAAAACGAGCCTTAATCTCGGCAAATAGCGCGAAAACGGCAGACTCATCCGTGACATCGGCAACCAGAGGAATAAACCGTTCTTTGGCTAATCCTTGTGCACATTGCTGTAAGGTTTCTTCATTACGCGCGGCAACAATAACAGTATATCCAATGTCATAGAGTGCCTTTGCTGCTGCGTAGCCGATGCCTTTACTTCCCCCCGTCACCAGGGCAATTTTTGTCATAGCCAGCTCCGCCTATAATAAACTCATGTCGATTTTAACGACTGTTTTTTTGATTTTTTCCACGTTATCAATTTTATAACATGCCCGATGCACTTCTTCCGGGAAGACCACCACAAACTGACCTGGCGTCAGAGTGATGACTCGATCATTAATACGTTCATCGGCATAAAAAATAACGTCACGGTCGCCCAGGTGACTTTCTACAACCGAATTTTTTCCATCATCAAAATCCACACAAATCCGCTCTTCTCCGGCAATTAAGAAATGGACATCAAGATATTTACGATGAACTTCCGGTCGGCATTCATGTAGTGGTTTAGTCATCAGTTCAACCACAGTATAAAATATTGAGTCATCCTGAATAAAAACCTTCTCCCCCACAGGAACACTATTCAGATCATGTTGTGAAAGATACTCAATGACACGAGCGATGACAGGATGAAATGTCCGCTTTTGTTGTTCACTAAGATACGCGATATCACCATAAATCATATTTTCCGCCTTATTGAGTAACAGGGGTAATAACTGGCTGTCCGCTAAAGAAAGCCTGTAAGTTATCAAAAACCAAATCCGCCATCGCATTAAATGTTTCGCTCGTACCACTGGCGATATGTGGCGTAAGGACAACGTTATCCAGCGACATTAATTGTTCTGGTACATGTGGTTCGTTGGCATAAACGTCCAGTGCCGCACCAGCAATGATGTTATTTTGCAGAGCATCAATCAGATCGGTTTCGTTCACCACTGATCCCCGGGAAATACTGATCAAATGCCCGGTTTTCCCCAGAGCCTGCAGCACCGTTTTGTCGATAACGCCGCGCGTACTCGCGCCGCCTGGCAGCGTCAGAACGAGGAAGTCCACCGCTTGCGCCAGAGAAACCAACGAATCATGCGCCGTCCATTCAGGTTTGTTATGCGGTTTGAGGTCGAAATAGTGAATTTCCATTTCAAATGCTGCTGCACGGCGGGCTACAGCGTTACCAATGTTCCCCAGGCCAACAATTCCGCAACGTTTACCACTCACTTTCGTCGCCATTGGGAAACGCCCTTCGTTTGGCCAACGACCGTCACGAACATAACGATCGGCAATGTTAATACGTCGGGCAACATTGAGTAACAACGCCATGCCAATGTCAGCGACACAGTCATTAAGTACACCGGGGGTGTTGGTGACGATAATGCCATGCTCCCTGGCAGCCACGATATCAATAGGGTCATAACCTACACCGTTGCTGGCAATAATTTTCAGATTCGGAAATTTTTCAATTAGCGCCCGAGAAGCCCCCATTACCGGATTACCACTGGTCACCAGCGCCTGAATATCCGGCGCGATTTGCGTGTAAAAAGCGTCTGCGTCGGTCAGTTCCCACAGGCGATATGCGGTGAAGGTAGATTCAACTTTAGCCATTAAGCGGTCACTTAGTTTGCCGACGATCGCCACTTGAATATCTTTTAAGTTCATACACTATTCCTTGATTGATGTTTGCCGCAGGCCACTTACCACAGGCCAAGAATTTTCCACCACACCGCCCCCAGTCCGAACCAGATGACAATGTTCAACAACATGATGATAAAGCCCAGCCGCCACCATTCTCGTTGCGAGACATAGCCTGCGCCGTAATAGATCACTGCAGGTCCGTTGCCATAATGCGAAATGCCGCTCATCAGGTTAGTGACGAACGCCAGTGACAGAGCCGCCATCATCGGCGGTGCGCCAGCAGCAACGGAGACACTGCCAAAAGCGGCATACATCGCTACTACATGCGGCGTACTTCCGGCAAAGAAATAGTGGGAATAGCAGTAAACTATCAGCAATACCGTCAACGTTATCTCCCATGGAATGCCGGTGAACAGAGCCGAGGTTGTGACGGCAAACCATTTGAACAGGCCAAGCTGATTGAGCTTATCTGCCATACAGATCATGACGCCCAGCCAAACCAGAATGTCCCAGGCCCCCTTCTCTGACTGCACATCCTGCCAGGTGATAATCCGGGTCATCAACATTAAACAGACACCAGAAAGCGCGACAGCCGTCGCATCCAGTCCTGTCCATTTCGAGGTACTCCAGGCCAACAATGAAAGCAGGAAAATGCCAATCGTCACTCGCTCATCGCGGGTTACCGGCCCCATTTTGATAAGCTCTTCCTGTGCCAACGCTTTAGCTTCTGGCGTTTTTTTAATCTCTGGCGGGTAGAGTTTGTAAATAACCAGCGGCATGGTGATAAAAGCAATAATCCCCGGCACCAGTGCGCTTAGTGTCCACATCCCCCATGAGATATCGACAAATAAAGTGCTGGCTGCCAGAGACACAATCAGCGCATTAGGCGCGCTGGCTGTCATAAACATAGAGGATGAGAGACAGTTGGAATGGAACACTGTTTGCATCAGATAAGCGCCAATTTTACGCGGCCCCTGATCCGGTTCAGATCCAAAGCTGTTAGAGACACTGCGAACAATCGGGAACAAAATCCCACCGGCTCGGGCCGTATTTGATGGCGTAGCTGGCGCAATAATCATATCGCTTAACGCCAATGTATAACCGAGACGCAACGAGCTGCCGCCGAATCCGCGAATCAGCAAATAGGCGATACGCCGCCCTAACCCCGTTTTGATGAATCCTTTCGCGTACAGGAATGCGGCGACAATAAGCCATACCGTGGTGCTGCTGAAACCTTTTAAGGCTTCGCTGGTTTTCATCATGCCGGTAAGCATAATAAAACTGATGGCTATTAATGCGATAGCGCCTACCGGCAACGGTTGCAGAATAAACGCCACCACAGTGGTGATGAATATTGCCAGAATGTGCCAAGTTAAGGGTGTTAATCCGTCGGGGACGGGGAAAAACCAAATAGCGAGTGCGACAATCGCACAAATCAGGACTTTCAAATAGCAACTCATATGCAATCCCTGTAGCTGTTTCCCACCGCTCGCGGAGGGAATTTATCCTGTTTTCTGTACAGCCAGACAAATCAGAAAATCGGTTTTAGTTCGAATAAATTCTCTGAATTACATAATCTGCGCTTATGTCTGAATAACGGTGCGGTAATTTTTCATGACCATATCCCTTTTTATGCTGTGGTTGAAGACAGTATAAAAACGGGACTCACCAGTGACTTCGTGCAATCCAACGAACTCTGGACGAAAAAATTACGCATATGCTTAAGGAAAATGACGAGTGGTCACATTCGGCTTTGAGAAAAAACGGTATCGAGAATTAATCTGTGGAGAGGATCGCAAACGAATTGAAATCAGATAGAACACCAGCCAATTATTCAGATGATGTCAGGAAGCTTTTTATATTGCACGAGCACGTTTGTCTGAAGCAGGTTGTTAAAAGGTGGGGATATAAAAATGGACCCGGCGACTGAACGCCGCCGGGGTTATATTTTATTTCTTAAGTTCAGCCAGACTTAACCAGGTTTGCACCACGGTGTCCGGGTTCAGGGATAAGCTATCGATCCCCTCTTCCATCAACCAGGCGGCAAAGTCTTCGTGGTCAGATGGACCCTGACCGCAAATGCCAACATATTTGCCCTGTTTCTTCGCAGCACGGATAGCCATCGACAGCAATGCTTTCACGGCGTCGTTGCGCTCATCGAACAGTTCAGACACCACGCCGGAGTCACGGTCCAGACCGAGTGCCAACTGTGTCATGTCGTTTGAGCCGATAGAGAAACCGTCGAAATATTCAAGGAACTGTTCAGCCAGCAAGGCGTTGGACGGAATTTCGCACATCATGATGATTTTCAGCCCGTTCTCGCCACGTTTCAGCCCCTGACGCGCCAGTTCTTCAACCACCGCTTTCGCCTGGTCAACGGTACGCACGAACGGGATCATGATTTCTACGTTGGTCAGCCCCATGTCGTTGCGCACACGTTTCACCGCTTCACACTCCAGCGCGAAGCAGTCGCGGAAGCTGTCAGAAACGTAGCGGCCCGCGCCACGGAAGCCCAGCATCGGGTTCTCTTCATGCGGCTCGTAACGCTCACCGCCCACCAGATTGGCGTATTCGTTGGATTTAAAGTCAGAGAGACGGACAATGACGCGTTTCGGATAAAACGCGGCGCCCAGCGTCGCGATCCCTTCGGTCAGACGGCCAACGTAAAATTCACGCGGAGAATCAAAGCCTTTCATCATCTCGCGAATTTCATTTTGTAACTGCGGTTCCTGGTCGTCAAACTCAAGCAGTGCGCGGGGGTGTACGCCAATCATGCGGTTGATGATAAATTCCAGACGCGCCAGACCTACGCCTTCGTTCGGCAGGCAGGCAAAGTCAAACGCACGGTCAGGGTTACCAACGTTCATCATCACTTTCAACGGCAGATCCGGCATGGTTTCCACGCTGGAGCTTTTCACACTGAATTCAAGCAGTTCAGCATAAACGTAACCGGTATCACCTTCGGCACAGGAAACGGTGACGTTCTCACCGTCTTTCATACGTTCGGTCGCATCACCACAGCCCACTACCGCCGGAATACCCAGTTCACGGGCGATAATTGCCGCGTGACAGGTACGCCCGCCACGGTTGGTGACGATGGCTGACGCTTTCTTCATGATCGGTTCCCAGTCCGGGTCGGTCATGTCAGTGACCAGCACGTCACCAGGTTCAATGCGGTTCATTTCGCTGATGTCATGAATGACTTTCACCGGACCCGCGCCGATGCGATGACCGATAGCGCGGCCTTCGGCGATAATCTTGCCCTGTGAATGCAGCGTATAACGCTCCATAACCTGACCGCGAGAACGCACAGTTTCTGGACGCGCCTGCACAATGAATAGTTTGCCAGTGTGGCCATCTTTCGCCCACTCAATATCCATCGGGCGACCGTAGTGTTTCTCAATTTGTACGGCCTGTTTTGCCAGTTCCTGCACTTCTTCGTTGGTCAACGAGAAGATGTCACGCTGTTCCTGCGGTACGTCTTCAATTTTAACCTGCTTGCCGTGTTCCTGGGTCGGCGCGTAGACCATGCGGATTTTTTTCGACCCCATGGTGCGGCGCACGATAGCCGGGCGATTCGCCGCCAGCGTCGGTTTATGCACATAAAACTCATCCGGGTTAACCGCCCCCTGTACCACCATTTCACCAAGACCCCATGCGGAAGTGATAAATACCACCTGGTCGAAACCGGATTCGGTATCAATGGAGAACATCACCCCAGAAGATGCGAGGTCAGAGCGCACCATCCGCTGAACACCGGCGGAGAGCGCCACACCACGGTGATCGTACCCCTGATGCACACGATATGAGATGGCGCGGTCGTTAAACAGAGAAGCAAAGACATGTTTCACTGCCACGAGGACGGCGTCAAACCCCTGAACGTTGAGGAAGGTTTCCTGCTGACCGGCAAAAGAGGCGTCCGGCATATCTTCTGCGGTGGCGGAGGAACGCACCGCAAAAGAGGCATTTTCGTCATCGGCGGAAAGCTGTGCATAGGCTTCGCGGATGGCGTTTTCCAGCGCAGGCTGGAAGGGAGTGTCGATAATCCACTGGCGGATTTGCGCGCCCGCTTTCGCAAGCTGGGTAACATCGTCAATATCCGTTTTATCCAGCAGTTCATAAATGCGCTGGTTTACGCCGCTTTGGTCCAGAAACTGGTTAAACGCGTCGGCGGTTGTGGCGAAACCATTCGGAACGGAAACACCCATTCCGGAAAGGTTAGTAATCATTTCACCCAGGGAGGCATTTTTGCCCCCAACCCTGTCTACATCATTCATGCCGAGTTGGTTATACCAAAGCACCAGCGGTGACGAGCCATTGTTGGACATCGAACAATCCTTTTGTGATAAATGAACGGTTTGAGAAACACATTTCTGCGTATTTATCTTTGCATATTTAACCGGATGAAAAAAACGGTGAATCGTTCAAGCAAATATATTTTTTACTTTTTAAGACTGATCCCAGCGTTGCGCAAATCCGCTATCTTCGGTAATTTCCACATAAACCATCGGTATAAATGAAAGCGTAAAAATGAAATACTGTTTTCATAAAATATAAAATTGAAGTTTCATTTTATAAACCTGGCATAACTTTCTACGCTTCTGTGCGTTTTTAATTTATGCTTTCATAGAATTATGTCTGCATCACGGGAAGAACAAAATGGATAATGCTGTTGATCGCCACGTTTTTTATATTTCTGATGGTACGGCTATAACTGCGGAGGTATTAGGACACGCAGTGATGTCACAATTTCCCGTTACTATCAGCAGTATTACGCTGCCGTTTGTCGAAAATGAGAGCCGTGCTCGGGCGGTGAAGGATCAGATTGACGCAATTTATCACCAGACGGGTGTGCGCCCGCTGGTTTTTTACTCCATTGTGCTACCAGAAATCCGCGCCATCATTTTGCAAAGCGAAGGTTTTTGCCAGGATATTGTGCAGGCGCTGGTTGCTCCTCTCCAGCAAGAAATGAAACTGGACCCGACGCCGATTGCTCACCGAACCCACGGCCTGAACCCTAATAATCTCAATAAATATGATGCGCGCATTGCAGCAATTGATTACACCCTCGCCCATGACGACGGTATTTCGCTGCGCAATCTGGATCAGGCTCAGGTGATCCTACTCGGTGTCTCTCGTTGTGGTAAAACCCCCACCAGCCTGTATCTGGCGATGCAGTTTGGTATCCGCGCGGCAAACTACCCCTTTATTGCCGATGACATGGATAATCTGGTGCTACCAGCGTCGCTCAAACCGCTTCAGCATAAATTGTTCGGCCTGACTATCGACCCGGAGCGTCTGGCGGCGATTCGCGAAGAGCGTCGGGAGAATAGCCGCTACGCCTCGCTTCGCCAGTGTCGAATGGAGGTCGCGGAAGTGGAGGCGTTGTACCGTAAAAATCAGATTCCGTGGATTAACAGTACCAATTATTCGGTAGAAGAGATTGCCACCAAGATCCTCGATATCATGGGCCTTAGCCGGAGAATGTACTAGAGAACTAGTATAAGAGTTCGTTTTTTTGTTATTATGCCGTCAATTGAGCGAAGTGTTGCCTGCCTCGCACTTGAAATCAGCAGGGATTGGTTTATCGTGATGCGCATCACTTCTTGGCGTCCCTGCCGTTGAAGCAACAAATTTCTGAGACTTGTAATGAACAGAACTGACGAACTCCGTACTGCGCGTATCGAGAGCCTGGTCACGCCCGCCGAACTCGCGCTACGGTATCCCGTAACGCCTGGCGTCGCCAACCATGTCATTGATTCCCGCCGCAGAATTGAAAAAATACTGAATGGTGAAGACAAGCGGCTATTGGTCATTATTGGCCCCTGCTCGATCCACGATCTCACCGCTGCCATGGAGTATGCCACCCGTCTGCAGGTGTTGCGCAACCAGCACCAGTCACGGCTGGAAATTGTAATGCGCACCTATTTTGAAAAACCGCGTACCGTTGTCGGCTGGAAAGGGCTAATCTCCGATCCGGATTTAAACGGCAGCTATCGCGTAAATCACGGCCTCGAACTGGCTCGCAAACTACTTTTGCAGGTAAATGAACTGGGCGTGCCCACCGCAACCGAGTTTCTCGATATGGTGACCGGTCAGTTTATTGCGGACTTAATCAGCTGGGGCGCAATTGGCGCACGTACTACCGAGAGCCAGATCCACCGTGAAATGGCGTCAGCACTCTCCTGTCCGGTAGGTTTTAAAAACGGCACTGATGGCAACACGCGGATTGCCGTGGATGCTATCCGCGCTGCCCGCGCCAGCCACATGTTCCTCTCCCCGGACAAAAATGGTCAGATGACTATCTATCAGACCAGCGGCAACCCATACGGCCATATTATTATGCGTGGCGGCAAAAAACCGAACTACCATGCCGATGATATCGCCGCAGCCTGCGATACGTTGCATGAGTTTGATTTACCTGAACATCTGGTGGTGGATTTTAGCCACGGTAACTGCCAAAAGCAGCACCGCCGTCAGTTAGAAGTCTGTGAAGATGTTTGCCAACAAATCCGCAATGGCTCCACGGCGATCGCCGGAATTATGGCAGAAAGTTTCTTGCGCGAAGGTACACAAAAAATCGTCAGCGGTCAGCCGCTCACCTACGGTCAGTCGATTACCGATCCTTGTTTAGGTTGGGAAGATACTGAACGTCTGGTGGAAAAACTCGCCTCGGCGGTAGATACCCGCTTCTAAGTCATTGCCCATTCCTGACAGAATGGGCATTTCTCCGCAACTTGTTGTCTTCTCAACAAATTACTACTTGCTCTGGCTCGTCATAATATTGATAATAAAAATCATTGTTATATTAATTATTATTAATTTTTATGCATTATACGGATAGCAGCAAACTCACGACTGAAACGGATGCAAATCGCAAGGCCCCTTCCCCGCAGCCCATCCGGCGAATTACCAGCCAGACACTGTTAGGTCCGGATGGTAAACTGATTATTGATCATGACGGGCAAGAATATCTGCTCCGTAAAACTCAGGCTGGCAAGTTGCTGCTGACCAAGTAGCCTTTAACTCGAGCAGCTCACTTCCAGCCGTTTTCCCCAGTCCGGTGGGCGGCTGACATAGTCATCATCTCTGTCGCTGAAAGGATTTCGCAACGCCTCATGCAGACGGTGTAATTCCGTCATATCGCCCTTTTCCGCCGCTTCTATCGCCCGTTGCGCCAGCCAGTTTCGCAATACCAGCGCAGGGTTAACGCTCTGCATCAGTTGCTGACGTTCACTATCGGCAACTCCGTCTTGCTGCAAACGCGCCCGATAACGCGTAAACCACTCATCAAATGCCGCACGATCAATAAACTCATCACGCAGTGGTGAAGCCGCACTGTGCTGCTCGGTCAGACTCAGCATGCGGAATGTGCGAGTATAATCGCTGCGCTCTTGCGCCATCAGACTGAACAATTTATTCAGTAACACGTTATCCTCTTTTTGCTCCGTCATAAAGCCCAGCTTCTGCCGCATACGTTTTCCATAATGCGTCAACAAAACCTGTTGATAGCTGTCCAGCGCCTCGTTTAACGCGTCGACTGTGATAAACGGCGACAATGTCTGCGCCAGACGCTGTAAATTCCACAACGCGACGGCAGGTTGATTATCAAAGCTGTAACGTCCCTGATGATCAGAGTGATTACAAATAAAGCTCGGTTCATAATCATCGAGGAAACCAAATGGACCGTAATCCAGCG
Organism: Escherichia sp. B1147; assembly: GCF_001660175.1. Lineage (NCBI taxonomy): Bacteria > Pseudomonadati > Pseudomonadota > Gammaproteobacteria > Enterobacterales > Enterobacteriaceae > Escherichia > Escherichia sp. B1147. The sequence goes on from NZ_LFHY01000013.1 coordinate 19,164, forward strand.
TCAGCCCAAGAAGCGACATGTTATCCGTGTTCATCACACCATGTGCAAAGCCGACTGTCTGCCAGCTGGCGATTAACGAAGCCGTACGAGCGACAACATCGGTAAACCAGAGGCGGTATTTATCCTCTTCATCCTGAAGATGCGGCCAGTGATAACGAATGGCAAAGTCAGCAAGCTGGCGAACTTTTTCCGGTTCCCGACGATAGTAAAAGTGTTCAAAGTGGCCAAATCGCAAATGACTCTGCGCTACGCGCATCAGCATCGCGCCTGATTCGACCGTCTCCCGGTAAACCGGTGTGTCGCTGGTAACAATGCTCAAGGCGCGCGTTGTCGGAATGCCCAGCTGATGCATTGCCTCACTGGCAAGACTTTCGCGGATCGTTGAACGTAAAACCGCACGTCCATCGCCCATCCGCGAATAAGGCGTCAGCCCCGCACCTTTCAGATGCCAGTCCATGGTGGTGCCGTCGGCAAGCTGTTGCTCGCCGAGTAAAATGCCGCGGCCGTCGCCAAGCTGCCCCGCCCATACACCAAACTGGTGACCACTGTAGACCTGGGCCAGTGGTGACATGCCCGGCAGTAAAGTTTCGCCGCCCCAGACACCCGCACCGCTTTCAAACAGCGATGATGGAACACCCAGCGTATTGGCCAGTTCGGCGTTATACCAAATCAACCGGGCATTATTTAAAGGCGTAGGGGAAAGCGATGTATATGTAGCCGGCAATTCATCACGCCAGCGGGTAATAAAAGACAGGGTCATAGATCCTCCTGTTTGATAGTGTAGACGGTTACTCTCGCCTTAAACACCAGCAAACAAGAGGGTTATCGCTGGACCAGCGTTGTTATCTGGCTTACGGGAACTGCGGGCCACAAGCATCCCTGAAAAGCATGGAAACCAAACGGCGCCATCTGTGCCAGCATCTCTGGTGTATTAATACCAGCGGCAATAATACAATTGCAGCAAGGTAAAATTTGCGCATGGAGCGCACGAATAAAAGGCGCGAAAGATTTATGGACTATTTGTTGCTGAATAAAACCTTTATCCAGCATGACGCGAGTGAAAAGCCCATCAAAAACAGCCTTCATTGTACTGTTGCCCGCACCCAAATTTCCCAAAACCAGAGGGAAAATTTGCGATAAGTGCAAAAGTTCGCAATTATTTTTTCCCTCATTAAGATGCGGATAATTTTCATTAATCATCAATTCAACAAAGGGAATTCTTAATAGTTTGCTTGCGTAATTATGTCCATCTAATAATAACTTTGCTACTTGTGGCGTTAAATTAATCCAAGCAAAGAGTTTGTGTTGAATAAAAAAATGTTGGCATGATTTTAGTAACTCCAACTTTTCGGCAAATAATTGCCAATGCTGCTCCTCTGAAAGCTGTGCAATAACCCGTGTTGTCGGGATGCGAACCGTACCGTCGTCACTGGAGAAATGGGTTATTAACTCAACCCCAACAAGATTTTGTTGGCTGTCTCTTATCGGTAGAAAATAGTAATCAGAATGATAAAGATTCTCCAGTAAGACCTTCATGGTAACAGCCCCTCTCTACGGATTTTTTTCAACATCCAGATAAAAAGTTTGAGGCCATACGGCATAACAAATACAGAAGGAATAACTTTCATTTGTTCCATGTTAACCACTTTTTCAGGGGTCCTTTTTTTAGATTATCCTGAGTATAAACGAATATTCCATTTGCGGTATTTTTGTCTGCAAAATACTACTGTATTCAGGAGTTAACAGACGGTGCGGTATCATCACCGTCCATTTATTGAGAGACTAGATTCGTCTCGCCTGCCAGAAATTTTTCTGCCAGTAGACATTATCGAGGGAAGAACGCATCACCCCCTTGCTGGTAGAGGCGTGAATGAATTGATTGTTGGTATCGTAAATACCCACGTGTAAACCATTTTGCCCGGAACCTGTTTTGAAAAAGACCAGATCGCCTGGCAGCAATTCTTCTTTATCAATTTGGGTACCGATAGCGGCCTGTTGTTTTGTTTCGCGTGGTAACTGCAAGTCGAAACGGTCGCGCATCGTCACAACCACGAACCCCGAACAGTCCACACCACGTCGAGTCATGCCGCCATAACGATACGGCGTACCATGCCAGCTCTGTAATTGCTCGTTCAAACCGGCAATGACAGTAATGGAGTCAGAAAGTCTGGCGTTTGGCGGCGGCGCTTTATGATGGCTACACCCAGCCAGAAACAGTGCTGTAATTAAAATTAGGCAGAAACGCATTCCGTACGAATCCTCTGTTTTTTATTCTTGCATTAATTTAGCGTCGAAATTACCCGTTTTTCAAGATGCTAATGAAATCAGGTAGTCGAAATCAGCATTCTGTGACCTTCAATGTCCAGACGACGGAAGCTCATACCATAAGCCTGGGCCAGATTCGGCGGCGTTAGTACCTCATCTCGCCGCCCACTGGCAAGCAATTTTCCTTGTTTAAGTAACCACGCCCGATGCGCGTGACGCAATGTGTGGTTAAGATCGTGACTACTCATCACTATCGCCACACCTTGCTGACAGAGCGAGCTCAAAATTTTATCTAACGCGCTTTGCTGGGCAACATCAAGGCTGTTCATGGGCTCATCAAGGAGAAGCAATTGACCTGCCGGATTCGCTTGCGGCGTGATTTGTAGCACCACAGCAGCAAGACGGACACGTTGCCATTCGCCACCGGAAAGTTGATTGGTGCTACGACCAAGTTTGTCATCAAGGGCCAACATCCCTGCGACATCATTTAGCAGATCGGTTCGCGTTTTATCGTACTGGTGCATGGTCAGGTAATGCCAGACCGGCATAGCAAACGGCGGCGTCTGCTGTTGTGCAAGATAGGCGCGATGCAGGGCGAGTTTTGTTGCGGGCCAGGTATCCAGTGGTTGACCTGCAAACTGAATGCTTCCCTGACCACTGGTTATCCCCGCCATTCGCGCCAGCAAGGTGCTCTTGCCCGCGCCGTTCGGCCCCACCAGATGCAGGATCTCCCCTGCCCGGACCTCGCCAGAAAGCGGCCCCAGGCGGGTTGATTCCGCTACATCCTGTAACTGCATCACAATAGACATTATTTTGCCAACGCCAGTTTAATGCTTTCCATTACGATAGGATCTTCCGGCGACATATCCGGGGAAAAACGCTGGATAACCTTTCCATCTCTACCCACCAGAAACTTTTCAAAATTCCACAAAATATCATCAGGGTACAGTGGCGCACGGCCTTTACTGGCCATTCGCGCATAGAAACCGCTCTCTTCCGGTGCCACCGCCGTCGGCGCAGCCGCAATCAATTTTTGGTATAGCGGATGACGCCCTTCGCCATTGACCTCAATCTTACTGAACATTGGGAACGTCACGCCCCAGGTGGTGGTGCAATAAGTTTTAATCTCTTCATCGCTACCAGGTTCTTGTTCCAGGAACTGGTTGCACGGAAATCCCAGCACGACAAGACCACGATCGGCCCAGGCTTTCTGGATGTTCTCCAACTGTTCATATTGCGGCGTTAAGCCACACTTTGAAGCGACATTGACAATCAGCAGCACTTTACCGGCATATTTCTCCAGCGTGGTCACTTCTCCGTCAATCGTCTTCACTGCGGTGGTCAGAATGGGATCTTGCATCGTGTCTCCTGGATAAGGTCAGTAAAAATCTTAGCTTTTAATCATAGACCGTCTTTATGCGGCTAACGTCCTGCTTTTAACAATAACCAGATAAACACTGGCGCGCCCAGGGTGGCGGTGACCACGCCAATCGGTAACTCTGCGGAAGCCAGCGCCAGTCGAGCAACAATATCGGCAAGCAGCAACGCCGTAGCACCTGCCAGCGCGCAGCCGGGAAGTAATACCCGGTGATCGGTTAATCCGCACAACCGCAAAATATGCGGGATAACCAGGCCAATAAACCCAATAGCGCCAGCCAACGCCACACTGACACCGACCATCCAACCGGTAGCCGCGACCAACACATTGCGCCAGAACCACAGCGGTAACCCCAGTTGCCGCGCCGAAATTTCACCCAGCGCTAACATATTCATTGGTCTGGACTGACAGCAAATCCACAACAACACCGGAATCAGGGCCACCATCAGCCAACTTTGCCGCCAGTCTACACCACCAAAGCCGCCCATCATCCAGTACATCAGTTGGCGTAAATCAACAGACGTGGAAAAGTAGATGGCCCACGTCATTAACGCGCTACAGATGATACCCAGCGCAACACCAGCCAGCAGTAATCGACTGGTTGAAAGATGACGGCGGGCAAAACGCAAGAGAATTAAGGTGATAATAAGCGCGCCAGCAATCGCACACAGCCCCAGCGCCCAGTCTGGTAGCTGTCCTTGCCCGAGCAATACAGCGGCGATAAGCCCCACTCCAGCGCCGTTAGAGACGCCAAGCAGCCCCGGTTCCGCGAGAGGGTTTTCAAACAGCGCCTGCATGACCGCGCCTGATAAGGCCAGTGCCGCGCCAACCAGCAATACAGCCAGGGTACGTGGCAGGCGAATTTGCCAGACAAACAGTTCGCCACGAGGAGTGAACCAGTCGGCAGGTGAAATCCATTGTTCACCAGCGCAAAGGCTTAAGAGAAGCGCCAGCAACATCAATGCTGACAGGCATAATAACCAGCGAATATTTTGTCGCTGTTGTTGGCGGGCAAGTGTCAGCATGGTATCCGTTCTGCTGAAGTGTCATTTCGTTGATTTTACGGCGACTCTTCTACAGTGAAAAGAAAAAAGGCCGCAGAGCGGCCTTTTTAGTTAGATCAGATTACTCGTCTTTGGGTGTGGCGTTTTCGACCCGGCTTTTTAACTTCTGTCCGGGTCTGAAGGTCACCACGCGCCGTGCTGTAATGGGAATATCTTCGCCCGTTTTCGGGTTACGTCCCGGGCGTTGATTCTTATCACGCAGATCGAAGTTACCAAAACCAGAGAGTTTCACCTGCTCGCCGTTTTCCAGAGCGCGACGGATCTCTTCGAAAAACAGTTCAACCAGTTCTTTGGCATCCCGCTTGCTAAGCCCAAGCTTATCAAACAGATATTCTGACATTTCAGCTTTTGTAAGCGCCATAGGTTCAATCCCTCAATGATGCCTGGAATCGCTCTTTTAATGCCTCTACACATTTGGCGACGGTAGCGGCAATCTCCTCTTCTTCGAGTGTACGGCTGGTATCTTGCAGGATCAGGCTAATGGCGAGGCTTTTATACCCCTCCGCAACACCCTTACCGCGGTACACGTCAAACAAGTTTACGCCAACTACCTGATTTACGCCAACTTTCTTACATTCGGATAAAATATCCGCTGCGGGAACGTTTTCTGCAACCACAACCGCGATGTCACGACGGTTCGCAGGGAAGCGAGAAATCTCGCGCACCTGAGGCACCACGCGGTCTGCGAGCTTGTTCCACTCCAGTTCAAACACCAGAGTGCGACCGTTAAGATCCAGTTTACGTTCCAGTTCAGGATGAACAACCCCAACAAAACCAATGCGTTCACCTTTCAGATAAATCGCTGCAGATTGTCCCGGATGCAGTGCCGGATTCGCTTCTGCACGGAATTCAACATCAGCCAGTTTACCGGTCAGGTCGAGAACGGATTCAAGATCGCCTTTCAAATCATAGAAATCAACCGTCTCTTTTGCCAGGTTCCAGTGCTCTTCGTAACGGTTACCGCAAATCACACCAGCTAACATCAGATCCTGACGAATGCCCAATGGCGCCTGAGTATCTGGCACAAAACGCAGACCGCTTTCAAAAATGCGCACACGGTTTTGCTGACGGTTCTGGTTGTACACAACAGTTGCCAGCAGGCCTGTCCACAGAGAAAGACGCATTGCCGACATTTCAACGGAAATCGGACTTGGCAGCAATAAGGCTTCTACGCCCGGGTGGATCATCTGCTGAACTTTCGGATCAACGAAACTGTAGGTGATCACTTCCTGATAGCCTTTATCGTTGAGCAGCGTTTTCACGCGCTTGAGCGACAAATCGGCTTCACGGTGAGTCCCCATAATCAGGCTCGCCTGTACCGGCTCATCCGGAATATTGTTGTAGCCGTAGACACGCGCAACTTCTTCGACCAGATCCTCTTCAATCTCCATGTCGAAACGCCAACTCGGCGCAACAGCCTGCCACTCATCTTTGCCTTCGGTCACTTCGCAGCCGAGACGACGCAGAATGTCAGTCACCTGCTCATCGGCAATATGATGGCCGATCAGGCGATCCAGTTTGCTACGACGCAAAGTGATGGTCGCACGCTTCGGCAGCGTTGCTTCGTTGGTGATATCAATTACCGGGCCAGCTTCACCGCCGCAGATATCAATCAGCAGACGGGTCGCACGTTCCATCGCTTTGTACTGCAATGCCGGATCAACGCCGCGCTCGTAGCGGTGAGACGCATCGGTATGCAGGCCATGACGACGAGCACGGCCGGTGATCGACAGCGGGCTGAAGAAAGCGCATTCCAGCAGGACGTTTTGCGTTTCTTCATTCACGCCAGAATGTTCACCACCGAAGATACCGCCCATCGCCAGCGCCTTGTTGTGGTCGGCGATAACCAGGGTGTCAGCATTCAGCTTCGCTTCAGTACCGTCGAGCAGTACCAGCGTTTCGCCCTCTTTCGCCATCCGCACCACAATGCCGCCTTCGATACGATCTTTGTCAAAAGCGTGCATCGGCTGACCCAGTTCGAGCAGCACATAGTTGGTTACGTCAACGACTGCATCGATAGAACGAATCCCGCAACGACGAAGTTTTTCTTTCATCCACAGCGGAGTTGGCGCTTTAACGTTAATGCCTTTTACTACGCGGCCAAGATAACGCGGGCAGGCTTCCGGTGCTTCTACTGCAATCGGCAGCGTGTCATCGATGGTTGCACCAACCGGGACAATTTCCGGTTCAACCAGCGGAAGCTGGTTCAGCACGGCGACATCGCGCGCTACGCCGATAATGCCCAAGCAGTCAGCACGGTTTGGCGTCACACTGATTTCGATGGTGTTGTCATCAAGTTTCAGATATTCGCGGATGTCGGTACCAATTGGCGCATCTGCAGGCAGTTCGATAATACCGTTATGATCGTCAGAAATACCCAGCTCAGAGAAGGAGCACAGCATCCCTTCAGACGGTTCACCGCGCAGTTTCGCCGCTTTAATTTTGAAATCGCCCGGCAGAACAGCACCAATAGTTGCCACCGCCACACGCAGGCCCTGACGGCAGTTTGGCGCACCACAGACGATGTCCAGCAGGCGATCGCCACCAACGTTGACTTTAGTCACTCGCAGTTTGTCGGCATTCGGATGCTGCGCACATTCAACCACTTCACCAACGACCACGCCGTGGAAGCTACCGGCTACCGGCTCTACACCGTCAACTTCCAGACCCGCCATCGTGATTTGATTCGCCAGCGCATCGCTGTCAATCGCCGGGTTCACCCATTCGCGTAACCACAGTTCACTGAATTTCATAATCTATTCCTGCCTTATTTAAACTGTTTGAGGAAACGCAGATCGTTTTCGAAGAATGAACGCAGGTCGGTAACGCCATAACGCAACATGGTCAGACGCTCCATCCCCATCCCGAAGGCGAAACCGGAGTAAACTTCCGGGTCAATGCCAACGTTACGCAGCACGTTCGGATGCACCATCCCGCAGCCCAGTACTTCCAGCCATTTACCGTTTTTACCCATGACGTCCACTTCTGCAGAGGGTTCGGTGAACGGGAAGTAGGAAGGACGGAAGCGAATCTGCAAATCTTCTTCAAAGAAGTTACGCAGGAAGTCGTGGAGCGTGCCTTTCAGGTTGGTGAAGCTGATATTGGTATCAACAATCAGACCTTCCATCTGATGGAACATTGGTGTGTGGGTCTGGTCGTAGTCGTTACGGTAAACGCGGCCAGGCGCGATAATACGAATCGGCGGCTGCTGGGCTTTCATGGTGCGGATCTGCACGCCAGATGTCTGGGTACGCAGCAGACGAGTAGCATCAAACCAGAAAGTGTCGTGGTCAGCGCGCGCCGGGTGGTGGCCAGGAATGTTCAGAGCATCGAAGTTATGATAATCGTCTTCGATTTCCGGCCCGGTCGCCACGGTAAAGCCAAGCTCACCGAAGAAACTTTCGATACGGTCGATGGTACGGGTAACCGGATGCAGGCCACCGTTTTCGATACGACGACCTGGCAGGGAAACATCGATAGTTTCTGCAGCCAGACGCGCATTCAGCGCCGCGCTCTCCAGTTCAGCTTTGCGCGCATTCAGCGCCTGCTGAACTTGCTCTTTCGCCTCGTTGATAACCGCACCAGCAGCCGGACGCTCTTCTGGCGGCAGCTCACGCAGGGTCGTCATCTGAAGGGTTAAGTGCCCTTTTTTACCCAAATATTCGACGCGCACATTGTCTAACGCGGCAACATCTGACGCCTGGCTAATGGCCGCCTTCGCACTGGCAACCAGTTCTGCGAGATGTGACATGGTTTTCCTCATTGTGTCAGTGGTGACACTGGTTCGTTGGACTTAGAGCCTATCCCATCAGCCTGTTTTACTTGCCATTTTGGTCCCGGGCAGTGCTCGAAATCCTCACGTACTCAAGTACGCTCCGGTTTCTCCGCGCTGGCCGAGTCCAGACTGGCTGCGACAATTACGCCTGATGAGACAGACTTTTTATTCTTCAAAACGCGCATACAAAAAAAGCCTCCACTGGGAGGCTTTCAGGCGCTGTTTTCCGTTTCTCTTCTCACGCGCTAGCCTCCTGGATTCAGGTGCTAAAGTAAAAAAAGAAGCGGAAAATAGCAGCATTCATTGCTTGCGTTACCTTTTGGTACTTTTCAAAAGACCTTTATTGAAAAGGCTATAGCGATAAAAGTCAATGTTCTGATGGTGTTGAAACGAAAAGAGGGAGACAAGCTCCCTCTTTCAACTGGCTTATGCCAGAGCTGCTTTCGCTTTTTCAACCAGAGCGGTGAACGCTACTTTGTCGAATACAGCGATATCAGCCAGGATCTTACGGTCGATTTCAACAGAGGCTTTTTTCAGGCCATTGATGAATTTGCTGTAAGAAATACCGTTCTGACGTGCTGCTGCGTTGATACGCGCAATCCACAGTTGACGGAACTGACGCTTACGTTGACGACGGTCACGGTAAGCATACTGACCAGCCTTGATAACAGCCTGGAAGGCAACGCGGTATACGCGAGAACGCGCACCGTAGTAGCCTTTAGCTTGTTTCAAAATTTTCTTGTGACGTGCGCGTGCAATAACACCACGTTTTACGCGAGCCATATGTGCTCTCCTGTATCTATATTCTAATTAAAAAGTTAAAAAACGTTAACGGCTTATGCGTACGGCAGGCACGCGATTACCAGGCCCAGATCGCCTTTGGAAACCATGGCTTTCGGACGCAGGTGACGTTTACGTTTGGTCGCTTTTTTGGTCAGAATGTGACGCAGGTTAGCGTGCTTGTGCTTAAAACCACCTTTACCGGTTTTTTTGAAGCGCTTCGCAGCACCGCGTACGGTCTTAATTTTTGGCATTTTAATAACTTCCACTTCGCATTGTTGATAAACAGAAACAAAGGCGAACAAAGCCTGCGAAGCCCGAAGGCTCCACAGACAATGCTACTTGAAGGCCTTACTGTTTCTTCTTAGGAGCGAGCACCATGATCATCTGGCGGCCTTCGATCTTCGTTGGGAAGGATTCGACCACTGCCAGTTCTTGCAAATCGTCTTTCACGCGATTAAGCACTTCCATACCGATTTGCTGGTGCGCCATCTCACGACCGCGGAAACGCAGTGTGATCTTGGCTTTATCACCCTCTTCCAGAAAGCGAATCAGGCTGCGGAGTTTTACCTGATAGTCGCCTTCATCTGTACCAGGACGGAATTTGATTTCCTTAACCTGGATAACTTTTTGCTTTTTCTTCTGTTCCTTAGAAGACTTGCTCTTTTCATAGAGGAATTTGCCGTAATCCATGATACGACAAACCGGCGGCTCGGCGTTAGGGCTGATCTCGACTAAGTCTACTCCGGCTTCTTCTGCTTTCTCCAGAGCTTCTCTCAGACTCACAATACCAAGCTGCTCGCCTTCCAGACCTGTTAAGCGAACTTCCTGGGCGCGAATTTCGCCATTGATACGGTTAGGGCGCGCCGTTTGAACTCGTTTTCCGCCTTTAATACCTTATTCCTCCAATTGTTTAAGACTGCGGCTGCGAATCTCTTGTTGCAGCTTCTCGATCACTTCATTTACGTCCATGCTTCCCAGGTCTTTACCACGGCGGGTGCGAACGGCAACTTTGCCAGATTCCACCTCTTTATCACCACAGACCAGCATATATGGGACGCGACGCAAAGTGTGCTCGCGGATTTTAAAGCCAATCTTCTCATTTCTCAAGTCTGCTTTAACACGAATGCCCGCATTTGATAGTTTTTGCGTCAATTCGTTAACGTATTCAGACTGAGAATCGGTAATGTTCATGATAACAACCTGAACCGGCGCAAGCCAGGTCGGGAAGAAACCAGCGAACTCTTCGGTCAGGATACCAATAAAACGTTCCATAGACCCCAGAATTGCGCGGTGAATCATTACCGGAACCTTACGCTCGTTGTCTTCGCCTACATAAGAGGCGCTCAGACGAGACGGTAAGGAGAAGTCCAGCTGTACTGTACCGCACTGCCATGCACGATCGAGGCAGTCATACAGGGTAAATTCAATTTTCGGACCGTAGAAAGCGCCTTCACCCAGTTGATATTCAAACGGGATGTTGTTTTCTTCCAGCGCAACCGCCAGGTCCGCCTCAGCACGATCCCACATTTCGTCGCTGCCAATACGTTTTTCAGGACGAGTGGAAAGTTTGACCACGATCTTCTCGAAGCCAAAAGTGCTGTACATATCATAGACTAAACGGATACATCCGTTAACTTCATCGCGAATTTGTTCTTCAGTACAGAAGATATGCGCGTCATCCTGGGTAAAACCACGCACACGCATCAGGCCATGCAGCGAACCTGACGGCTCGTTACGGTGGCAACTACCGAACTCGGCCATACGCAGCGGCAGATCGCGATACGACTTCAGCCCCTGGTTAAAGATTTGTACGTGACCCGGGCAGTTCATCGGCTTAATGCAGTATTCACGGTTCTCAGAAGAGGTGGTGAACATTGCATCTTTATAGTTTTCCCAGTGACCGGTTTTTTCCCACAGGACACGGTCCATCATGAACGGACCTTTAACTTCCTGATACTGGTACTCTTTCAGTTTAGTACGAACGAACACTTCCAGTTCACGGAAGATGGTCCAGCCGTCGTTGTGCCAGAACACCATACCCGGCGCTTCTTCCTGCATATGGTACAGGTCGAGCTGTTTACCGATTTTACGGTGGTCGCGTTTAGCGGCTTCTTCCAGACGCTGCAGGTACGCGTTGAGGGCTTTTTTATCTGCCCATGCAGTACCATAAATACGTTGCAACATTTTATTGTTGCTGTCGCCGCGCCAGTAGGCCCCTGCCGTTTTCATCAGTTTGAAATGGTGGCAGAAACGCATATTCGGTACGTGCGGACCGCGGCACATATCGACATATTCTTCGTGGAAATAGAGGCCTGGCTGGTCATCATGGGCGATGTTTTCGTCCAGGATGGAGACTTTATAGCTCTCGCCGCGTTTAACGAAAGTTTCACGCGCTTCGTGCCAGCTGACTTTCTTCTTAATGACGTCGTAGTTTTTCTCAGCAAGCTCATGCATCCGCTTCTCGAGTGCTTCGACATCTTCCTGGGTTAACGTGCGGTCAAGATCAACGTCGTAATAAAAACCGTTGTCAATAACCGGGCCGATTGCCATTTTGGTATGCGGCCAAAGTTGTTTAATTGCGTGCCCTAACAGGTGCGCGCAGGAGTGACGAATGATCTCCAGACCTTCTTCGTCTTTAGCGGTAATGATCGCCAGTTTAGCGTCGTTTTCAATCAAATCGCACGCATCTACCAGTTCGCCATTAACGCGCCCTGCGATACAGGCTTTCGCCAGACCTGGACCAATGTCCAGCGCAACATCCATGGGGCTTACAGCGTGGTCGTAATGGCGTTGGCTGCCATCAGGAAGAGTAATAACAGGCATGTTATATCCTTATTTGCAGTGGTGACCCACACGAAAGATCACATACAAAGAGAAAATTTGTTTGTTTTCAATTCATTGCGCATCCATCTAGCCAACAGTCGCTAAATTGGTACACAATTTGGTACACAAATGAAAAATCGACACAGCAAGTTTTTCACCCAGTAAAATCATGGTAACACTAAAAAAGTAGTGATTGCACTATCTCTGTTTGACATTGACTAACATTGTCATCGCTTCAATGAGGTACATCGTCTAACTAGGCTGTTTTAGTTGATAATTGTGATTTTATATCGCTGATTGTTGGTACAAACGGAAAAGGAATGAGACAAAAAATAACACTATTTATTCATCGAATTAATGGTAACCACAAATTAATACAGATGCACACCATCCGAACCTAAAGAAAGATAAGCGGAAGGTTTCTTGATAGTGACGCCAGCAACTGACAATAATCTAGTTAATTCTCACGACTAGCGACTACTAGCACTGTCGGCATATAAAGCTCACTAGGGTATGAGGTCAGATGATGGAGAAAAGAGGCTGAGGTGATAGTTGCCGATGATACAATACCGACAAGTAAGTATATCTGGCACGATGTGTCGCGCACTGTACGGATGATTAAAAATCAAGTAGGGAGCCTTGTGTCTGCTGTTTGAGATGGATTATCATTTTTATAAGATTACAGGAAAATTATTTTCATATACTGTTTTATTTTTAACAGCGAGCCAGAAAACTTGATGAAATACTCTAACAGCAATCTTATTATAAAAATAATACATCTACTTTCACAAAAAAGAGATGGTCTGATTTTGCTTGATGGGAACTGGGGTACAGGAAAGACTCACTTTATCAGAAAAAAATTTCCCGAGTACTATGATAAAAACATTTTCTATTATATTTCTTTACTAGGTATTAAATCCTTATCAGATTTCAAAGCTAAAATTATAGATTGTTACTACCTGCAAGATATACAAACATTTAAATCCGGGCTCGAAAGTCTATCAGGGATAGGTAGCATTGCCAGCGGCTCACCTGCAAGTGCCAATATTATTAACAGCATGTTTAATTCTATTGGTGCAAGTGTTAGAGAAAACATTTTATCAAAACTGGATGGTATTTTTATATTGGATGATATAGAGAGAATATCCGAAACATCATTAGTTAGTGAAATTTTGACATATTGCCATTCTCTTTATATGTCCGAGATGAACTCAAATTTAGACTTTATTATTATTACCAATACATCAACTGAGTCTGGTTTAAAAATAGAACACAAGGAAAAACTCATTGCAGAAACACTTCATTATAATCCGCATCCAGAGGAAATATTGGATATAGATATAATAAATGGAAAGCTTTCCCAATTCCCACAGGAAGATAAAATTCTCTTTGAGGATATAGTAAAAAATAACAGCATAGTTAACATCCGTATTTTGATGCGTATTTTGGACACAGCTACGCCATTATATGAATACGTTAAATCATATCCTCATCTTTCTTGGAGAATACCATCAACAATTCTTTTAAACTCAATATGCTCTTTCTTCATTTTATTATTTTTGCATAATCACTCTCTTGAGGAGCTTCTCAAGGACCAAGATCCAACATTTTTATTAAACACCGAGGAATCAAGTGATAGTGAGAGAGTGCTATGGTTAGCATTGAATAATTACAAAATAAAACCTGAGATTAAAAGGTATTATAGCGGACAAGCTTCATTAAATGACATATTGGATGTTTTGTTTTATGAAGCAAAACCGCTTACTATGAGAGAAATTGCAATATCAGTACGTCCAGAATTACATGAGATAAATGAAAATGAACTTTCAAATACACTTGTCGACTTAATTTGTCGTAAGATTGACTGTAATTTCTATGAATGGATAAAAGCGTTTCAGAATTATGAGTATTTAACCACACATAAATACCTACCAAAATCACCAATCATAACTCTAAAGTTTGTCACTTCGATTCTGAACGGATTCACTGACAATGAAGTTGCAGAATGCTTTGAGCTATACTCACTTGATAGAAAAAATAGCTTAAATAGTGGTTTTGAAGATAGCGAATTGCTGTACTCAATTTCATTTTACCGTTATGAAAGCACGATCAAAATGCGTGAACTCAACACTATTAAGTTGCAATTAGAATTGAATGGCTGGGCATCATTCAATGCTAACCAATTAACCACTTTAGATCCATTCGGAAATTATAAGCCGCTTGAAGTACTTGGTGTATCATTTGTAACAAGATGCGTTTTAAAGAATTGGGCAGTTAATGATATTGAGCAATTTAGTTCTTTCTTGCGTAGCAACTATCAAATCAGCAACATAAAACAATTCGCCACTAATGAAAAAAACAAACTTATTTATCTTAGTCAAAAACTTGATATTTTTTGCCTTTCCAATAAAGAAAGCTTTAAATTTGGAGCCATATACGATCTAAATAGAACAGTTAAAATTGCCATTAACAAATTATGAGAACATCCACTTTACCAAAAAATCATTTTTTGGGGTGGGGTATTACCTGGCGATTAACAAATTTGAAAACAAAGCTCTAATACAGCGGCGAAAGCATGATTTACTTGTGTATATTTAGTTCAAGACGTGCTTCGCCGTGCATCTCTCACTATTTCCCTCCAGAGCAACATTAAAATACTTCATATAATATAGATATAAGTATCATCTAGCCAAAAACCATTTGAATGAATCCATATGCATTCCAGCTTTTATTGATACTCTATCTGATATATCATCCCACCAATTCAGCCATTAATGCTATGACAGAAATTCTAGTTCTTCATCATTTTGAGCTGATGATGTAATAACGTAACTCATTAATATCTAATATTTTTTCACTCACCCCTATTACTTCCGTGGCGCTTGCAAAAAATCATTCAGTCTGAAGCAGGTAATTAATCTCGCCACTTACTATCAGTTTCGGGAAAGTACACTAAACATGCTTTTTCACCCACGATTAACTAACCGCCAGACCAGCAGACACGCCACCACCGGCACAGCAAAATCCATCAGGCTTGCCATATCCCACGCGCGTGGGTCAAAACCGCCCCACCACGGCATATTTATACGCTTGCCATGTCCGAACATTTCAATCCAGCGATATTCTGCCTGGGTGTGTTCACGCGCAATGAAGAACGTACAACCGGCTATCGCTCCGTAAGCCCAGTTTCCGGTAAAAAGGCCAATCAGTACCTGCGCAGCCACAGCACAAAACGCATGAAGGAAAGGTGTTATATCCATTATCGCTCCTTTAACATAAGGATAAATAAACACATCATAAAATAGATTTCGTCTTTGTAACAATAACATCTACAAAATCGCCTGCAGATATAGTTGATGGTACTGTATCTGCAAGAGTAATCTTTCCTGAAGAGATGCTTTGCACATCTAATAATTTATTTTCAATCCCATCCGTATATACCAATTTGATATCACTGAATGGAGGGTAATAAGTAATTGTTCCTTGGTATACATATATTTCACTACCTGAAATCGATTTCACTACATACCTGCCCCTTACAAGATTAATTTTGAGTTCAGATAAATCGGTTTTATAACAGGTAATTCCTGAACCAATGTTAGCCATACTAATATCAGTATCACTATAATAAGTAATTGCTTTACCTTGTTTTAAAGTAAAAGTATTTTTACTTTTCCTTGGTAAGGATGTGCTATTTTTGTAATATCTGCCAGTTAAGCATAGCCATGAAAATGCAGTATTCACTACATTACCACCAGAATACACAGCTAAACGAATTGCACTAACTGGAACTCCTTCATTATTAATCCTGATCTTAATGGAAGAAATGTTAACAGCAGTGGCATACCTATGGTTGGCAGAATCCCATTGCATAGAAGAAGTTATGGCTTCTGTTTGTGAGGTTATGACATTCCCATCTCTATCTAATGCATATAGGTAAATACGAAACGATGCCGCATCTGCTGAGAATGTAAACATATCACCATTTCTTACAGGTATATCTCCCGATTCCCATAAGAGCCCAAAATTCCTCATAAAAGTAAACTTAGAAGAAACCAGGTGACGGATATTATATAAACCATCAACATCCGTTTGATATGCTAATGCACCAACTTCTCCATTGTTAGCACTAGATATAAATGGGGTGTTAGCATTTAAAGAAAACAATGTTACTTCATCGGATATATTTTCCTGAATATGAAATACTGCATTCCCCTTGCCATTATCAGTTACCTCGACATAAGTGTAAGGTGATGGATTGTATGGCTCATTTGTATACGCAGGAGATGAAAGCCATGTAGCTTCAATTGAGTTATTCCACGTATATTCACCAAAGTTAATTATCAACTGTTGGTTAGTTGGGGATGATGGATATCGTTCAAAACGAAACCCATAGAAGTGATTGTTATCACCTCTTTGAATATCAATTTTACCTGCCCCCTCCATAGTTCCACCATAAAACTTATTGTGGTTATGATGATATGGATTATCAGCGAAAATGATATTATTCGTACGATTCAGATAAAAATAATTTTCATTTATCCATCCGTTCTCAACGCCAAGAAAATGAATTGTATCGACCTTTTTCAGGTTAAAGGTTGAGTATGCTATTGAATAATCCGTCGATGCCACCGAAGCATTATAATTTGCATATAACTGTAAGTAGTCGCAACGCTCAATGTTAATATGCTGCCCTTTTGCCCCGATAATACGAATATCCGGTGTCGTTTCAGATGAAATGCCAGAATTTCTGATAATCGTTCCGAAGTTTTGCTTTGGGTTGTTAGGGTTTGATGCATTCCCGCCAAGCAATACCCCTATTCCTGAGTGGGATATGGTAAAAACAGCATTGGTCATTTCGAGGCTGACATTACGAAGATTTAATGTCTCCGTAATAATAAAATTACCTTCCGCTCGTAATGTTCTGGATGATTCTCGTGCATATTCTGCAGCCAGGATCAATGCAGATGTATCATCTGTTATACCATCGCCTTTTGCCCCCCACCCTCTTACATCACAATCGTCCCTCCACCGAGATATCTGCAATTCAGGATATTTTTTAGCTCCATCCGGGTCTTCTAATTGCTGCCGTAGCTGATCAGGGTCATACTTCAGCACATTCGGAAAATAAAACTGCTGCGAACTATACGCATCATATACAGCCATAGAATGGCCTTGCACAGTTACGAACTTGGCAATTTGTCCGTTATATACTGGATACCCTGCGGCATTGATGACGATTGGCTGTGCAACAGGAACGTGAGAGCCATCTTCGTTCTCAACATAGACCTGAATCTGGTTATCAGGATTTACCGGGTCAGTGTCAATTTTACCGATATAAATTTTGCCATTAGCTACGGCTTTAAAAGAACGCGCCATAGTGAAGAGTTGCGAAGGCATGCTCACTACAACATTGGCTGTAATGTCTGTCATTTAATTTGCTCCAGATACAAGGAATCGCCGCAGCGTTGCCGCAGTGATGCATTATTAATCCCTCAATGAGACCACGGTGGTCTCATTGAGGATGTAACCAGCAGATAATAAGATGCCGATCCACTCACAAAAGCGAGGCATCAAGAATGGGAAGAGATGACCCGCAATTTAATCTGCGGCTACCTTACGAATTAAAGGAAAAACTAAAACAGCGAGCCAAATCCAATGGACGCTCTCTTAATTCAGAATTAGTTCAGATAGTGACTGATGCCGTATCAAAGCCTTCCAAAATTTCAGGCTATCGAGACGATGCGGAACGAATCGCTGATGAGCAGTCCGAACTTGTTAAGAAGATGGTGTTTGATACGCTGAAAGATTTGTACAAAAAACCCACCTGATGGTGGGTTCCATTTATTAGTCTTGCTTTGTGGACGGTATAAGTGATGCATTTGCCTCTTTTGGCTTCAAGGTATACATCCCACCATTAAATGGATCTACAGCAAGCCAACCAATTAACCCACCAAACACAAGGTTTCCACCAATATACCAACCATTAGCATTGGCTTTGATTGGCAAGGTTACTGGCTCGTACCCATCCTTTTCCATAGTGATCTGATAGCTCTTTTTGCCAAAATAACTACCATCTGACTTGGCAAGAGTTACTCCTTGCGGAGTCTTGCCTTGCGCAACAATCACACCTGATTCGTCTTTTACTTTAAAGCTCGCACCGGAAGGATTGCTGTTCACTTGCACGAGCTGTGTTTCGTCACCAACAATAGTTGCACACCCAGATAACAATATAGCGCCAGCAACGACGCCGATAATCCTCTTCATATTACTTTCCGTTTTGTTAGAATCAGAAAGATCTTAATAATAAAAAGTATTTTCGTGAAGATATTGTCAGTTGAGTTAATAACTCATTTACACCCAACAGCGCCATGATGGCAAAGACAAGGAGAGTTAATCATATGAAAAAATCACTGTTAATTATCCCGCTTCTGCTGGCAGGGTGTGCAAAGGTTAGCGACTATCAGGCAAGTTGCGAGCAACGTTATCCAAGACTTAGCGACATGGCAAATTGCCTTGATGCCAGTGTGAAGAACGACTCACGCATGGCATCAGCACCAACCCCTAAGCTGTATGTCCTTGCTGCGAAGATGCTCGGGGATAAGCGATGCGCAGGCAAGACTTGAGCTTCAGAATCTCTATGTCCAATTACAAAGCCAAGAACAAGCACAACAAATAGCACAAAGCCAAGCATTCCAGCAGGCTTTATTGAATTATCAGGCTGTAAACACTATGCGAGCACTTGAGCAAAAAGCACGCCAACCTGTTATAACTCAGCCTTACCCGACACGTGTTGACACTTATACAAACTGCAATTCAGGTTTTGGAAATACAGTTACATGTAACAGTAGCAGTAACATCAGATTACAATCAGTAAAGGTATCGCCTATGTAGAGAGATACGATAAATCTCGTGTTCTACATATTCGGATTCTTCACGCTCATGATGTTTACAAAGCTATTCTGACAACGCATCAGACTTAGCACCCTGAGTCAGGGCGTTAATTGCCTTTTGTGCCTGCTGCATGGCTTTCTCAAACGCTGTTGATCCGCGTGGGGTGTTTGCCATTCTGAGCATTGCATTTCTGAATGGCTCGCTCTCATAGGCGCGAGTAAGAAGTCCGTAGCTTACTGCTGCGCCAGTTGTCGCCGGGTTCATTGCCGTACCATACCCAATAATGAACGGGATAGTTTGCTGCCCTGTGGGTGTTGTTACTGCCGCTTTTGCAGCCTGCTGCGTGGATTGCAGGTAGTTTTTTAATCCTTTCAGATAAGCAGCGTCCTGACCCTTAAATGTGATGCCAGTCTGGTTTTGCAGGATGTTAAGCTGCCGAAGGAACTGGTCAGGGGATCCGCCAGATTTCTCCATCGCCTTTCCAATGATGCCATTGCGCATTTGCGCCCTGCCAACACGACCAACTGAGTTATACAGCGTCTTAATTTCCGATTTGTTCTTGCTGAATAGCATGTTGTTGACAACTTCCGGCGTAAGATCGCCTTTCATGAGAACATTCTTCAGCCTGGTATTCTTTAGTTTCGCCGCTTCGTCAGCGTAGACGGCATTGGCTTGCTGATATTTACGGAGAGTATCGTTGCCAAGATTCTGACCAATGGCACTGTTGATATCGTCGGTCATTGCCTTGTAAACGCGTTGAATGGCGGAATCTGAACGGTTTGGTAACACTGGTCGCTCCCCCTTCACGTCCATTCTGAACTGGCTGCGCAGATCGCTTAATTGCTTCAAATCCAGATTGACCGGACCATCAGGACCAGCATTGCGAACAAGCTCATCACGATAGGATTGAAGTTTTGAAATCGTCTCGTTATCAGCGACCTTACCAAGCTTCTGCAGGTTAGATATCTCAGTATCTATCTGCTGAATTGCTCGTGCAGGCTGAATGTTGACTCCTGCCATTGCATTCTGAACCTGCTCAAGACGGTTCCCAGCAGCACGACGAATTCCTGATGTTTTCGCTTTAAGGCTGTCAATAACAACCGCTGGATCATACTCACCGAATTTATCAGCAAATCTCTGCACCAACTGACTTCTCGCTTCCTGTTGCGTTGCTCTCATTCCGCTTGTGCCAGCCAGGGGGATATTTTCTGCTGTCGTTTGCGCCATTTTCCCGACACGGGAAGTAGGCTGTAACAGGTCTGTGGTGTGCAGAGGCACTCCTTCACGCTCTGCAAATCTGATAGCCTGCTGCGCTTCTGGTGCAATAGCACCACGAACGCCACGATAAGCAGCACCTAAACCACGTCCGGCAGCGTTAATAGTGCCGCCAGCCAGAACACCAACGCCTAAATCGGTGGCTAGTGCTTCCGCATCATCTTTCGCGCTATTTGCAGCAAGTGATCCGACTGCGTTTTCTGCGAGAAGTCGTGTGGCCCCCTGAGCAATTCGACCAGCAAGTGTTGGTGCCTGTGCCGCCGCCCTCTCAACGCCAGCAGGAGTTAGGTAAGGCAATGCCTCCGCAAATACCCTACCCTCTGTCGTTTGTGGAGTCAGCGAGCCTTGCTGAAGGCCAAAGTCCTGCTCTAACCCCTGAGTTGTTACTCGTGGCGCTGGTTTATATGTCCCATCCCCAATGCCGAGTTTACCGCCAGCCCATGCCACTGCGCTTGTCACAGCATCGGCAACTGATGCAGGTATGTTTGCCACGTTTACGCCAGCCTGCACCAGTCCGCGACCAGTCTCTTTCACTGCTTCACCAAGGTCAGACATAAATCCACTTTGCTGCGGTTGTTGCTGTGCTACTGGTTGCTGTGACTCCACTGGCTGCACAGATGGCAATGGATAGGCAGCATAGAAAGCTTGCTTAGCCTGCTCTGCATTTTCTCCGGCTTGTGGCGCCACGACTTCATTGAAGTATTGCTCCTGAGCCTGCGCTTTTTGTACTGGTGCTAACGCCTGATACTGTGGAGAGGCGATAACATCTTTCCATGCTTTAGCCATTAATCACCCCATAGTGAAGAAAAATTACTGCCAGCAGGAGATTGTTGTCCTGGCGTATTCTGCACCGGCTCCTGGTAATCAAACTGTTTTTTAACAGTGCTCAACTTGCTTTCAAGCTGATTTCGAATCTTTCCGATAGAGTCACGAAAAGCCTTTTCACTCATTTTGGGACTTAGAGCACCAACCGCATCAGATAATTTTTTACCCTCAGCATCTGAAAGAGCCCCCATCCCCTTCAGGGACTGCACCATAGGGAGGAAAGTTTGAGCTTTAAAGGTGTCGAGTCTTGCTTCAAAGTTAGCCGCATCAGATCCAGGAACTGTCGGAAACGCTGAGCGAATGCCTACTGCTTTTGAAAGGCCGGGGCTTTGCTCTATCTCGTTGAGAGAATCAAGCGCAGTGCTGAACGTATCAACAGCGCCCTGAGCGGCGGCCTGTCTGTCAGCACGAGCTATTTCAGCCTTTTGCCGAACATCTGCCTGTTTCTGCTTTAGCTCTTCAAGCTTTAACTGATTGTTTTCTCTGGCTATCTGTCTGTCCAGAGCCTTTTCCTGTAATTCTGCTCTTTGTATTTCTCGGGAAAGAGCAGCATTCTGTGCGCTGATGTTCTGACCACGTATCTGGATATCCTGACCTCGCGCTGTTAGTGCCTCGCCAGCCTGATTGCTGCGGATTGTCTCTGCCAGCCTGCCTCGGTCAATCTCACGACCAGCCATCTTGTCCTGAACATTGAAGTAATCAATCGGACCAAGCGCGGCCATTCCAAGGTGATCAACAAACTCACCAAATCCTGATGGATTCTGCTGATACATCTGAGCAACGTTATTAGGATCAACACCGACGCGCGCCAGTTCCTTGGCGTTATTTTGCAGCCATGATTGCATTGCTTCTGGAGAAGATGACGCAAGGCGTGCGCCAGCCGCTAATGTGCCGATAGAATTGCGCTGGTCTTCATCAATGAATCCCATGCCTTTACGAACAGATTCAATCTGGTCTGGATATTGAGTAGCCAACTGACGCAAAGCACCGCGATCACCAGACGCATAAGCTTTAGCGTATGCCTGCTGAAATTCTTTCTGCCTCTGCGCCTGCTTTTCTTGCTGAAAAGCACCCGCAATACCTGAAAGACCTTGCAAAGCAGTCAGCCCAACATTGTTAGCGCCTGAACGCTCAATATCATTGTTCTGCCTGATAAGCTGAAGCGTATTGCCGATGTCATTTACGTTCGGAGCGTTTGAGTTGACTCCACCGATACCAGCCAACAATCCGCCGTTTGTTCCTTGCCAAGTAGCCATGATTACCCCTTAAAACAACGAGCCAAGCAATCCGATACCAGCACCAATGCCAGCACCCCACGGTGTTGATGTTTCAAGAAGGCTGGCAAGACCTGCACCGGCAATCGCACCAGACGTGCCACCGCTAATTGCAGTCTGAAGACTTGATGGTTTATTGGCATTAGCAGCGGCAAGTGCTGCGCTTTGCTGTGCAATGCTGCTCATGTTGTTGGCGTATGTCTGCCCGGCATTCGCCTGACCTTGCAGCGCACCAAGACCAATGTTTGCCAGATTGTTGTAGTTGCTCATCTGGTTTGATAACCACGACTGACCGAGAGTCGGAGCAATCGTAGCCAGTTGATTGCTTGTGGCTGTCGAACCAAGTCCCCCCGTCGCCTCCGCAGCAGCAAGATTCTGGTAGCGAGCCTGACCTGCCAAGTCTTTATACTGCTGAGAGTTGTAATACTGATTAAGTGCCTGCTCCTGACCTTCTAAACTGGAAAGATTCTGAAGCTGGTTAACATACTGCTCCGCAAGCGGCGTGAACGGAGCAAGGTTTTTCATGATCGTCTGCCACTGTTGATTTTGCAGGTCTGCGGCATACTTCTGAGCTTCTGCGGCATACTTTGCACTTTTATCAGAACTGCCACCTTTCCCGCCTTTTTCAGGGCAATAAGGTTCCTCGCCGCGCAGTTTTCTGCCCAGCTTAAATGCATATAACATGGCTATCTCCCGTGATTCAGGAAGTCGATTAGTTCTTCGCGTGTGGCGCTGTAAAACGTCACGTCATCCACGCCTTTGAAGTATTTCTTGATGGTTCCTACACGCTTAAGGCCAATCATTGCGCAGTACATCTGCCCGTGGCGGAATTTGCGTGCAGCGAACGATGTGACGCACTGAACGGTGGTGTTAGTCAGAATGTATCGCCAGAACGCCATCCCGATTTCCTTGCTGAAGCCGCGAATCTCTGGCAGGTACATGGCGTGGCAATCAAAGGTTAGCGGCTGAATCTCCTGATAGTAAACAATTCCGCCGAACTGCCCATGCACGTTCACCTCAAAGTAACGGCAATCAGGTTTGTAGTCGTATCCATCACCGTTGTTGCTCCCGGCGATAATGTCAGGGTGATTTCCTACGGCTTCTATCAGGTCGATGTTTCGCGTTGGTTTGAATGTAATCATCAGTCAATCAGCCCATGTAATCTAAGTGCCGTTTCAAGCGCCAGAATACGCTGCCGCGCCTGCTGCAAACCTGTAGCGAGAGCCGCGACTTCGGATTGTGTGTACGTAGTGCCGACCGTGTATGACTGGTTAGCGTTGAATGAGCCAAGAAGAGGTGTACCTGTGGCTGCAGTCCATCCGGTATTTCTTGCTCCAACAACCTGAATTCCATCAACTGAATATGATGTTTTTACATCCAGCGGTGACGCAAGAGACTGCGATTCGGTTACGGTTTTCGATACGTAATCACTCTTAATGCCAGAGACATCGTTTTCTACGTCATCCAGTCTTTGGTCAACAGTGACCAGATGCGCCTGAATATCGATAACCTCATCCAGCAAGTAATCAACATCGCTACGCAGTACGACTATCTTCCCTTCGGCAGTTGTTAACCTGACCTCAAGTAGATTTATCGCTTTTGTGTTTGCGGTGATTCTTGCGTCGTGATCAGCCAGTTCGACATCCTGTTCATCGTTTTTTACCTGGGCATCGTAAGCGCCCTGACCAGCCTGATTTGCCTTCCCAGCAATTGCAGCGACATCAGCTCCCTGATTTATGACATATAGTAGGTAAGACTGGCTGAATATATTGCGTGGAAGGATTGATGTATCGAGTCGTGTAGCCTGAATTGTTACCGGCTCATTGAGATTCGAATCAGCCATTACTCAATCCTTATCTGGCAGCCAGACAGAGTGACAGGTGACTTCGTGATAACGCGCAATTTGAAGCCGACATTTTTCCTGATGCGCCCGACTCGTTTCCACAAAACACGCTTGTCGTAAACGAACGGTTCATTCTGCTCAATCATCTGCTCACGCCCGTAATTGATGCCGTCAGTGGTTGCAGAGAGGAACAGGCGGTCGGCGTACTGCGCAACACCAGTTGACGATTCAACCTCAAGGTCGAACACTCTTGCGTTATCCGCTTTGAACAGCGGAGTAAACAGCAGATGTTCCTGTTGCTTGTCGTACTGGCTGCTGATATCGAACTGCAATTTCCCGGTCACGGACTCCAGCTTATCGCCGCACGTTATCTGATTGCCTTCGTAAATGAAGTCGATAGCGCGGTACACATCGTCATACAAGCCAGTTTTCAACACACACCATTGCGGACCATTGGCGCTTGAAGATGCGTCGTACACGAGAACATGACGCGGAAGGTGGATAATCAGCAACTCATGCGCATCAAATCGCAGCGATTCCATCACGCCATCAGCCAGTTCATCAGCAGTGTAGGAGCGGAGAATTTTCTCAATGCTCGCGCTGGCGATTGGTGATACCTGACCGGATCCGATGATGTATACAGACGGCGCACCTGTTGCCGGATTGCTGATGAATGCATAAGAATCAGCAAACGGCGTTTTGCAGTAAGTCCCGGCGATGCCTTTTTGCACCATCAGTGATGGCTGTGCGACATACAAAGCGGCACCAACGGTGGTTGCGCCAGTAAGGGAGAAATATTCAATAGTCGATGAACCAAAGCAGACGATGAAGTCTCGCCATGTCCCGATACCGATGATGCCGTCCGGCTGAGACTCGGCACGATATTGTGCGCTGTAACGGTCAGGATGCGATTCGTCTTCAAGGTCAGTGATAAACCATGAATCAGTGCCGTCTTTTGACCACGCATAACGCCCACGTAAACGCGTAATGTCGCGAACCGAACCTAACTCATACTGCGTAAACCCGCTGTCTGCAGGCCAGTTTGAGACGGTTTTAACCGTGCCATCATAGCGGTATTCGACCAGTTGCCCGTTAACGCCTACCGCCTGTGATGTTCGACCATGCGCCATTGATACGCGACCACTTCCGGCAACATCACCGACCTCACGTTCTCCTTTGTACAGTTTGCCACCACACACGCGATAAACAGCATTCTGCGCCATGTTGTACTCGACGCCTCGCGATACGCCGTTCACATCAGAACGTTTGGCAATGCCCGGGAATGAGCGAAGATATCCGCTGCTGTTCAGGATTTCTTTGGGTGTAGCCAACATATTCACTGGCAGATAGTCGATATAGTCGGCGTTTCGAAAGTCTTTGCCGACACCTTTCATAAGCGGAAGTTGCTGAATCGGCATTTATTCACCTCACGTACTCGGATCATCTTTCTCGATGTAAAACCGATTCCACGTAAACGCGCTTTTGTTACCACTACCGCGAGGCATGTCATTTCGCCGCTCAAGTGGTGGTATTTTGGTTAAAGCGATACAGATTGTCTGATATGCACTGTCAGCAGCGGTAAGGAGAGCGTCTGACGGCTGAATGACGTTATCCATGCACACTTGCACAGCGAGTTTCAAAGCGACGCCATCATTTGCCCATGCAGGGATACCTGAATCATCGTCCGGTAACGGCATGATGCCGTTTTCTGTATCAGCAAACTGATACCCAAGCTCGATACCTTTAGCCTGCCATGCTGCCATCATGTCTTCGAGGTCATTAATGGCATCTTCAATTGCCTGAGGGTCAGCATCTGTCAACGTGGCATTGGAATACAGCCCGGCTTTTCGTAAAGCCTTTAGAACGAGATCACCCTTCGTTTTCGCCATCTTCTTCCGCCTTAGCCACTTTTTGCTTCGTTGCGGTTTCTTCAGGAGTTTTTACCCAACCTTTTTTCAGGTGAGATTTAACTTCTTCGTCATCAACAATGATGTAATCGACAGCAAACTGACCACAGGTGATCATGTTGCCAGGTTTATAGAGCATTGTTCGTGCCATTGTCTTCTCCCAATAAAAATGGGGCCGAAGCCCCACCAAAATTACTGCCCGGCAATAACGATGCCCGTATATTCAGGAACAAGTACAGAGCAACCGTACAGAGTGGTGAAACGAGCAGTGGTTACGCCTTTGATGTGGTCGAAGGCGTAAGACATGATCAGCGTAGCGCCCTGCTCGGTGGTTGCTGTCATTACCTGTGGACCCTGACCAGTCGGGAACGCCAGTTTGCCGTACATCAGCTCAACAGAACCATCAGCCCAGAACAGGTTAGCAGGTGCTGCGTTCTTGTTGAGAATGGTGATTGCTGCTGATTCTGCCGGTTTGGCATCGACGTTTGCATATGGACGACTCGCAACATCAGTATTTTCAACAGGGAGAATCTTTGGAGAAATTGTTACGGTAGTTCCGCTAACAGCCAGAACACGGAATACCTGCGGTTGACCGGTGGTATCTTTTGTGATCTGGTGTACGGAATTCACACCGGCAATGGTGAACGCATCACCAACCTGCAAGCCAGATGCAGATACCGTAATAGTCCCCTGTCGGTTATCAACTGGCATACCATTTGAATCTTTCGCTTCAACCTTGTGTTCAGGTTGGCCTGATACTGTCAAGGATTCAGTGCTTCCTTTCGGTAATCGACCAGAAATATCGGTCTTGTAGCTATCAAAGGAAGCAACCGGAGGGATTTGCGCTTTTTCGTATGCTGTCAGGGTTGCGCCCTGAGCGTAGGCTCGGTGACCAAGCTCGCCAGCAAGGTCTTTGTAGTTGAAGGGGTTCCAGAAAGAGCGGCGGTTGATACCCTGTGGTACACCAATCGCCGTCATGGTGGCATCAATACCTGCCGCACAGTTCCACAAATCACGGCCCTGTGAACCAGTGCTTGAGTCAGCCATTGTGATCACGTTAGTAGCACGCTGCGTGACCATGGAAATCAGGTCAGAGTCAATCTGTGCAGCAAGGCGCATACCTGCGGCGCGACCAGCTTCAGTTTTATGCTCAGGGTCACGCATTTCACGCGCATCCAGAGTGTACAGAATGTTTTTCGGCTCCTTGAACACTGAAGGAACAAGACGCTGAACCAGTGCTGTTGGCGTTTTGCTGCTGAGGTCGAGGCCTTCCTCAATGTTCATGTGGTAATGCTGCGGACGATACAGAACATCACCTGCTCGCTGCATTGCTGTATCACCGGGACGGAATTTTTTAGCGTTACGGGAAACTACGCAGGCGGCCTCAAAGCCTTCAACGAAGTTTTCGAACATGATTTCAAGGTCTTTTGCTAATTGGTTAGCCATGCTTAATGCTCCGATAGGTTATTTTTTTGCCTTTTTAGCAGCGAAATACGGCGTCCAGTCACCAGTTTCCAGCGCCCTGGCTTTCAGTTTGTCGAGGTTATTGATTACTGCGCCGTTGCTCCCCTTAACTGTCGGGGTTGTGGCTGCCGTGGTTTTTGCTTTTGGCATGATTCTGGCCTTCGATTCGATACGTTCCAGCAGACGACCAATTACTACGGGGTTGGTAGCTTCTGCCAGTTGCTTGCGCAGTTCAGCGTTGCGGCCGAGCGCCAGAACAACGATTTCCGGCTTCTCTGACTCAAGAAGGATCATGTCCTGAATATGAACAGGAACATCTTCGCGTACAGCCTGCTCTGCATCCTGGTAGCCAGCCACTTTCAGTGCTTTTACTCTCTGCATGTAATTGGCTGCTTTCTGCTGAAGCGTTGCGGTACGCGCCTCTTCCTCTCGTTTCCGCTCTCGTACTTGCTCCTGGTATTTGCCGTTTTCCTCTGCCCACTTAGCCATACGTTGCTGATAGATTTCTTCATCGAAACCGATGTCCTCATCATCCAGTTTTGGCATTCGCGGTGGTTGAGTGATTACCGGTTGCTGCTCGACGGGTTTCTGAGACTGACGCATCAGCTCTTTCAGTTCGCGGTCTTTCTCTTTAATCGTCTTGCGCAGGTGCTTTACCAGTCCATGCTCTGCGCCATCTTCGCTGGTTGGCGAATCCAGCTTTTCGTCACCAAAGTAGAATTCCTGTTCTGATTCGTCGTCATCAGTTTCAGTAGCTTCCTTTGCATCATTGCCGGAGGACTCACTACCATCTTCTGTTTCGACTTCTTCAGCCAATTCGACATCATCAGGAATCTGCTCTGACGCATCGGTTTCGATTTCAACTTCTGGTGTGTTTTCTGCCATCTGGTCCATTTGTTACCCCTGTTTACTCGATGTTCAGCCCATCGGAAGGCAATAGGGTGCCAGGCCTCATAAAGACAGCCATTGCACGTTATGGGTTAATTACTGCTGTGGTTGTTGCTGAGTTGATTTTTGCAGGATGCTGTTGATGTCCATGCGCTGCGCATGGCCCTGCGCCTGACTCTTCAGGACAAGCTCTGCATCAGCACGGGCATTGTCTCCTTGCTGTTGCTGGAACTGTCCGAGCAGTTTCAGAGCCTCGCGGATATCAGATTTCTGCTGACTATCGGCAGATGCGAGGATTTTCACAACATTTGCCGCAGCAACCTGAGCATCAGTCTGTGCCTGGAATGCTTTAACCTGAATGGCTGCCTGTTCGTTCTGCGCTTTCTGCAATTCAGCCTGACCAGCCAGAAGCTGACCTTGCGCTGCAACCATAGCCGGATCCGGCTGACTGGCCTGTTGTTGTTTCGCCTGCTCAACCATCTGCTGTTCTTCTGGTGTTCTCGGCTTGATAACGCCAGACAGAAGCAACTGATTGCGGTTGTATTCTTTAAGGTCGTCCATCCCTTCGCCGTCCATATTGTCGAGAATCATCGACGATACAAGGTCGTGCTTCGGCGTTCCTGGTGGGATAAGTGCCAGCATGGAAAGTAACGACTTAACCGTTGCATCACGGCGAGTAGCGAACGACTGACCAACATCGACAGTCACTTCATAGTTACCCTGCGAAAGGTCGTTAAGCGCGATAACCTGCCCTGTCTGACGGTCAACCACTTCACCAGTCATCAACGCCACGTCATCGCTGCCGTCCTCATTAACAATGCGCATTGGCGTATCGCTGCCATAGACTTCACGAGCCATAGAAAGCCACACGACGCCAGCACGGCGCATGGATTTAGCCATGTTGTCCATGTAGATATAGGACTGCGTGTCCATCCGGTTAAAGATGCTATCAACGGTATCGGTAGCGACGTTGCTCGGCATATTCTCAAGCTGCGACGCACCTGTAATTTGCTGAATAGCCGTTCCGGTATACTGCAATAGCCCGGCAAGAGCAGGAGGCATTTGTGTCGGAGGTGTCCAGCCAGCAACCTGAGCTTCTGAAATGACTGTTCCGTTTTTGTCCTTCTTGCTGGTCATAGGAAGAACTGCAGGTCTTTTCTTATTCCTCTCTGCCCAGTAATTCATTAATGGACCGGGAATAAAATCAACATCCACGATAGGAATACCATCACCGCCAGCCTGAGTGGCATTATCTGCAATCATGGAAACCATCAGGTTCTCAAGACGCTGCGCATCCATCGCTTTTGCTGCGTGGCCTTCGATTCGCTCCTGATTATCAACAAATGAGCGACGCCCATATACCGGGATGAGAGGAATATGTTCGCCCGGAATACGCTTCGGTTCTTCCAGCCATTCAGCGCCAGACAGAAGGCCGCAATAAACGCGGCGTTTCTTCACCGTTCGCTCACCAATCAGTTCGAATGCGCCATCGGTTAGCTCGTCGACAATATCTTTGATTTGCTCTTCATCATAGATTGCCGTTTCTCCGCTGACAGGATCGCGCCACGCCGTGAGCTTCACCTTCTCTATGCGAACTTCGTAGTAGCGTCCAACATAGATGGCATCAGGCGTTGACCAGTCATACTGAGTACCAGTGTCATCACGAGAAAGACTTGCCGCGATGGAATCAGGGTATTCAGCCTCGAACGCTTTAGGCGTCATGGAGAACATTTCCATAGCCCACATAGCATCAGAGCGGTCATATTGCTTGCTGTCCTGATCGAAGAAGACGCATGTCGCTGGGTCGTAAACAGGAAGAAGGCTTATACGGCGTTGCTCGTTACTCGGATCCATTTCATCTTCGTAATCGGCACACATGCGGAAACAACCGAATCCGCCCGTTACTGCATCATCAAATGCGTTATCACACGCTTCGCCACCGGATGTTTCCTGATAGTCAGCGCGGAATTTGCCGTTCATCTTTTCGGCTAACGCTTCCGATGCCTTGTCATCCTTCGGCCTGAATTTAACGCTGATGCGATTCTGTCGATACTCGCCAATGATGCGATCACATTCACGGGCAATCTTATTCAGTTCAAAGCGCGGGTAATGCTCAAACCTGCCCTCATCAAATGAGTAACCAGCGTTTGTGCTGCCTTCCCACTGTGCGCCGGATACCCGGACGAAACGTTGAGCCTCAATAATCTGCTCACGCATATCCTGCGTTGCTGACCAGGCATTATCAAAGTTGCACAGCACCTTGCGATGCCAGTCAGTCATCTTTTTTTCTGCCATATCAACCTACACCACAAGGAATTGAGTAACTGGAATAGTCGGGTTGCGCAGCCAACTCCGGGCAATGCATACACATCATCAGCGCATCAGCCAGGTTAGGAGATGGAATACCGAGCTTCTGCTTCATTTCGACCTTAGTCATTAGCTCCAGCTTCCCGTTGTTATTGAATTTGCGCTGAATCTGCGTCAGTTCTGCAAACAGCTTCTCCAGCATCTTCTCGCCTATCGCTTCTTTGTCGAAACTCAGCATGTCGTCGGGGTCTGCATACTCACCGTGGACAACCGCCCGATATGTCAGATAAAGCCTGTCAGCCAGCGCGTAATAGAATTGCGCTCGCTTATTGCGGAACACATCGCCAATAGTGCGAACGTTGTCACCCTGTACGACTTCATCAGCCCATGCTCCGGCCTGATACGGCGCATCTTCATCGAATGGCGATTCGCTGCCCTTGAACATCGTGGCGGTGATTTTCTTGCCGGAGAACGCTTCCGCTGTCTGTCTGCGTAGCCCTGCACCGACACCATCGCCATCCCACAAGTAGTGGTCAGCGCCGTCTTCAATCGCCAGCGAAGTTGCCCAGTCAGCACCTTCATTGATGTCCATCAGCAGGCCTTCGGCAATGCGCTTAACCACCGAACCGTGACGCGATGCGTAACCTTTAGCATCTGACCCTGTATCTGATGGGTCATGAGCAGAAACAACCGCGCCTTTCGCTTTCCATCCGAGTTTATTGTGCGCATCGGTAGCAGCTTCAAGCCATTCACGTTTGATGATTGCCATATCACTTGCGCTTACTGGCTCACCAAGCCAGATGTGACGATACAGTGTCGGATTTCTGCGTTTACACTCTTCCATCTCCAGACGGAGGACTTCAGGAAAGTGCGGGTTGTCGGTGTAGTTCACCGTCAGCAGGCAAATATCATCGGGAGGATTTACGACGAATCGCTGATAGGTATCGTCGAGGATGTTTTTCGGGTTGAAACTCACCCATATTTCAGAGAACGGCTTACGGATGGTTGGAATCAGGATATCCCACGATTCCTTCGTTACCGCTTCCGCTTCTTCCACCCAGCAGATATCAATGCCTTCGAGCGATTTAATCTTCGTCGGGTTGTTTTTGATGCCGTAGAACATGAACTCAGCATTCGTTCCGAGATGACGAATCATGGAACGCTGAATTTCAAACTCAGCCGAATACCCTTCACGCTCGATGGTATCTTCAAGCAACCGGATTACCGAATCGCTGATACTGTTTTGCAGTTCACGAGCGCAGAGAATACGCACTGGCTGACGACGCGCCGCTTCAACAAGCAGCCTAGCAATTGCCCATGACTTACCGCTACCTCGACCGCCTTTGGCGACTTTGTAGCGATGCGCCTCAATGAACGGTTCAAAGATAGGATTAATCGAGGTCATTTTCCGAATAGAGTGCTCATCGGTGATGTTTCAATCTGGATTGTGCCGCCGTCTTTGCCTGTTAGCTCGTGATCAACCTTGTCGCGCCATTTATCCTTCTGTCGGTTCTTAAGCCAGAAGATTGCTGCTGTTGTATCAGGCGGGTAATGCTTCTCAAGCGGAGTTTCGACAATTCTGTTTTCAATAACACGAATATCGATGTCTGGAGCCACGAAGCCCATAGCGCGTTGATAAAGACGATCACTAACTTCTGCATCAGCGACGGCCTTACCCTTTTTTATGGACTCCGAAAACTTAGGATAATCAAGCTTCCACTTGTTAATAGTTGACTCACTGACTTCGAAGAAATCAGCAAGCTCTGCATCGGTGTAGCCCAGCAAGCACAGTTTGCGTGCCTGTTCGGCGTACGCCTCTTGATACTTTGTTGGGCGCGCCATGTTTATACTCCGGTAGTAAACAGGTCTAACGCTTCCTTCGATTTACGCACCGCTTCGATAGTGCGGGTCGTGATATCTGAATTAGCGCCGCCTGACTGGAAGTGAATTTTGAATAGCTCAAGCTTCAGCTCGTCAGTGCCAATGAACTGAAATGCTTCTTCTGCGGCTGCGTTCTGGTTCATGACCAGTTTGTAAATCTCTAACTGGAATTTCTGTTCTTCAGTCATGGGAATAATCTCTGCCATTGTTGGCTCCATTTATCCGTTAAAAGGGATATTAGTTAAGTTATCCCGTGTAGGGCATAAGCCATTGTCGAGACCATTCATTGAATGGCCTCTGCAATAACCGATGCCTTTCCATCAGTCCGCCACCACAAAGAATCTTTTTTTGCCATAAGGCTGGAGGTTCATCTTTCAGTGGCTGCCAGTGTTATTTCCCCACTTACTGGCTTGGGTTGTTTCGCGGTACTGCCGTTAATTAGTGAGTCCGGGGATTACGGTTTGCCCGTGCTGTTCAAGGCGTTCAATTCTCGCCAGTAGCTGAGGCTTCTTAATTTTTCCCCAGCGATTAAGCAGGCGACCTGACATGCTGGCAACATCCTTCTCTTTCATGTACTCCAGCATTACGGCATTTCTCTCTTCTTCAAATTGACGATGACCAACCTGAAGCATGGCGTACATCCAGTTAAATGCGTTGATGTAAGCAATTTTGATACGCATTGCTTCTTTTTTGGTGTAGGACATAACCAAAAGCATCAACCCATCCTTGCGGAGACGGTAGAATTTTTGCGGCTTACCATTCTGTAACTCATTGTTTTTATAGCAAAGCTCAAAGTTGAGCTTTGTATCAAACTCAGGAGGGCAAGCTTCTATGGTTCGTTCAATGTCACGAACTACGTTCTTCGGCAGCTTTCCAAATGCTTTTGCCACCATAAAAGAATCTGTAACCGGATCGTTGTTTGCCACAAAAATCAGATCTCGGAAATCGATGCCGTTAACGATAGTTGGATAATTCATCAGTGCTCACCTTTTAGTGATGAACCTTGTCACACAGGATTCCGGCCCACAGAAAGGCACCGATCACCAAACCGGCATCCTCAAGGGTCATCCTGAAAGGTTCTGTGTTCAGAAGTCGCGCGTGTGAAGCGCGTTTACTGCGGACATAAAAAAGCCCCGCATCGCGAGGCTCATTAAATTGACTTTGTGATTTGCAAAAAAATTATTTCAGGCATTGCGTCCTGATGTACTCCTGCAGGTAGTTAACCTGCGCGGTTATCCTGTCGATTCCACTTCTGAGACGGTAATAATTGAGTTCAGCATCTGCTGTAAGTCCTGGGGTTTCTCCATTGCCCATGCTGCTGGCTCCGGTCGTTGACTTTGCACAGGTGGCGGCGACTTGCAGGCGCTTACGCCCAGCAGAAACATCAGCACGGAGACTTTCGATAGTCGCGTTAGCATCAGCAAGCTCCTTTGTGTATCTGGCGTCGAGTTCTGCTACGTCACGTTGACGCTTCTGCATGTCAGCGATTGTGGATGTGGCCTTATCGCGCTGCTCTTTGTAGGCGATGGCGTTATCACGGTAATGATTAACAGCCCATGACAGGCAGACGATGATGCAGATAATCAGAGCGGAGATAATCGCGGTTAACCTGCTCATTGCTGCCCCCACAAACAGACTTCACGCTCAATCTCACGACGGGTCATCAGCCCTTTCCATTGCTTACCGCCAGCGTATGTCCAGCGACGTAGCTGGTCACATGCGCCCTTGATATCGCCCTGGTTGATTTTGCGAAGAAGCGTCGATGTTCTGAAATTGCCTGCGCCCACGTTATAGACGAACGAATAAAGAGCGCCGCGCGTTGTTTCCGGTATATCGACTTTGATGTACGGGTTAATTTGTCTGGCGACCGTGGCAAGGTCTTTATTCAGGAGGGCTTTGCATTCTGCTTCGGTATACGTTTTACCGGGAATGATGTCTTTTCCGGTGTGTCCGTGACATACAGTCCATACACCAACAATATCTTTGTATGGTATGTAGCTGACACCTTCCAGACCATCGTTACCACTTGGTCCAGTGATTAACACAGATGCTATAGCAATAGCCCCGCCACCAATAGCAGCAGCAACGGCTTTTCGTAATGATGGAGGCATTATTCACCTCTCGCAGCCTTTCGTCTGTCTTCTCTGATTTTGAAATACAGATTTGTCAGATAAGTGAGAAAACCCAACACAAGGCTTCCAAGCACTCCAATCGCAGCCCACTGTGACGGACTGACCTGATCCAACCACTGCAAAAACCAGTATCCCGCACTACCAGCAGATGTTCCGTAGGCAATGCCAGTTGAGATTTTGTCCATTGATTTCATAGCAACGCCTCCGCCAGTAACGGATTGCGTAGTTCTTATATTGGGAAGGGAAAAAAAGAAGACCGCAGCATAACTATCACTGATGAGTTCAGGACAGCCAGTGGCTACGGCTCAGTTATGGTGCTGGTTAACGGACTTGAACCGCTACCCATTCGCTTACAAGGCGACTGCTCCACCATTGGAGCTAAACCAGCATATTTGGCGGGACAGCGTGGACTCGAACCACGATAAGAAGGTTAACAGCCTTCCGTAATGACCTTTATACGACTGACCCAAATAAAAAATCCCGAAACCGTTATGCAGGCTCTATATTACCTGCGAACTGTTTCGGGATTGCATTTGCAGACCTCTCAGCCTGCGATGGTTGGAGTTCCAGACGATACGTCGAAGTGACCAACTAGGCGGAATCGGTAGTAAGCGCCGCCTCTTTTTATCTCACTACCACAACGAGCGAATTAACCCATCGTTGGGTCAAATTTACCCAACTTTATTCAAAAAGTCAATATCATGCCGTTAATATGTTGCCATCCGTGGCAATCATGCTGCTAACGTGTGACCGCATTCAAAATGTTGTCTGCGATTGACTCTTCTTTGTGGCATTGCACCACCAGAGCGTCATACAGCGGCTTAACAGTGCGTGACCAGGTGGGTTGAGTAAGGTTTGGGATTAGCATCGTTACAGCGCGATATGCGGCACTTGCTGGCATCCTTGAATAGCCGACGCCTTTGCATCTTCCGCACTCTTTCTCAACAACTCTCCCCCACTGCTCTGTTTTTGCTATATCAACCGCACGGCCTGTACCGTGACAATCTCTGCATCTTGCACCCGGCGTCGCGGCACTACGGCAATAATCCGCATAAGCGAATGTTGCGAGCACTTGCAGCACCTTTGCCTTAGTATTTCCTTCGAGCTTTGCCACACCACGGTATTTCCCCGATACCTTGTGTGCAAATTGCATCAGATAGTTGATAGCCTTTTGTTTGTCGTTCTGGCTGAGTTCGTGCTTACCACAGAATGCAGCCATTCCGAATCCAGCTTGTGATTGCGCCATCCCCATAGCAGCCATCACATCAGTACCGGAAAGAGAGTCAGAAGCCGTGGCCCGTGGTGAGTCACTCATCATCGGGCTTTTTGGCGAATGAAATTTAGCTACGCTTTCGAGTCTCATGCGCCTTCTCCCTGTACCTGAATCAATGTGAGGTTTCCGCAGAACACTGCGCCGGTATCGATATACATTTGGTTGGCAAATTTAAGTGGTTTCACTGCTGGCGTATGACCAAAGATGAACGTGTCCGCGCCTTTGATTTCTTTCACGATCCCGTCTTGTGAGTTGCTGATTCGTTCGCGGTTCCAGATTACCTGCTGATGATCAACTGGCTTTCCAAACTCGTATTCGTCACAAGGATAATCGGCGTGGCAGATGACATATTTTTTATCTTTGCTCACCAGTTCGATGATTAACGGAAGTTCATCTGCTTTATGGGCAAGAGCTTTAGCCAGAATTTCTTTGTCGTAATTGAGATTAAAGAACCAGCCACCGCCATTAAGCAGCCAGTGATTGACGTTTCCACGCTCTGATAAGCCATCAATCATCATGTGCTCATGGTTTCCACGTACAGCTCTGAACCAGGGGAATGTGATTAATTCCAGGCATTCAACGTTCTCTGCACCACGATCAACCAAATCGCCAACCGAGATAAGCAGGTCTTTTTTGGTGTCGAATCCAATCGTATCCAGTTTGTTCATCAGGTTCGTGTAGCATCCGTGCAGGTCGCCAGCTACCCAAATATTTCGGTATTTGCTGCCATCAATTCTTTCGTAGATATTCATGCTGCCTCACTTCTGCTGTTTCGCAGATTTTTAAGTTTCTGCTGATACTCCGCCTTGATGGCCCTGCACTCTTCGACAGTCCAGCGATGGCGGTTATGGTTTGATTCGATTTCGTCTACTGCTTCCTGCCCGATGCGATTAATCAGTTCGACGCGATACGGAACGAGATTTCCGCTTTTGTGCTGGTTGCACACCACGCATTGCTTGTGAATATTGCGTTCATCAAATCGGAGTTGAGGTGCCGCAGCAGTTGTCCGGTAATGTCCGGCATCCCACTGAGCAGACGTGAGCGTTCCGCACGAGATACATGGTAAGTCGCGGTCTCTTTCTCTGATGAAGGCGTTTACGGCTTGTTGGGCTTGTTTAATCCAGTAACTGCGGGGCTTTAAGGCGAGTTTTCGAATCTTAAGTTTATCTTTCTGTTTCTGCTCCTCTCGTCGTCGTTTCTTCTCTGCTGCTTTTTCCGCTTTTTCGCGTTCTTTACTTCGTCGTTCGAGTGCTATCTTGGTTCCACACTCTGGAGAGCACCACCACTGATTAGCGAATGCAGGATGAAACCATTCCCGACATTCATCGTTTTTACATCGTCTTCGCGCTGGTTTAGCCATCGTCTTCTTCCTCGTGCATCGAGCTATTCGGATCGCTCATCAGTTCTGCGCAGCAGTACTCACACACGTGAACTTCCAGCACATGCAGCTTCTGACCGCAGTTAGCGCACGTTAAAGCCTGCTCGACGCTTTCTTGTTCGTAACTTCGATTTGGGTCAATCACCTTGTTTTCCTCGCACGATGTCTTAGCCACCGGATATCCCACAGGTGAGCCGTGTAATTGAAGGTTTTTACGTCAGATTATTTTGGGATTGGCTTGCGTTTATTTCTGGAGCGTTTCGTTGGAAGGTATTTGCAGTTTTCGCAGATTATGTCGGTGAAACTTCGTCGCTGTCGTCTCATTCGTACCTCCTGTCGGTAAATCTGACACCCTGACCAATAGCCCATGCTGTCGTGTACTCAATCAGACTTGCCATACGCTTCACACTCATCTGAGCGCTGCTTTCGCGAATGTTGACGTATTCGCCTTCAATCCCGGGCAAAACATCAGCTTCCTGCTTTGTTGCCACTGCATGACCGCTGATCAACAAAACCTTCCATTGTTCTGGTTTTAACCATTTATCGCACCATTGAACCTGACGTGCGATATCCGCCAGCATCGCGTGAAATTTTGCGTTCTGGTCAAGGTTGCGCTTGTAGTCAGTAATGCGGATGGTGACTGGCTTGTCTTTATCGAGTGGTGTTGCGAGGATGGCATTTATTGCAGCTTGCTGTTGTTGCTTAGTTCGGAGGAAGATTGTTTGCTTCATCGTTACTCCTTCACTTTGACTCCAACAGCGCGGATGTTTTCCTCATAAGCATCCATTGCATCACCGAAGCCATTGGAATAATCAACAGTAAACCCTTTGGCTAATGCTTCTCTGCTGTCGATAAACTTTGGCGCGGTTATTTCAATAGCTGATCGCGATGCCTGCCACGTTTGCCAGTGGCCTTGAACATCGACCATCACGTATTGACCACCAATATTACCGCTGCCAATTTCATGGTGATTTTCAGGGTAACGGATAAGGTCTGAAGATTCGCCCCCACGTCGCAACCAGCTTTCTTCAAACTGCTTTCTTGATTCGTCCATATCAATCCCCGTTATGACAGGTTAATTTTCACCCAACCCTTCCCACGCACATTTGCAACAAGCCCTTTCTTTCTCAGGTATTGCATACGGCGATCGATGGTTTCGATATACATTCCATTGCTCCGCCATTTAAGCCAGATATCAAAAACAGGTGTTGGTCTTTCACTCAGCATTGAAAGAATGTTTTGATCTAATTTTTCGTACTTGCTCACAAATACCCTCTCTCACTTAATCGCGCCCACGCTTCGTTAAACTCTTCTCGGGTTGCGCCGGATTTTCTTTCTTCAAACATCATGCATTCGCTGATGTCTCCCCATGACTTTGGTCGCTTTTCAGCGAACAGATCATCCCATTCGAATACCCAGCGGCCTGATTTTCGGTAGTGGTAAATGGTCAGCCATGTTGTGCTGTTCGCTGGATACCCATAGAGAACTTCGACTTTTTGATCACGGTCTTTATGCTTTTTCAGCAGGATAAAGCCAGCAACCAGCGAAGCTCCGGCAAGAATGATGATTGGAATTTGCCAGTCAGCCACGCTTACCTCCGCTTAACTCACAAAACGCCACGCCATTTTTGCTACGACAACAGGCATAACACCGATAATCACCCACAGGTGAATGCTACCGAAAAGCACACCCACCAGGTCTTTACCTTCGCCTACCAACCGGACAAAACTGCTGGCAACCACAATGAACGTCACCACCATCCACGACGCACCGAGAAGTCTCAATGCAGAGAAAATCAACTCAACCACGATTTACTCTCCCCCAAATAAAAAGGCCTGCGATTATCAGCAGGCCTGTTATTAGCTCAGTGATGTAGATGGTCATACGTCAGCCCCTTGTGCATATCGTCTGCCACGCGCAGCAGGTGCATTTGATGCTGTGCAAATCTGTCTGGCTTCATCCTGGTCACATGCAACAAAGTGTCCGTTACAGAACCGCTGGTAAACCGTACCAAGCGAGCCAAAACGGTTTTTCGTCACGATGATTTCAGCAAATGGCGCGGCGCTACTGTTCTCGTCATATACCGCTTCCCGATAGAGCATGATGATTGAGTCTGCGTCCTGTTCAATGCTTCCTGAATCACGCAAATCTGCGTTTGTCGGGCGTTTGTTTGGTCGCTTCTCAACATCGCGCGAAAGCTGGCTCAGGGAGATAACAGGCGTTTTCAGGTCTTTCGCCATCGCCTTCAGGCCTCCGGAGATGTGAGCAATTGCAAGGTCGTTGCGATCTGCTTTCGGCTTCTCAATCAGGCCAAGATAATCCACCATGATGAGTGACAGGTTTGGATTTTCCTGTTTGTGCCGTTCTGCGATTGAGCGTATTTCTTCGACCGATAACCGCGAGGCATCGACTACCCATACATCCAAATCTGCAAGCTGACTCATGCCATTAGCAACGCGCGCCCAGCCTTCGTCATCCATCGAAGCAGGATTTCGCAGCACGCTAACCGACATCCTCCCGGCGTTGGCAATGCTTCGCTCTGCAATCTGCAATGCGCTCATTTCCATCGAGAAAATCAACACTCCGC
This sequence comes from Escherichia sp. B1147, assembly GCF_001660175.1. Classification (NCBI taxonomy): domain Bacteria; kingdom Pseudomonadati; phylum Pseudomonadota; class Gammaproteobacteria; order Enterobacterales; family Enterobacteriaceae; genus Escherichia; species Escherichia sp. B1147. The sequence goes on from NZ_LFHY01000013.1 coordinate 59,180, forward strand.
GCCGGACGTCAGAACCAGGAATAACGCGGCTTGCAACGCCTTCGGCAATCTTCAGCGCCAGTTCGGTTTTCCCCATACCAGGACGAGCAGCGATTATCACAAGGTCTTCTGCGTTCATCCCTCCGGTGATGGCATCAAGTTCTTCGATTCCGGTCTTCAGGGTATCTGACTCTTCTCCGTTCCTCAGACGCCTGTCAAGCGTGTCAGTGTAGTCAGTGATGATTTCCCCTAACCGTACCGGTTTAACCTCGTCACGGGGCTTTCTGATGGCTGAGAGACGCTTTACAAGCTCATCCATCGCCTGACTCGATGCGTCGATGGTTCCGCTCTGAATTGGTTCACGCATTTCATCCATGATTTCCAGCACCAGACGGCGGTGATAGTTATCCGCGACCATTCCGGCATATCCCTTCAGGTTTGCGGCACTCGGGCAGTTTTTGCTGGTCATCAGGATTGACGTGAAATGCTCCTCTCCGCACTCCTCGGCAACCATCAGCGCGTCGATTAAGTTTCTGTTTCGCGCCTGCTTACGGATAACCTCGAAGGCTTTCCGGTAGAGCGGAATTGAAAACGCTTCCGGCTCCAGCGTTGCCAGAACGTCGCTGGCGGTTGGTGTTAATCCACCAATCAGCAGGCCACCGATAACGCTCGCTTCGATATCCTGTCTCATGCAATCCCCCTGTCTGCAAACTTCCCTTCCCGAACTCCCGTTAACGAGTCTTCCCTCAGCAGGTAATCAAAATCGGCCGTCCAGCCCGTGTCGTTGTCTCCGAAGTAAAACGGCTTGGCCTGATGCACAAACGCCCTGACATACGCTCTGAAACCGTCTACGTTTGGCGTTTTCAGTTGCGGGATGATTTTCTTCAGGCGGCGTTTGCGTTTCTCGTTGACCGCAACAGCGTGCGGCAGTCTGTCACCGACTTCGGTGTTGTAGGCGTTCAGGAAGGATTCGTAGTCGATTCGTTCTGCCTTGCGACGTTCAGGTTTAACCTGCCCATCGCCGCCCCCGTTAGGGGGTAAGGGGGTATTTGTATTTATTGTCTTTTGTATATTGTCTTTTGTGTTTAGCTGACTTGGCTTATACCCATTAGCCGACTTGGCTAATGTTTTATTAGCTGTTTTAGCTAATGTTAAGCTGTCCTGGCTAATCCACTGAGAAACCACCTTGTTCACTCCGATTTTCACGCCATCAGCAATGAGGAATTTACGCTCAATAAGCTGGCGCTTGGCAGCGCAAACATGAGTGTGATGAATACCTGTCATGGCTGCTATCTGCGTGTTTGTGAGTCGATCCATCGGCTTATTGAATCCGTATGTCTTGCGCATGATAGCGAGCATCACCTTCAACTGCCGGACGGTTAAATCAGCCATCAGCAGACTGTCGGTAATCTCGTTAGCAACGCGCATGAAACCATCTTCGGTATCTGCCACGCGATGCTCCACGACCTCCAGTTGAGGCCTGTAATCAGCTAACTTAACGACGCCCATGTTTCACTCCTGCTTTGGCTAGTCTGTAAACACCAACAAGGCGCTCTGCGAACGCCCTGTTATTTGCTGCGGCTACCACTAATCCCTCAGGTGAATCAGGGTGTCGAATCTCTTCTTTTTCCTGGTATTTCTTACGACGTTTTGTCATAATTACTCCTGTGGATTGATCCAGTCTTTCTACATCAGGCCTCGAAGAATTCGCCGTTCTTCGGGGCTTTTTCTTTTGTCAGGTAATCGGCAAGCCGCTTAGTCAATTCAGCCATTTCATCGTCTTCGATTCCGTATTCCAGAACAGCCAGCATCATGCTTACCTGCGAGAAGAAACCATTCTTCCATCGGCTTACCTGATATTCAGGAACCCCCATTGCTCGAGCGAATGTCTTCTGCCCCATCAGTGCCAGTTTGTTCAGCAAGGCTGACTCGATGCGAGCCGCTTTCTTGCTTTTAGTTGCAATAGTACCCATAGATAATTTCCTTAATGATTAGATAGAGTTGGCTTCGCAAAGAAACGCAAAACCATAGAGATTTGTTTCTGGTAATGCCCTTTTTCAGGGCGGGGATGTGTAAGAGCGTTAATAACTTAAGCGACCATTAATTCAGGCCAGATGCTTTCCCAATCAACCGGATGAAGGTCTTTGCGAGTCACTTCACCATTGCTGAACTTCTCAATCAGAACACAAAGTGCTGCGCCCAATTCATGATTACGGCTAAGTGCTTTCCTCAAATAGCCGATAGAAGTTCCGCACTTGGTGGCAAATTCTCTCTGCTCTTCCAGTGAAAGGGAGTTCAGATACAAGCGGAGTTCTTCCATTTGCTATCTCCTTCCCGTTGTTGAATAAGGTGAGTTTACCTGTAGGTAAAAAGCAAATCAATACCCATAGGTTATTTACCGACAGGTAATCAAAGATAGAATTAAATCATGGATAAATACGAACAAAGACGACTAAGGCTGATAGAGATAAGAGACCGATTCTGTAATGGAAAGGCCTCAGAGTTGGCTCGTCGAATAGAAAGGGAACCATCATACGTTTCCAGAATGCTGTATCCGGAAGGAAAAAGCGGAAAAAAACGCATTGCTGACGATATGATGGAACTAATTGAAAAATCTTTTAATCTCCCACGCGGATGGATGGACATGCTTGTAGATGGTAAAGCTGGAGCTACAGACCATCTTGAGTTTGCGGGTAACGTTCGTGCGGGTTTTGTTCCGGTAATTGGTGAAGCCGTTTTGGGAGTTGATGGCTCAGTGGATATGATTGAATTCAGATCCGGTTGGTTAAGCATCTACAGCGGCGATAAAGATGCTTACGGTCTGAAGGTTAAGGGTGACAGCATGTGGCCAAGGATTCAGTCAGGAGAATATGTTGTTATTGAACCAAATACGCCAGTACATCCAGGTGATGAAGTCTTTGTAAGGACCAAAGACGGTCACAACATGATAAAGATCATGAACAAAACAAGAGACGGTGATTATCAGTTTAGTAGCATAAACAGTGATCACCGCCCAATCACTCTTCCTGTTGAAGAAGTTGATAAAATGCATTTTGTTTCAGCTATTGTGAAACACACCAGGTACGTAGACCAGGACGATCTGCCAAAAGTTTGAGGATAAAGCAGCAAATGTTTATACCCGGCATAGTAGTCGCTGTTGTAATCATCTGCTTCATATGGGCAAAGTTATCTCCTGTAAGCTCTAAGCATACAGCTGAACTCATGAGGAAGAAGCATCTTATACATGAGGCAGAATCGATAATTAAAAAGTTCAAAGGCATGTCATACGACGACATGTCATCAGAGCAGATTGCTATGTATAAATGCGCCATTGAGCGCCTTGACTACTTAAACGGACTCAAACCCAAACACACCCCAGTAGAATCAAAATTGCCGCAATGGCCAAGCAATCCAAATAGCTTCTGACATCTCCTTTCAGCCCGCAAAGCGGGCTTTTTTATATCAATCCAAAAAATTAATTACCTGAAAATTCAAGCAGGTAAACTCTCACATCAATTTTATTTACCTACAGGTATAGGCAGCGGTTTTACCTGTAGGTATATTTTAAGCCATCAGCAGGACGCACTAACCACCATGAAGGTGATGCTCTTAAAAATTAAGCCCTGAAGAAGGGCAGCATTCAAAGCAGAAGGCTTTGGTGTGTGTGATACGAAACGAAGCATTGGCCGGAAGTGCGAATCCGGATTAGCTGCCAATGTGCCATTGCGGGGTGTTTTCGTTCAGGACTACGACTCCCACACACAACCAAAGCTAACTGACAGGAGAATCCAGATGGATGCACAAACACGCCGCCGCGAACGTCGCGCAGAGAAACAGGCTCAATGGAAAGCAGCAAATCCCCTGTTGGTTGGGGTAAGCGCAAAACCAGTTAACCGCCCTATTCTCTCGCTGAATCGCAAACCGAAATCACGAGTAGAAAGCGCACTGAATCCGATAGACCTTACAGTGCTGGCTGAATACCACGAACAGATTGAAAGCAACCTGCAACGTATTGAACGCAAGAATCAGCGCACATGGTACAGCAAGCCACGCAGTGAAATGGGTGTGACTTGTGTTGGTCGCCAGAAAATGAAATTAGGCAGCAAACCACTTATTTGAGGTGATATATGGAAGAAGAATTTGAAGAGTTCGAAGAGCATCCTCAGGATGTGATGGAACAGTACCAGGACTATCCGTATGACTACGACTATTGATAAAAATCAATGGTGTGGACAATTCAAACGATGCAATGGATGCAAGCTGCAATCGGAATGCATGGTTAAGCCTGAAGAAATGTTTCCTGTAATGGAAGATGGGAAATATGTCGATAAATGGGCAATACGAACGACGGCAATGATTGCCAGAGAACTTGGTAAACAGAACAACAAGGCTGCCTGATGGTGGCCTTTATTTTTTAAGGATCTATATGAAAATTAAAACTATGGCAGCAAGCCCATTAAGCGGTCGTATTTTTCAAGGAACATTAAACACTGAAAAAGGAATGTGGGTAGGAAAGAAAGAAGATGTCACCGAACAAGCGATTAAGGCAGTAACTGAACACCTGATGATAAAAGACCGGAAATATGCATACGAAACGAATGATGGCAAATTGGTGATAATAATGCATCAACTGGTTGATGAATTACCAGAAGAGTTTATTGCTGATTAAAATTATTTTGGCATAAACAACAGAATAAACACTGCACTGTGTATTCATTCCAACGAGTGAATACACGGAGCAATGTCGCTCGTAACTAAACAGGAGCCGACTTGTTCTGATTATTGGAAATCTTCTTTGCCCTCCAGTGTGAGGGCGATTTTTTTGACGGAGAAATTATGAAAATTACAGATATTCTGGTTAATCCAGATAATTACGACCAATTCAATATCTCTACTAAATCGGTTGATTTGGGATGCGCAACTGTCAGCGCATGGCTACTTAATGGTAAACAGTTGGATAAATGCCTTGATGCACATATGACGGTTAACAGCTTCCTTGCAGAAAAGACACACTGGCAAGATGCTGGAGGGAAATATGCTGAATGGCTTGAAAGCATGGGATTTGAATATCAATCTGATGAAGGTTGGTGGAGCATTATAGCTGTAACGCCTGAGACAATAGAATGCTTCGTTAAATACTCCAACGACGATGACTATAAACACCAGATAGATTCTGCGATAGAAAGATATAAAAGAAAATCATTCAACCACGAAATATCATCAGTTCTTGATTTCATAGAAGTTTTCAAATAAGCCGCCAAGCGCGGCTTTACCGCATACCAATAACGCTTCACTCGAGGCGTTTTCGTTATGCAATCAAACAGAAGGAGTTACCCATGATGCACTTTCAGCTCGCGGGTAGCGGCGTCATGTCCGCTTTCTACCCGCACGAATCTGAATTATCACGCCGAGTTAAACAATTAATCAGAGCAGCAAAGAAACAACTGGAGGCGTTATGCGCAATGAAATAGCCATTAATCACCAGATGCTTCGTGCTGCACAGAACAAAGCAGTAATAGCCCGATTTATTGGTGATTCAAAAATGTGGCTTGAAGCAAATAAAGCGATGAAATCAGCTATCAACCTTCCATGGTATCGCAGGAAATGAGTTTTACAGATAACTGGTCAGACGAAGAATTCATTCGTCAGATGAAAGAATTAATCGGTAACGAAGGAGATATTCATGTCACTTGCAACCACAGTGAAGGAGAGCAAGTTACAGAGACGCATGTACACGCAGAAAGCTCTCTGGTATCGCCATAATGGCGACCGCGAAGGAATGCTGGTATGCCTTAATTTGTCCCGAGTCGAAGTATTAAATCAGCGTTATTTCCTTGGGCCGTGTCCATTCTGAGGTGAATTATGGATTTGAACAAATTCGATGAGCCATTCAGCCCTGAAGATATCGAATGGCGAATACAGCAAAGCGGTAAAACACGCGATGGCAAGGTGTGGGCTATGGTGCTGGCTTATGTCACGAACCGGGCAATCATGAAACGCCTGGACGATGTTTGCGGCAAAGCAGGATGGCGCAATGAATACCGCGATATTCCCAACAACGGCGGAGTTGAATGCGGCATATCAATCAAGATTGATTCCGAATGGGTAACCAAATGGGATGCTGCTGAAAACACGCAGGTAGAAGCCGTCAAAGGTGGTCGTTCAGGTGCAATGAAGCGTGCTGCCGTTCAGTGGGGAATCGGTCGGTATCTGTATAACCTTGAGGAAGGTTTCGCACAAACATCTCTCGATAAAAAGCAGGGGTGGCACAGGGCAAAACTGAAGGATGGAACAGGATTTTACTGGCTCCCTCCATCGCTGCCGGGATGGGCAATCCCAGCATCAGATAACAAACCATCACCAGAAAATACCAACCAGAAATCTCTATCGGTTGACTGCGAACGAATCCTGAAAGACTTCAGCGATTATGCTTCGACAGAAACTGACAAGAAAAAACTCATCGAACGTTATCAGCATGACTGGCAATTAATGGCTGGCAATGAGGATGCGCAGGCTAAATGCGTTCAGGTAATGAACATCAGAGTTAACGAACTAAAACAGGCGGCATAAATGGCAAGCAGAGGCGTAAATAAGGTGATCATTATTGGTCGCCTTGGGCATGATCCAGAAATCAGATATTCACCATCAGGAACGGCATTTGCAAACCTTACCGTTGCTACGTCAGAACAATGGCGTGATAAGCAAACTGGAGAGCAAAAGGAGCAGACGGAGTGGCACCGTGTGGTAATGAACGGGAAACTGGCAGAAATTGCCAGCGAATATCTGCGAAAAGGCTCTGAGGTTTATCTTGAAGGCAAATTGCGGACAAGAAAATGGCAGGATCAAAGCGGACAGGATCGGTTCACTACCGAAGTCATCGTGGGCGTTGGTGGAACCATGCAAATGCTTGGTGGCAAGCAAGGAGGCAATGAACAGTCTTCACCTCAGCGAAATAACGGTCAGCAACAAAGACAGCAACCTCAGCAGCAAGGGAATCACAGCGAACCACCTATGGATTTTGACGACGATATCCCCTTTGCACCAGTAACTCTCCCCTTCCCTCGTCACGCTATTCACGCAATTTAAGGACTTACATGAATCACTTAATGGTTGACCTTGAAACAATGGGCAACGGGCCATACGCGCCAGTTATTTCTATTGGGGCGGTATTCTTTGACCCGAATACCGGAGAAACAGGAGAAGAGTTCTCGGTAAATATCTCGCTTGAGTCATCAATGCGATATCGGGCACGTCCTGACGCTTCAACGATTTTATGGTGGATGGAACAGAGTGAAGAAGCCAGAAAATCGCTAACCAGCAACACTCAAGAGCTTTCAACGGCTCTTTCATGGTTATCTGAATTCATCATAAAGAACGCCAACCACAAACTCGTTCAGGTTTGGGGGAATGGAGCATCATTTGACTGCGTTATTCTCCGCAACAGTTATTCGCTGACAGGGCAGCCAGTTCCGTGGCAGTGGTGGAATGACCGCGACGTAAGAACAATCGTCGAACTTGGGAAGGTAATAGGATTCGACCCTAAGCGAGATATGCCATTCAAAGGAACTCGCCACAACGCGCTTGATGATGCCATTCACCAAGCCAAATACGTTTCAGCGATCTGGAAAAAGTTAGCTAAATAATCAACAGGAGAAAACCATGCCAGCGCCTCTATATGGTGCGGACGACGCGCGCCGCTGTTCCGGCAATTCCGTATTGGAGGTGCTGGATAAATTCAGAAAAAACTACGACCTGATAATGTCGCTACCGCAGGAAACGAAAGAGGAAAAGGAATTTCGCCATTGTATATGGCTTGCAGAGAAAGAAGAACGCGAGCGAATTTACCAGACATCAATCCGACCATTCCGCAAAGCCACATATACCCACTTCCCTGAAATTGACCCGCGCCTGCGTAATTACCGCTCACGCTATGGTGCTATCAGTAATGACTGAGGAATTTACCATGAGAGGACTTGCATACAATCCCGGCATTCTTCCGGCAGAAATGATTATTCGCCAACGCGTAAAGCCAATGCCATCGAGAGAGGAATTACTTAAGCGAGAGAGTTTCGGTTCTGTTAATGACAACAAATATCTGAATGCGATGCAATCAATTGGATGTCGCTGCCAGAACCGCTGCAGGAGGTGAGTCAATGAGCTGGCCTGAAGCATTCGCAACGGTAGGAATTGCAATGGCGGTAGCACTGGTTGTGTTTTCGATTTGCCGCTGGGGTGATAAGTAGAATAGCGCGGGGCATCGTGCGCCACGCTCATTTGATTATTTATTGGGGATAATATCCTGAAGTGTGACGTTCATTTCTTTGTCTGTATCTGTATCTGTATTTTTGAGGTGATATGTAATGTCGCCATTTTTAATAATGTGCAACACAAGCCATTCTCCATTTTTTTCACGTAAGTGAACAATACTGTTTTCTGATATGCCATACACTGTCATTTCTATGCCTTTTGTGTTGTGTGAACAATGAGTATAGCTGGGAATGAGACAAATGAATAGTGAGATAAAAAGCAACAGCTTATTTCTGTTGAGTTGCATAACGGCATCTGGCTTGAATTTCACCACCATCTTAGATTATTATTACCGCCCCCTATACTTAACTGTAATAATAACTATCTGATAAACCTGATAGTTATTATTTAATATTTAGTGTGATAGGAGACTGTATGGTTAAAGATAAAAAAGCTGAAGAACTTGAAAATAAAGGGCTTTGGCGCAGAGCTGCGGCTCGCTGGCAAGATGTGCTGATGGATTATCGTCAGGAGACTCAGACAGACCAGCGGATGTATATCCAGAGGCAAATTCAACGTTGCATTAAATCGGCTACATTAAAAAATGTAAGTTCAAGAGAAGTCGCGACCTCAAGAGCATTACGCAATGCAGCAATACGCGTAGAGAAAGAAATGGGAATACATCGCAATCGCAAGGTTGCACATGATGAACTATATACCTATCGGGAAAGGTAAATTAAATAATGTGATAGCGTTAAGAAAATTTTTATAAATTGTTTATATGTGACGGGTTAATCGGGGTATTACAGACATTCTTGATAAGACAATAAATATTTAAAAAAATCATTGACATAGCCTATCAAAAATATGCATGTTTTATTTCTACATCGTAATAGTGTACAGGTATATGAATTCGCCCATGCTGATGGAGCTTACCGTGGTGGCTACACCTTGCAGCCAAAAGTGAATAAGATATGAGGATTCGCCTCATTAATAACACCGACAAGCACCCGGGGAATTATTTGAATTGCTCATTAGCAGAGTGTGGAGTTTCCGTATGGGATGAGTTCGATGTGATGCATAAAACTGTTTACGGCTATGTCGCAATACATAACGGAGAAGAGTTATTTATTCGTCGGTCAGAATGCGCGGGATTGATATAAACGAAGCATCCGCACTTCGGCGATAAACCGGTAAAGGTATTCGCGATAAAGGTAAATATCGGCAATAAATAACAATCCTCGCACTCGCGGGGATTTCTTTTATCTGAACTCGCTACGGCGGGTTTTGTTTTATGGAGACAAGAAATGTCAGATTTGGCTATGAAGATTTTGAAATGGCAAACGACTGGCGATGTCGGCATCAGTAGCGCAACTCTTGCCTCAATCGCATGTGGACTGAAAAAGAATATCTATGGTCATCACTTCGGCGCTCCACATGACGCAGCCGATTTCCGACGATGCGTTGCACTTGTTGAGCAGATTCCAGAAATCAGAGATTCATTCGACAAGGTTGCAAAGCGCGTTCCGGCATTCAAAGGCATCCTCAACGAATGGGATTCCCTCGTTGCTCTGTTGAAGTCTGAAATGAAGATACACGGAAACAAAGCACCAGAGACTTACAGAAGAATCAGAGAACTACGCAAGGACTAACTATGGAATCATACAGCCTCACACTCGATGAGGCCTGACAGTTTCTCAAGATCGCCAGATCTACCGCAACCGACAATAACCGCCACTGAACGGTTTATTTCTTTATGGAGAAACCATACAAATGACAATCAATATTCAGCCGATTCTAATAAACCGCGAGCGTGTTCAGGAGATGCTTGGTGGTATCTCCAGAACTACTTTTTACCGGAAGCGTAAACAGTGGGAGCAATCAGGGACACCATTCCCTCGGGAAGTGGAAGAAATCCACCCACCGAAAGGCGGCGCCCTCTTTCGCTACAAGGAAGTTATTCAGTTTTGCAAAGATAAAGGATTGATTTCCGAACACTCTTGAATTTTCTTAGCCCATAATTCTGCTGCGTCCTGCTGCTCGGGGATGTAGTCATACTGGTCATAAACAGCCAGCATCCCCGTGAGCTTATGCCCGAGAATTTTCTCCGAAACATGAGGTGCTACTCCAAGTTCAGCCATTTTTGTTTTGCACGTTCTGCGCAGATCGTGCAATGACCAGTGCTCGCCCCCCATAACATCTTCTACCTGTTCTGCAATAGAAATTAGGGTGCTGGCAGACATTGGGCGATTTTCCTGTAACTTAGCCGGAGGAAATACGATTGACAGATCAGGGTATAGATCAAATACCTGCTGCAAATAATCTGCTGCGAGTTTTGAAATACCGCGAACAAATCGCTTACGCGTTTTTGAGTTCTCTTTCGGTATAGTCCATTCTCTAGACTTCAGATCAAAATCAGTCTTCTTAGCCAACCGCAATTCAACACCACGACAACCAGTTAACGCAACAATTCGAATAAACATTTTGTTTTGCCACGACATTTTCGTTTTGTCGATGGCATTCCAGAATGCGCCTATCTCAACATCGTTAAGAAAACGTTCGCCATTATTAGGTCTACTGCCGATATCATTAATCTCAAGAAGCATCAGTGCATTTGATGTTATGCGTTTTCTGCGTAACGCATAGCGGATCACTTGCTTCATCTTCACCAGTACATTTCCCGCCTGTACGGGTGACCCACCTTTTGTTATGCGAATGAATATTTGCTCCCACTCTACAGGACTCATTTCATCTGCAATCAGCTTACCGTAATTGTCGGTGATGTGAAGTTTCAGCATCCGCTTCCAGTATTCGTACTTCACCATCTCTTTTACTGAAGGAGTATCAAACCACTCGTCAACTAGGGTACTGATGCTTGGGGAACTTGATGCAATATCTTTGGCTTTCTTCCTTTGCATGGCTGGGTCTTTACCCTTCTCCAACCACCCTTTACACTCCTCCAATGCATCGCGAGCTTCCTTAAGCGACATCTTCCCGTACGTTCCGAGCTTTAACCTGGCGGGTTTTCCATTGAAACGATAGCGGTATTGAAAGGTGATAAGTCCCTTCGGGCTGATCCTGACAGAAAGTCCGCCTCCGTCAGCTATCTCCTCAGGTCCCTCATATGCTTTTCCGGATATACGTCGCAGCTTTGTATCGTTGAGTGCCATCCTAATACCTGTTCGTCATCGTCAAAATTGGTACACAATTTGGTACACAAATTTTACGACACGAGAACGATTGAGATGAACTAATTTGAAACAGATAAATCCAGAAAATCAAGGTGTGGCGCGGGATGTATGAAACAGGCAGAAACAAGAGTGAATGCAATGAAATCTCTGATGTTACTTACACGAAAGATCACATACAAAGATTCATATGAAATTTATCAAAAAGGTTTGGGCTGATTCCCGCTTCACTCTGCGAAATATGTCACAGCATGCTGATTGGCGATGCCAGACCTACACCCACTTTCTGATAATACCGCTTGGCGGTTTACACGGTAATTGTTATCGGGCAAAGCGACAATCATCATGTTCGATATGATATAAATCAATACAGGCAACACCTGACCCTTTTGTTACACTCGATTATTGAAGACTGGAAATCCCCTGGAAAAACGCATGCCGACAAAACGTTTCAACAAAAAACACTGGAAGATGGTGGTGGTCCTGCTGTCTATATGTGGCGCGATGCTGTTGCTACGCTGGGCAGCGATGATTTGGGGCTGAATGGTGAGACGCTATCAACAAACAAATGCAGCCAGACCGCATAACACGGCCCGGCACATAATTACATCCTGTAGCCCAACGATAACGTTGTGCGGCGATCGGTGTGTTCCGGCGCAGACTCAGGTGGTTCAGAGTTCCATGTGACGTTGTAGGCCACCTTCAGACCGAAATGTTCATTGATGGCAACATTTAATGCACTTTCCGAGTTTAACGTCGTGTCTTCCGCACCAAAAACGGATACCCCCTGGGTAAATTTAGCGTTGTCGGTCAACTGCCACGCATAAGCCCCGGAGGCATACCCCAGCGGTTGGGTTTCACTGGCATTGTCGGTATATTTGTCGTAACGCACACCTGGACCGAATTCAAAGCGGAAACTGTGTACCGGACCATTCAAAAACTGGCGACCATAACCCGCAGTCAATACATCTCGTTCACGATAACCGTTATAACGGTCTGTCAGCCAACTTGCCTGTCCAAACAGATAGTCATAGTCAGTTAAGTTAAAACGGCTACGCCCGCCCGCCGCATATTTTTCCGAAGAACGCTCATCATTAGAAGAAGTATTGCTGGCATTCCCCCACAGCGACCAGGCTGTGGTATGCCCATACCAGGTCATGGTGGTATCAGCCGTTAGTGAGGAACTTTTCGTGTTGCCTGATTGTGCAAGGTAACCTGCATTCAGATTACCTTCGAAAGGTTTTTTTGCGCTGGCAGGATCGTCCATGACAGTAAAAACGGAATCATCGGCAGTTGCATTCAGAGACGCAAACATACCCCCCGCCAACATAACGATGGCAGGAACTGTCTTCAAAAGCTTCATTTATTAAAAGTCCGAACAACAAAAAAAGAGACCATCGCGGTCCCGGAAACTTTCTTGAGGATCAAAGAGTAGCGTCCCTGGAAAGGTAACAAATTATAAAAAGGAGTGAAAAACTTAGCAATGACTTCTTATTTCATTTTTTGAATAAGCGCGTTGCGAAAACAGATATTTATTTATATATCTTTACCTTGTTAATTTTATATAAATATCCAATAAATCATATTGTTAATTTCTTCACTTTCCGCTGATTCAGTGCCAGACTGAAATCAGCCTATAGGAGGAAATGATGGTACGTATCTATACGTTGACACTTGCGCCCTCTCTCGATAGCGCAACAATTACCCCGCAAATTTACCCCGAAGGAAAACTGCGCTGTACTGCCCCCGTGTTTGAACCTGGTGGCGGCGGTATTAATGTCGCTCGCGCCATTGCTCATTTGGGCGGTAGCGCGACGGCTATATTCCCGGCCGGCGGCGCGACCGGCGAACATCTCGTCTCTCTGCTGGCCGATGAAAATGTCCCTGTCGCCACTGTCGAAGCGAAAGACTGGACCCGCCAGAATCTGCATGTCCATGTGGATTCCAGCGGTGAGCAATATCGCTTTGTCATGCCCGGCGCAGCTTTAAGCGAAGATGAATTTCGTCAACTTGAAGAACAAGTTCTGGAAATCGAGTCAGGGGCTATTCTGGTTATTAGTGGAAGCCTGCCACCAGGCGTGAAACTGGAAAAGTTAACGCAGCTTATTTCTGCTGCGCAAAAACAAGGGATTCGCTGCATCGTCGACAGCTCCGGCGAAGCGTTAAGTGCAGCACTGGCGATTGGTAATATCGAGTTAGTTAAACCTAACCAAAAAGAACTCAGCGCACTGGTAGGTCGCGAACTCACTCAACCTGATGATGTGCGTAAAGCCGCGCAGGAAATCGTTAATAGTGGTAAGGCCAAACGGGTCGTCGTTTCCCTTGGTCCACAAGGAGCGTTGGGGGTAGATAGCGAAAACTACATTCAGGTTGTGCCACCGCCGCTAAAAAGCCAAAGTACCGTCGGAGCTGGCGACAGCATGGTAGGGGCAATGACGCTGAAGCTGGCAGAGAATGCCTCTCTTGATGAAATGGTTCGTTTTGGCGTAGCTGCGGGGAGTGCCGCCACCCTCAATCAGGGAACACGCCTGTGCTCTCATGACGATACACAAAAAATTTACGCTTACCTTTCCCGCTAATTGAGACATTCCCCCATCGGTTGGGGGAATCACCACAAACCTGTCGGCAACGCGTTTCTGCGACTATGCTAAAAAATCACGTGATAACAAAGAGGTGAATTATGGCTGGTGGCGATCTTGTCCGTTATGTCATTACCGTCATGTTGCATGAAGATACATTAACTGAAATTAATGAGTTAAATAACGTTCTGACACGCGATGGCTTTTCACTGACCATGACCGACGATGATGGGAATATCCATGAACTAGGGACGAATACCTTTGGACTTATCAGTACGCAAAACGAAGATGAAATAAGAGAACTCGTTGCCGGCCTCGCCCAGAGCGCTACAGGCAAAGACCCCGAGATAATGATCACCACCTGGGAGGAATGGAATAGCAACAAATAAAGAGTTTTTGAGCAATAATCAGTCTGTGGTGTGCGTTAGCTCGTGTTTTTACACCTTATTCTTGCGCTAACCTTATGATCTGGCGGACAACATGGGAGAGACATCATGTGGCAGGTAATCAGTCGTCTTTTGAGCGAGCAGTTAGGTGAAGGCGAAATCGAACTGCGTAATGAACTGCCTGGCGGGGAAATTCATGCCGCATGGCATTTGCGCTATGCAGGACGTGACTTTTTCGTCAAATGTGATGAAAGAGAATTGCTTCCCGGTTTTACCGCCGAAGCCGACCAACTGGAGTTATTGTCTCGCAGTAAAACCGTCACCGTACCCAGAGTTTGGGCAGTTGGCGCTGACCGTGACTACAGTTTTCTGGTGATGGATTATCTCCCTCCACGGCCGTTGGATGCACATAATGCCTTTATTTTAGGGCAGCAAATTGCGCATCTACATCAATGGAGCGACCAGCCACAATTTGGCCTCGATTTCGACAACGCCCTTTCTACTACTCCTCAACCCAATACCTGGCAACGTCGCTGGTCAACGTTTTTTGCTGAACAGCGGATTGGCTGGCAACTGGAGCTGGCAGCAGAAAAAGGGATCGCCTTCGGCAATATTGACGCCATCGTCGAGCATATCCAGCAGCGCCTGGCCTCACACCAGCCGCAACCATCACTGTTACACGGCGATCTATGGTCCGGGAATTGTGCGTTAGGTCCGAATGGTCCGTATATTTTCGACCCTGCTTGTTACTGGGGCGACAGAGAGTGCGATCTGGCGATGTTGCCGCTACATACCGAACAGCCTCCGCAAATCTATGATGGTTATCAATCAGTTTCACCGTTACCGACCGGTTTCCTCGAACGCCAACCGATTTACCAGCTATACACTTTGCTAAACCGTGCAAGGTTGTTTGGCGGGCAACATATGGTTATTGCTCAACAATCATTGGATAGAGTGTTAGCTGCATGACGGGAGTCGATGATAATGGCCGCACCGCGCGGCCTTTGTATTAAATGAAACCGAGCAGAGAAAAGAACACGTACCCCGCAGCAATACAAATTACCGGCAGGATATACAGTGAAAAAAACTGCGTGAAGATAGTATGGCGTGGAACGACTACGCGCGACTCGATCTGTTCACGCGTTAACCCCTCTTCCCCTTTAGCCTTCTCCAGAATGAGTTGATCTTCAACGCCTTCGCGCAAGAAGCGCGCCTGACGACTCATGCGTGCTCCAGAGTCTTGCAACGCCAGCCCGATAAAAATCAGAATGAAAATCACCCAGAACATAACGTTCACACCACCATTAAAATTGGGCGTCGGTGAGTTATACCAGAACAGATTCAAAAAAGGCGTATTCGCCTGCATCATATCAATCATGACATGGGCAAAGTCGAGCATTACCGCATTAATGCCTTCCTGGGTTTCTTGCCGGGTATTCATAAACTTCAGCAAGGAAATCAACGTGGAAACAAGTGTTGGTATAAAAATCACCCAACCGGAAATCCTTTTCAAAATAGCAATGCGTCCAGCTTGTTGATACGTCATGAGTTCTCCTTGATTAAGACGCGTCGATTCACTTAGTTTACCTGTAGATATCTGTTTTCGCCCATTCTTTAAAGGCGATATGATAGGCGCTCAATCATAAGCACTGCTTAATACCTTACACATAATGCTCTAAAGGAGAGGTTGTAATGTCAACCCCACGACAGATTCTTGCTGCAATTTTTGATATGGATGGATTACTTATCGACTCCGAACCATTATGGGATCGGGCCGAACTGGATGTGATGGCAAGCCTGGGGGTGGACATCTCCCGTCGTCATGAGCTACCGGACACCTTAGGTTTACGCATCGATATGGTGGTTGATCTGTGGTATGCCCGGCAACCGTGGAATGGCCCGAGTCGTCAGGAAGTGGTAGACCGGGTGATTGCCCGCGCCATTTCGCTGGTTGAAGAGACGCGTCCATTACTGCCTGGCGTGCGTGAAGCCGTTGCTTTATGTAAAGCGCAGGGCTTACTGGTTGGTCTGGCTTCAGCGTCACCGCTGCATATGCTTGAAAAAGTGCTGGCCATGTTTGACCTACGTGACAGTTTCGATGCCCTCGCCTCCGCCGAAAAATTGCCTTACAGCAAGCCGCATCCGCAGGTTTATCTCGACTGCGCTGCAAAACTGGGCGTTGACCCAATCGCCTGCGTAGCGCTGGAAGACTCTGTTAATGGCATGATTGCCTCAAAAGCAGCACGAATGCGCTCCATCGTCGTTCCAGCACCGGAAGCGCAAAATGATCCCCGTTTTGTGTTGGCGAATGTAAAACTTTCATCTTTAACCGAACTTACTGCGAAAGAGCTCCTCGGTTAAAAAAAAGGGGCGTGGTGACACTGCCCCTGGTTGCTTATCTGAAATTACGTTCAACTGACGATTTTATCATCATAATGTGATGAAGAGTTACACCGTCACCACTTCCGCGCACTGTATAAAAAACCTATACTGTACGTATCGACAGTTTAGTGAGTTTTATCATGACGGCGGAAGGTCACCTCCTCTTTTCTATTGCTTGTGCGGTGTTTGCTAAAAATGCCGAACTTACGCCCGTGCTGGCACAGGGTGACTGGTGGCATATTGTCCCTTCCGCAATATTAACTTGTCTGTTACCGGACATCGACCACCCAAAATCGTTTCTTGGGCAGCGATTAAAGTGGATATCAAAACCCATTGCCCGCGCTTTTGGTCACCGTGGCTTTACCCACAGTCTGCTGGCGGTGTTCGCTCTACTGGCGACCTTTTATCTGAAAGTCCCGGAAAGCTGGTTTATTCCGGCTGATGCTTTGCAAGGTATGGTTCTCGGTTATTTGAGTCATATTCTTGCTGATATGCTGACCCCCGCAGGCGTTCCCCTACTCTGGCCGTGCCGATGGCGTTTCCGTCTGCCAATTCTGGTTCCACAAAAAGGCAACCAGTTAGAACGTTTTCTCTGCATGGCGTTGTTTGTCTGGTCAGTGTGGATGCCCCATTCACTGCCCGAAAACAGTGCCGTGCGTTGGTCATCGCAAATGATTAATACCTTGCAGATCGAGTTTCATCGCCTTATTAAGCATCAGGTTGAATACTAAAAAAACAAAAATTGCTTTTATGGAATAAGCCATTCCATTTGAATATAAGAGCCAGCTCACAGTTCTGTTAATCTTGCGTCAACACTATGGCTACTGCGTAGCGATAGAAATAATAAGATCAGGAGAACGGGGATGAACTTTCCATTAATTGCGAACATCATAGTGTTCGTTGTGCTGCTGTTTGCGCTGGCCCAAACCCGCCACAAACAGTGGAGTCTGGCCAAAAAAGTGCTGGTAGGTCTGGTGATGGGTGTGGTTTTTGGCCTTGCCCTGCATACCATTTATGGTTCCGACAGCCAGGTACTTAAAGATTCTGTGCAGTGGTTTAACATTGTCGGTAACGGCTACGTTCAGTTACTGCAAATGATCGTCATGCCACTGGTATTTGCCTCCATTTTAAGTGCGGTTGCCCGCCTGCATAACGCGTCTCAACTAGGCAAAATCAGTTTTCTGACTATTGGTACGCTACTGTTTACCACGCTGATTGCGGCGCTGGTCGGTGTGCTGGTCACTAATCTGTTTGGTCTGACCGCTGAGGGTCTGGTTCAGGGTGGCGCTGAAACTGCGCGTCTGAACGCTATCGAAAGCAACTATGTCGGTAAAGTCTCTGACCTGAGCGTTCCGCAGCTTGTCTTGTCCTTTATCCCGAAAAACCCGTTTGCCGATCTGACCGGTGCCAATCCGACGTCAATTATCAGCGTGGTAATTTTTGCGGCTTTCCTTGGCGTTGCAGCACTGAAACTGCTGAAAGATGATGCGCCGAAAGGTGAACGCGTCTTAACCGCTATCGATACGCTGCAAAGCTGGGTGATGAAACTGGTTCGCCTGGTCATGCAACTGACGCCATACGGTGTTCTGGCACTGATGACCAAAGTCGTTGCTGGTTCCAACCTGCAGGACATCATTAAACTGGGTAGCTTTGTTGTCGCATCCTACCTGGGTCTTATCATTATGTTTGCAGTGCATGGCATTCTGCTGGGCATTAATGGTGTAAGCCCGCTGAAATACTTCCGTAAAGTATGGCCAGTGCTGACGTTTGCCTTCACCAGTCGCTCCAGCGCTGCGTCTATTCCGCTGAATGTAGAAGCACAAACGCGTCGTCTGGGTGTTCCTGAGTCCATCGCCAGTTTCGCCGCCTCTTTCGGTGCGACCATTGGTCAGAACGGCTGTGCCGGGCTGTATCCGGCAATGCTAGCAGTGATGGTTGCACCTACGGTTGGCATTAACCCACTGGACCCAATGTGGATTGCGACACTTGTTGGTATCGTTACTGTGAGTTCAGCAGGCGTTGCAGGCGTTGGTGGCGGTGCAACATTCGCCGCACTGATTGTACTCCCGGCAATGGGCTTGCCGGTAACGCTGGTGGCATTGTTAATTTCCGTAGAACCCCTTATCGATATGGGCCGTACGGCACTGAACGTCAGTGGTTCTATGACCGCAGGTACGCTGACCAGCCAGTGGCTGAAGCAGACCGATAAATCCATTCTGGATAGCGAAGATGACGCCGAACTGGCTCACCGTTAACCCTGCCTTATGACGCAAAACGCCTGTCATCCCGACAGGCGTTTTTTTTACTCTTCGACCTCATTCTCTTGTCGAATCTGATTCGCCCAACGCTGGGCGGACTCCGGCACACTAAACGCTGGTGAGCGCAAGAATGATTCCGCCACCAGGACAAACGCCACATATTTGCCACGTAGTATCCAGACATCACGAAACGAATCCATTTTAATCGCGTGCTCTGGCGGTGCAGGTTCCGTGCGCGGGACATAGCTAATAATCGGGCGGTTTTGCTGACGTAGCGGTTTCTTCATTACTGGCTTCACTAAACGCATATTAAAAATCATAAAAACTGTAGTTTAGCCGATTTAACCCACGTCCGTCCTGCTTCGCGTACATCTTCAAATACTTTCGCCAGCTCCACTTCCGGAGCGAGATCCCCCTGCTGGTCTATAGTTAGATGGTTTTTTGACCAAAAAAACGCCCCTTTCAGCAATGAATTAAGGAGACGAGTTCAATGTCGCAACATAACGAAAAGACCCCACATCAGCACCAGTCCCCCCTGCACGATTCGAACGAAGCGAAACCAGGAATGGACTCACTGGCACCTGAGGACGGCTCTCATCGTCCAGCGGCTGAACCGACCCCACCAGGTACGCAACCTACCGCACCAGGCAGTCTGAAAGCTCCTGATACGCGTAACGAAAAACTCAATTCCCTGGAAGATGCACGTAAAGGTAGTGAAAATTATGCGCTGACCACCAATCAGGGCGTGCGCATCGCTGACGATCAAAACTCACTGCGTGCCGGTAGCCGTGGTCCAACGCTGTTGGAAGATTTTATTCTGCGCGAGAAGATCACGCACTTTGACCATGAGCGTATCCCGGAACGTATTGTTCATGCGCGAGGATCTGCGGCTCATGGTTATTTCCAGCCGTATAAAAACTTAAGTGATATAACCAAAGCCGATTTCCTGTCTGACCCGAGCAAAATTACCCCGGTGTTTGTCCGTTTCTCGACCGTTCAGGGGGGCGCTGGCTCGGCAGATACCGTGCGTGATATTCGCGGTTTTGCCACCAAATTCTATACCGAAGAGGGTATTTTTGACCTTGTCGGCAACAATACGCCGATCTTCTTTATTCAGGATGCGCATAAATTCCCCGATTTTGTTCATGCGGTAAAACCGGAACCGCACTGGGCGATCCCACAGGGAGGTAGCGCCCACGACACATTCTGGGATTATGTTTCCCTGCAACCGGAAACGCTGCATAACGTGATATGGGCGATGTCGGATCGCGGGATCCCTCGCAGCTACCGTACGATGGAAGGTTTCGGCATCCACACTTTCCGCCTGATTAACACCGAAGGGAAAGCAACGTTTGTGCGTTTCCACTGGAAACCGCTGGCAGGCAAAGCCTCGTTGGTATGGGATGAAGCGCAGAAACTCACCGGACGTGACCCGGACTTCCACCGCCGCGAGATGTGGGAAGCCATTGAGGCAGGCGATTTCCCGGAGTACGAACTGGGCTTCCAGTTAATCCCGGAAGAGGACGAATTCAGGTTCGATTTCGACCTTCTCGATCCAACCAAACTTATTCCGGAAGAACTGGTGCCAGTACAGCGCGTCGGCAAAATGGTGCTTAACCGCAACCCGGACAACTTCTTTGCCGAAAACGAACAGGTGGCTTTCCATCCAGGGCATATTGTCCCCGGTCTGGATTTCACTAACGACCCGCTATTGCAGGGGCGTTTGTTCTCTTATACCGATACACAAATCAGTCGTCTTGGTGGGCCGAATTTCCATGAAATTCCGATTAACCGCCCGACCTGCCCTTACCATAATTTCCAGCGTGACGGCATGCACCGCATGGGAATCGACACAAATCCGGCAAACTACGAACCGAACTCGATCAACGACAACTGGCCGCGCGAAACACCGCCGGGGCCGAAACGCGGTGGATTTGAATCATACCAGGAGCGCGTAGAAGGCAACAAAGTCCGCGAGCGCAGCCCATCGTTTGGCGAATATTATTCCCATCCGCGTCTGTTCTGGCTGAGTCAGACGCCATTTGAACAACGCCACATCATCGACGCTTTCAGCTTTGAATTGAGTAAAGTTGCTCGTCCGTATATTCGTGAACGCGTCGTTGATCAGTTAGCGCATATCGATCTTAACCTGGCGCAGGCGGTAGCAAAAAATCTCGGTATCGAACTGACTGACGACCAGCTGAATATTACGCCGCCACCGGACGTAAACAGGCTGAAGAAAGATCCGGCGTTAAGCCTGTATGCCATTCCTGACGGTAATGTGAAAGGCCGTGTGGTAGCGATTTTGCTTAATGATGAAGTGAGATCGGCAGACCTGTTGGTCATTCTCAAGGCGCTGAAAGCCAAAGGCGTTCATGCCAAACTGCTTTATTCACGGATGGGCGAAGTGACCGCCGATGACGGCACGGTGTTGCCAATAGCCGCTACCTTTGCCGGAGCGCCTTCGCTGACGGTGGATGCGGTCATTGTCCCTTGCGGCAATATCGCCGATATCGCAGACAACGGCGATGCAAACTATTACCTGATGGAAGCCTACAAGCACCTTAAACCGATTGCGCTGGCGGGCGATGCACGCAAGTTCAAAGCGACAATTAAGGTAGATGACAAGGGTGAAGAAGGGATTGTAGAAGCCGACAGCGCAGACGGCAGTTTTATGGATGAACTGTTAACGCTAATGGCAGCGCACCGCGTGTGGTCACGTATGTCTAAGATTGACAAAATTCCGGCGTAAATATGAATAAAGTCACTCCCCCCCAGGGAGTGACTTTACCAACATCCTTACACATCCAGATAACTACCCAACCGATAACCACGCTCGGCAATGGCATACTTCAACGACGCCGACGTTAACACATCCAGTTCCGCTAACCGTGGGAAACAGTAAGCA
Organism: Escherichia sp. B1147; assembly: GCF_001660175.1. NCBI lineage: Bacteria > Pseudomonadati > Pseudomonadota > Gammaproteobacteria > Enterobacterales > Enterobacteriaceae > Escherichia > Escherichia sp. B1147. Next base: position 81,107 of record NZ_LFHY01000013.1, read on the forward strand.
CTCTGGCGAATTGTATTATCGACAAACGCCGGATGGCACATCACTTCCAGCGAGCGTTCACCGCGATGACTGGAATCATCCAACACTTGCAGGAACAGTGATTCACTGATCTCTTCACCATAGAATGCACTGCTGAAGCCCTGAGAACTGCGCAGATTTGCGGGTAAATCACCGTCGTTAAATACTGGCTGGCGATCAATACGCAACGCAATCCCCTCTTCAGCCGCAAACTTCGCCACAATCGGGAAAATCTGCGGGAACATATGCACATGATGATGGCTATCAAGATGTGTTGGTTTGCGGCCAAACAATTCAATGAATCGCAGATACTGGCGGGCGAGTTCCTGGGAAATCTCTTCCAGTGGTAAGGCATCTTCTTCTGCCAGCTGCCAGATCCATTTCCCCAGGACGCCTTGCCGGGTCAGCCCCGGCATCGCAGTCAGCGGCTTGCCCAGTGTAAGGACAAAGTGCATCCCAACAGCCAGACTCGGCTCATCACGACTTAACCGCACCGCATGGTCGATAGCTTCCCCATTCACCAGCGCCGTCGTTGACGTGACAATACCGTTACGACAGGCCTCGATAATGCCGTAGTTCTGGCCTTTACTTAAGCCAAAGTCATCGGCATTAACAATCAGTAAGCGTTCCATAATCAGCCTCAATCAATGTGCTTTTTTGAGTTCCGTAATGCAGTCAGCAAAGTTTGGCAACCACTTCTCATGCGCCAGAATCATCTCTCTTGCCAGCAATTCCGCATCACGATCGGAATGCACCAGCGGGCTAAGGTTGAGCGCCAGTAACACATCGTTAAATTCACCGCTAAGGGCTGCGTGGCTGGCGGCAATCTCAAAGCCTTTGATGGTGTGAATCAAGCCCATGACTTTGTCATCGAAGTGTGTAATGCGCGGATGTGGCGTCGCGCCGTTGCGCCCCAGTGTACAGGTCATTTCTACCGCCCAGTCTGCCGGAATATTATCAATATGCCCATGATGAGGAATATTTATGTAATGTTCCGCTTGCTTGTCATTGTAGATAGCATTAATCACTTCACACGCCGCATCTGAGTAATATGCCCCGCCGCGCTGTTCCAGTTCTTTCGGTTTAATTTTCAGATCCGGATTTTTATACAGGTCAAAGAGCTGTTTCTCAACTTTCTGTACCACCTGTGCACGTGCGCCGCCTTTATAATACTCACCCATTTCAATCGCCAGCATCTCTTTCTGCTTAAAGTAATAAAGCAGATACGAGCATGGCAACAGATTCAGCGAACGAATTAAGCCTTCGCTAAACGGCAGGTCGAAAATATTTTTAACACCAGATGCTTTTAACTGCCCGGATGCCACACCATCAAGTAATTCGGCAAAGCGAGACTTGCCATTTACCAGCACATCTTTAATAAATACCATGTGGTTCAGCCCGAACAGATCGATAGATAAATCATCGTTCTCATTCAACGCTAAAACATCGCTGATAAACATCTTCATGCCAATCGGAATATTACACACGCCGATAAAGCGTTTAAATCCGGTATGACGATAAACGGCTTCGGTGACCATTCCCGCTGGGTTCGTAAAGTTAATCACCCATGCATTGGGGCAAAGTTCTTCAACATCTTTGACTATGTCAAAAATTACCGGAATGGTACGCAGACCTTTAAACAGGCCACCTGCACCGTTGGTTTCCTGGCCGAGATAACCATGACTTAACGGAATACGTTCATCGAGTTCGCGTGCTGGTAATTGACCTACGCGCAGCTGAGTGGTGACGAAATCGGCATCTTTCAATGCTTCGCGGCGATCCAGTGTTTTATAAAGCTTCATTGGTACACCAGCGTTATCAATCATCCGCTGGCAGAGATCAAAAATAATATCCAGCTTCGCTTTACCACCGTCTACGTCCACCAGCCATAATTCACTTACCGGCAGTTCGTGGTAACGTTTAATAAACCCTTCCAGTAATTCCGGGGTATAGCTGCTCCCGCCACCAATAGTGACGACTTTTAATTTCTGGCTCATAATTTCTCCCTTTATTAGGAAATACTGATATTCGTCGTGCCTGCCGTTAAGTCAGGAATAACCTGGAAACACCAGATTATACAGAGCAAGCATGTAAATTTAGTGTTCTGATACAACGGCTACTGATTAAATTCGGTCAATTTTTTACGATAGCTATTGGGTGTAAACGAGGTCAGTTTCTTAAACGTTTTAATAAACAGACTTGGGCTACTATAACCGGCTTCAAATGCAATATCCGTTACCGAATAGTTGGTCATTTCCAGTTGTTTTTTGGCAAAATTAATGCGAATTTCATTAATAATCTGCATTGGTGTTTTGCCATAATATCGCTGGGTCGCTCGTGTCAAATATTCCTGCGATTTCGCCGACAGTATCACCATATTTTCCAGCGCATTTTCACTAAACCGCTCTTTATCATGCATCTTTTCAACCGTGCTTTTCAGCCACTGCGGCACATCATCAATTACCTGTTCCTCACGGTAATGACGTAAGCGGTTGATAACATAAAAAGTAACTGTCTCAACAAACTCTTCCAACCCGGTTTCACGGAAATTCAGTGAAGAGATGACTGTTTCCACATAGGTGAGAAAGGCGTTATTGGTCCGGTATACCTGTGATGCGACAAAGCAATAAGGCAACAACGGCAGATAATGCTGCTCAAAAAAACGTTTGCTGATCCCAACATTTAATATACGTGTGGCGCCAAACTCATAAAAACTTTGATGGTGCGATCCCAACGGAATAAAGACAAAATCGCCCCGCTCCAGCAACACACGTTTACCGTTTATCTCCTGGTAATAACGACCAGTTAACACAAGGGTGAATTCATAATAGTCGTGTTGGTGCAGCCCACTGATACTCTCAGTTTTGTTGTAGATAAACACATGGAAGTTTTTGCCATTAAACAGTTGTTGTTCACGGGCTGTGGCAATTTCCGGCGCGTTAATCACTGGCTGCATCTTTCACTCCTTATGCCTTCAATTTTTCATGAAGCTCAATCAATTCGCTAATCAGTTCACGCGCGAGCATTGAGGTCATTAAATGATCCTGGGCGTGGACCAGCACCAGACTCACTTTCATCTTACCCTCGCCTGCGTCGCCTTCAATCAATTTCGTCTGTACCAGATGCGCTTCATTCAACGCCATTCGTGACTGATCCATCATCGCTTTTGCTGCGGCAAAATCGCCCTGCTTTGCCTGTTTCAGCGCCGCATACGCCAGACTGCGCGCCTGCCCGGAGTTAATGATAAGCCCCATCACCACTTCTTCCAGCTCTTCGGCTTCAGTTTGCGTATCTGGAATATTGTCGAGATCCATCATACTCATTTCCTCACTTTCCTTACCCGGCACAGAGTTACCTGTGCCGATATCGATTAAAATTTCAGAGCGTTAGCAATATCTTCTTCACTCTCTTCTTTATCCATCACGTTTTGTGCTTTGTTAGCCACCACAACAAATGGCAGATAAATCAGCGTGGCAATACCGAGGTTGAAGAGTGCGACCAGTAAGGCGGCAACGCTACCGTTGGTGTTAAAGAAGGCTCCCAGACCGGTTGGCATGGTCCACGGCGCGATGTTGGTCACTGGTGGAATAATACCCATGTAATATGCCGCCAGGGTGATTGCCGCCAGAATCGGTTGTACCAGCACAAACGGGATAAACATCACCGGGTTCATAATAATCGGCAGACCAAACAGAATCGGTTCGTTAATCTGGAAGATACCAGACGGCAGCGCCAGTTTTGCCACCTGACGGTAATCAGCACGGCGAGAAGCAATAAAGATTGCCAGAATCAGGCCCAAAGTCGCGCCACTGCCACCGAGGAAAATAAAAGAGTCCAGCATCGGCTTGGCCCAGATATGGAAGGTCTTGCCGGCTGCCAACGCCGCTTCGACAGAACCATATTGCTGGTAGGTCGCGATGTTTTCCAACGCCCACGGCGTCATGATGCCGTTGTCCAGAGCGGTCAGCGCCAGCGCGCCGTGAATACCGAAGAACCAGAGCAGTGGAACAAAAATCACATACGCCCAGCCGACCACACTCCCCAACGATGCCAGCGGCGTCGAGATAGTATCCATAATGATCTGATGGAAGTTTGTACCCCAGGTCGTCAGCGCCCAGGCAATAATCCCCATCACGGAAAGAATAATAAAGCCAGGAATTAATGCAGAGAAAGAACGCGATACCGACGCAGGTACGCTATCGGGTAATTTAATTACCCAGTTGCGGTGGACAATAAAGGTAAACATTTCGGCCACCACCAGGCCGATAATAATCCCGGAGATGATATTTGCGCCGCCTAACCAATTAGCGCCGACGGCATAAGCCTCGCCGACGCTATAAGGCGTGACGGTCATAAACGCCGCAACGGATAGCAATCCCGCAGCCAGCGCATCGACTTTACGCTCTTCTGCCAGCGCCATGCCGATAAAGAACGGTGTCATTAAGGACATAATCCCCAATGTTCCGTTATAAACATTTCCGCCAATACCTTTCAGACCATTGAGTGTTTCAATAGTCGAGGCGTCGAGGCGAATACCTAAGGAATAAAAAAATGACCCCTCCCCAAAGCTAAGGAAAACGTTATTAATTAATACAAACATAGCCCCTGCGAGGGTTAACGGCATTAAGCGAATAAAACCGTTTTTGATTGCATTAACGTGCGGCTGCTTTCCTATTTTAACAGCAAAAGGGAGGAGTACCTTTTCAAGCGATGCAATAACATTACTCATAGAAAAATACCCTTAAAAACCGCAATTCAAATATTGCAGTATAGATTTATGAAATAACTCTTTGACGGAAAAATTTAAAAATTAATTTGCTGCGGCTTTTTTAATTGCTGCAACTGCAGCCTTAAGCACGCCTAAACCATCGACTTTGCCATATAACAGCGAGTCAATTACTTCCACCGGTTTGTTGGGTAACAAACGCTGAATTTCAGGCAACATATAAGCAATCTGCGGCCCTAATAAAACAACATCGGCATTCAGCCCTTTTTCACCAGCCAGCGTTTCTGGAAATGCTTCAATAATGACCGGAACTTCATATTTTTCTGCCTGCGCGCGCATTTTTGATACCAATAAAGAGGTAGACATGCCCGCAGAACAAAACAGATAAATGTGTTTCTTTTCCATAAAACTGCCCTCATCGACGATTATCTGTCAGCCAGACACTCCGCAAGCCTTCACCTGCTTCCATGCTCTGGGTAACTTGCGAAACCAACATGACTTTTTTTGGTGGCTGAAAAGAGTATACGGTATTGACCTGAGCAATAGTATTTCTTTGACTATACAAATTGTCTCTCCTTGACCTGCCGTTTTGACCACCTTCACATTTCGGTTAAATAATTCGCGTCAACAAATAAGCTTCCCCCATAAAAAAACCGGCACAATGGCCGGTTTTCGTTGTAACTCAAGCTTTCAGATGAAGGAATTACTTCGCAGCCTGCGGATCAGTGTCGTATTCGGCACAGGTCTGATAGCCAGTGTTGATCACATGCCCGGTATCATCTAACGCGACAAAATAGGTTTCTGCTTTACCATCACGTTGACCCAGAATGTAGGTCTGGCAAGTACCACGAGCGTGGATCATGCTCACTTCAGACGAAGGTTTACCCGCAATTTGCGCAACCTGCGCCCGGCTCATGCCTTTTTTGACGTCTTTCACCACAGGCTGTACAAACTGGTCTTTGGTACGATCATACGCCGTACAACCTGCCAGCATGGTTAATACCGCCGCTGCACCCAGAATTCCTGCCATATTCTTGTTCATATTCCGTCCTCTTGTTTATCAGCGTGTTAGATAAGCCTGGAATACATCGGAGGCTTTTTCAAGCCTGAGAGCGAAACGGTTTCGCTTTCAGAGGATTCCTGTATGACGTTTTAACCACCATTCAACCTGCTGTCGCTTGTCGTTTCTGTAGCAACGGGTTAGCTTTAAGGAAGTTTTATTTTTCTGTCTGGAGGGGTTCAATGACATTGCAGCAACAAATAATAAAGGCGCTGGGCGCAAAACCGCAGATTAATGCTGAAGAGGAAATTCGTCGCAGCGTCGATTTTCTGAAAAGCTATCTACAAACCTACCCTTTCATTAAATCACTGGTACTCGGCATTAGTGGCGGTCAGGACTCTACCCTTGCCGGTAAGCTGTGTCAGATGGCAATTAATGAACTGCGCCAGGAAACCGGTAACGAATCACTGCAATTTATCGCCGTGCGCCTGCCCTACGGTGTTCAGGCCGACGAACAAGATTGCCAGGACGCCATTGCCTTTATTCAGCCGGATCGCGTATTAACCGTCAATATCAAGGGCGCGGTACTCGCCAGCGAACAGGCATTGCGGGAAGCGGGTATTGAACTGAGCGATTTTGTGCGTGGCAATGAAAAAGCGCGTGAGCGAATGAAAGCGCAATACAGCATTGCGGGCATGACTAACGGCGTCGTGGTTGGCACCGATCATGCGGCAGAAGCCATTACTGGATTCTTCACGAAATATGGTGATGGTGGCACAGACATTAACCCATTGTATCGTCTGAACAAACGCCAGGGTAAACAGTTACTGGCAGCGTTAGGTTGCCCTGAGCATCTCTATAAGAAGGCGCCAACAGCCGATCTGGAAGATGACCGCCCGTCACTGCCGGATGAAGTCGCGCTCGGCGTAACGTATGAGAATATCGATGACTATCTGGAAGGGAAAAATGTCCCGGAACAGGTCGCCAGAACGATTGAGAACTGGTATCTGAAAACCGAGCATAAACGCCGCCCACCAATTACGGTTTTCGATGATTTCTGGAAAAAGTAATAATCTGCACATATTAGTTTGTGCGAAAAAGAGTACTTTGTTCATGCCGGATGCGGCGTGAACGCCTTATTCGGCCTACAAAACTTTGCAAACTCAATACATTGCAGGAGTCGAGTAGGCCTGATAAGTATAGCGCATCAGGCGGTGTTACCTTTGTCATCGCCCCGCCTCTTTTTTAATCGTTTCCCGCCTGCTACACTGGATAGATAACCAGCATTTGGAGTAAACAGTGGTACGGCGTTTAACTTCCCCGCGGCTCGAATTTGAAGCGGCGGCAATTTACGAATATCCCGAACATCTACGTTCATTTCTTAATGAATTACCCACCCGACCAGGGGTATATCTGTTTCATGGCGAAAGTAACACCATGCCGCTCTATATCGGCAAAAGTGTTAACATCCGCAGCCGCGTCCTTTCTCATTTACGTACCCCGGATGAAGCGGCCATGCTGCGACAATCCCGACGCATTAGCTGGATGTGTACCGCGGGAGAAATCGGCGCCCTGCTCCTTGAAGCGCGTCTAATCAAAGAGCAACAGCCATTGTTTAATAAACGGCTGCGCCGCAATCGTCAACTCTGCGCCCTGCAACTGAATGAAAAGCGCGTAGATGTGGTGTACGCCAAAGACGTGGATTTTTCTACTGCGCCAAACCTGTTTGGCCTGTTTGCCAATCGCCGCTCGGCATTACAGGCATTACAGACAATCGCCGATGAACAAAAGCTCTGTTATGGTCTGCTCGGGCTGGAACCGTTAAGCCGCGGTCGTGCTTGCTTTCGTTCGGCGCTAAAACGTTGCGCCGGAGCGTGCTGCGGAAAGGAGAGCCATGAAGATCATGCTCAACGTCTGCTCCAGTCACTGGAACGTTTGCGGGTGATCTGCTGGCCATGGCAAGGGGCGGTGGCATTGAAAGAACAGCATCCGGAAATGACCCAATACCATATTATTCATAACTGGCTGTGGCTGGGGGCAGTTGATTCGCTGGAAGAGGCGACAACGTTGATCCGTACGCCCGCCGGATTCGATCACGATGGTTATAAAATTCTTTGTAAACCACTCCTTTCCGGTCGCTATGAAATTACTGAACTTGATCCGGTGAATGGCCTGCAAGCCAGTTAATTTCACTGAACAGCAGTTTGCCTTGCGGTTGCAAAAGCCGCAGGGTGTGTTTGCCATCGTACCAGCACGCGCCCTGGTCGGTGGTTAACAATTTTTCGCCCAGTTGCCATGCCCCGCTAATCACAAACACGACCCCACCGCGTGAACCAAATGTGGTGAACGTACGATCGGCAATTCTGACTTTCGCCTTACAGGCATCCAGGCGCGTCATAATGTTGAAATCCATCGACATCTGCCCTTCCGTCAGTTTCGCTTTTACCACCTGGTCCGCCGCGAAAGCAAAAGGCTGTAACGGCTTTAAGGTATGGCTAAAACGATCTGCGCTTTCAAGAAGCATCTCACCGCCTTCCAGCAGCGTCACACATCTTTCCATCCCAGGAAATAAAGAAAATTCACCATTGGCCGCAATGGACGCAATGCTGGCACGCCAGTAAAAATCACGTTTCGCAGGGGGAAAGCTACAGATCTCACGAGTTTCACCAGCAGCGTTTCGCCACAGGTTCACCGACATTTTACGCATATCAAAGTATTCCATACTCGCTCCGGGCATGCTCTTTTCATTGTTATCGCTCAGGCAACCGTGGATTGTTATCGGCAACTCGTGTGATTTACATTAGCGTTTTTGCAAAAATGACAGGCACAGGCGCATAAAAGAAAACCGCCGATCCTGTCCACCGCCTTACTGCAAGGTAGTGGACAAGACCGGCGGTCTTAAGTTTTTGGGCTGAAAGATTATTCAGCAGTTGCAGGCATTTTACCTTTTGCCGCAGGGCGTTCTGTCAGACGCTTCTCAAAATTAGCATTAAATTGCTTTTTCTGCTCCGGCGTCAGGATGTTGTAAATCTTGTTCTGGGTTTCCATGTGCGCCAGCATGTTAGCTTTGCGCTGTTCTTCCATTTTAGCAATCTGCGCTTCAGCTTTTGCTTTGTCGAAAGTATCGCTGGCGATGATGTCATGCATTGCGCGGCGTTCTTCCAGCGGCGGACGTTTCATCTGGTCACGCTGGCCTTTCATGATTTCACGAATCTGCTGTTTCTGCGCGTCGGTCAGGTTCAGGTCTTTGAACATCATGTCATGATGCGGGCCGAACTTGCCTTTATGGTGCATCATCGGCTTCGCATCAGCCGGTGCTGCGGTAGTGGTATCAGCGGCGTGGGCCAGGTTAGCCGCGCCAAGAGCCAGGGTAGAGGCAACAAACAGTGCAGTTAATTTACGCATATTCTATATCCTTCCTTTCAGTTATTTGTTACGGCTTTCTTTAGTAGCGTGCCGTGTTGACGAGATTAACTTTACTGAGTTTAGCGTCAATTAATCAGAGCAACGGTAAATCAATGAAAGTGTAAAAAACACTTTTTCGCCAATTATGGAGAAAAAAAGAAAATTTGAAGAAAAGTGATGAATAAATATTACAACACAATGATTTTGCAGAAATTATGAAGGACTATACCTGATAAATGGCGATAAATAAAGCAAACACCCAGGATTAATCCGTATTATTCCGAAAGCCGTTATTAAATACCCGCAGAAACCTTTCTGCGGGCAATTACCAGGTTATTTTTTCCAGCATTAATCCCGCGCGTAATCCTGACGCTACCAATGGATTGGGGAATAACACATATTCAATATCATGAGTCACGGTAAAACGTTCCTCACCATCCTGCGCCAATAACGTCCCTTTCTTAAATGGCGTGAAATTCAGCGTCTCGCTCGCCATATGCATTTCGAAGGCAGCAGAGTGACGGGTAATTTGCGAAACCACCCGGTAACGCAGGGGCTGTTTTCTCTCGTTACCGACACTCGCCCCTGCTAACAGCGCAGCAATTGCATCGGTGGTTGGCACAAACTGACGAAGATCGTTTTGCCCAAACGGCAGTGCTTTGCCGAGCTCCAGCGTACACGCCAGTGCGCCAAAATGTTTGCAGCTGAAATGGGTAAACGTGCCGCCTGGCGCCTGATGAAACACCAACGCCTCCAGCCCTGCCACGCCCAGCCAAGTCAGAAAACTTTCGTCCCAGGGAATGTCTCGTTGCGGTAAAACACCAAACCGCTGGTGATACGAACCGCGAATAGCAGTATGCAGATCAAGATGCCAGCGAACAGACTCTTTGCCCTGCTGATAAAAATCTTCCAGGCACTGTTCCAGCTCGCGGGCGCGACAGGTTTCGCCGCTTTCGGCAAACTGCTGCCAGCGTCCGCCAAACATCCGGTTCATATCGCTATGGCAATAGCGCTTTCCTTGCTTCAGCGCTGGGGGATTTCCAAGGATTGCCAACAAGCGCCAGCGTAACTTAATTTCGCCGTGATAAATTGCGCCAAGTAGGGCGTCCAGCATTTCTACAGGTGCCGTTTCATTACCGTGGATCCCCGCCGAAATTACCAACGCGCCTTGCGGTGGGGTTAATGGCGTCAGTTCCAGCACGCCATCCCCCAGCCAGCGCCAGCGAATACCGTTGATTTCTCTCTCGGTGATGGCAGGTTTTTTACCCTCCAATGTCAGGGTGAGAAAATTATCCATTGCCTCCTCCCTCGCGCTGGAACGGGTAAACTGAACCGAGATTCAGTAATTGAGTCAACGCATCCAGCGCTTCCCGCCCTTCGCGCAGCAATTGCGGGTCGGCCAGATCGGCAGCGGTAAGACGATCGCGGTAGTAACGATCCACCCAGTCATTAAGCGCATTAAACAAGGTATCATTCATCATCACCGCCGGATTGACCGCCCGTCGTTCTTCTTCCGTCAACACAACGCGCAATCGCAGGCACGCCGGGCCACCGCCGTTTGCCATGCTTTCGCGTAAATCAAAGACTTTTAACTCGCTGACTGGATTGTCAGCAGTAAGCAGTTCATTGAGATAACGCCATACTCCGGCGTGTTCCCGGCACTCCTGCGGCAGCACCAGCAGCATGGAGCCGTCATCGCGGCTCAACAGCTGGCTGTTAAACAAATACGTAGACACCGCATCTGACACAGAAACCTGCGACGCCGGAACTTCTATCGCCGTAAAACCGTTGACCCGCGAACGCAGGTTTGCCAGTAACTGTGCCTGGCGAGCAAATGCCTGCTGATGGCAAAACAGCAGCTGGCGGTTGCTTACGGCAATGACATCATTATGAAAGACGCCCTGGTCGATAACGTCCGGGTTTTGCTGGGCGAAAATAACCTGCTGCGGATTAACCTGATTCAGCCTGGCTACCGCCTCGCTGGCTTCGCGGGTCTGCCGCGCCGGATATCGGGAAGGCCGCGAACCGTTACCCTCTTCTCGCCCGTAAACAAAAATTTGCATACCGGGTTCGCCGTAATGACCGCCAAGACGATTGTGATTTGCCGCCCCTTCGTCACCGAGCAACGCGACCTGTGGCAACGCCGAATGGACGGTGAATTTCTCTTTATCGTTAAAAATGGCGTTTAACAGCGATTCGGTAATCGGTGCTTCCAGCGAACGGTGAAATTTATTGTTCAGGTTGGCGACCGTGAAATGCACTTTGCCATCCAGCGTATCGGCGGATGGCGCTACCGTGGCCGCATTCGCTACCCACATTGGCGATGCTGAACTGACGCTGGAAAGCCAGTGTGGTGCCTGGCGGGCAACCTTTTCCAGTACCTGCTCATCGCTGCCGCTGAAGCCCAGCTGACGCAGCACCGGAATAAACGGACGCTCGTGCGGTGGGATCACCGCCTGGGGAAATCCCACATCGGCAAGGGTTTTCATTTTTAGTAAGCCCTGCTTCGCTGCCAGTCGTGGGTTAGATACCTGAAAACGGTGGCTGGTGGAGGCTTGATTACCAAACGACAGGCCCGCGTAATGGTGCGTCAGCCCCACCAGTCCGTCGAAATTGACTTCCCAGGCGTTCATCGCACCACCTCATCGGAAAAATCCAGACCGGGGTTAAGCGTCGCAGGCAACGTTAACGAGTCTGACTCCAGGCTTGCCATCGGCCAGGCACAATAATCCGCCGCATACCAGGCACTGGGGCGATGGTTGCCGGAAGCGCCAATGCCACCGAATGGTGCGGTACTGGCGGCTCCGGTAAGCGGTTTGTTCCAGTTAACAATCCCTGCCCGCGCTTCCAGTAACAGTTGCTCGAACTTTTCCCGTTTTGGGGAAACCAGCCCACAAGAGAGGCCAAAGCGGGTGTTATTCGCCATCTTTATCGCGCCATCAAAGGTGTCATAACGCCATACGCGAAGTAGCGGCCCAAACACTTCTTCATCCTGCACGCCTGAAACGCCCGTCATTTCAACGATCCCTGGCGTCAGAAGCGATGTTCCCGCTCGTAGCAAACGTGGTGCAAGCAGCGTTTTCCCGCCCAATGCTTCCAGTTCCTGCCAGGCAGTGACAACCTGCTGTGCGGCCTGTTCAGAAATCAGCCCGCCAATAAACGGTTGCGGTTCGTCATCCCAGTTCCCCGGCATTAACCGCTGGCTGACGACAACAAGGCGAGCAAGAAACGCATCGCCCTGCGCCCCGCTTTTCACCAATAAACGGCGGGCGCAGGTACAGCGTTGCCCCGCGGTGACAAATGCCGACTGGATAGTCAGATGGACAGCGGCGTCGACATCTACCACGTCATCAATAATCAGCGGGTTATTACCGCCCATTTCGAGGGCGAGGATTTTTTCCGGCTGACCGGAAAGCTGGCGATGTAGCTGGTAGCCGGTATTGGCGCTACCAGTAAACAGCAAACCGTCGAGATCCTCCAGCGCACTGAGTGCCTGGCCGGTTTCGCGCCCGCCCTGGACCAGGTTCAGCACGCCCGACGGCAAGCCAGCCTGCTGCCATAAACGCATTACTGCCTCGCCGCTCCAGGGTGTCAGTTCGCTGGGTTTAAAGATTACCGTGTTGCCTGCCAGCAGCGCCGGAACAATATGCCCGTTAGGCAGGTGACCGGGGAAATTGTACGGTCCAAACACCGCCAGCACGCCGTGTGGACGATGGCGCAAGCTCGCCGCTCCATCCGGCATTTCACTACGCTGCTCTCCCGTGCGAACGTGATACGCCTTGATTGATATAGCGATCTTATTAATCATCGCCGTCACTTCGGTTGCCGCTTCCCAGCGCGGCTTACCCGTTTCTCTGGCAATAATCGCCGTTAATTCGGCTTTATTGCTTTCCAGCAGTGCGGCAAATCGTTCAACTCTTACCTGACGATCGCCAAAGGAGAGCTGCGCCCAACGTGGAAACGCTGCACGAGCGGCCCGACAAGCCAGCTCTACCTGAGCGGCCTCGGCATCATTGCCCTGCCATAACACCTCGCCAGTTACCGGATTACGCTTCACGCGCAGTGCACCCAGGCCCGTCACCCAGTCACCGTTAATCCATAAAGTCATGCTGTTTTCTCCTCTGCGCACAGGCGCACCAGTCGAACGTGATCCCCGGCGTGGCATTTGAGGGCATCCAGTTGTGCGGCGGTTAATATCAAACGTTCGGTCGCCGGATCGGCACGCACCAGCAACACGCGGAAATGGTGATAATTTTCATTGGCGACGAGGCAAGCCGGAAAATCGCTCTGTGCAGGTTGTCCTTCGGCTACTTCCACCAGCCGACTTTTGCGGATAGCGCGAACGCGGTCAATGTCACACTCCAGCGTCGGCCCGCCGTCGAAGATGTCGATATAGTTGCGGTAGCGAAAGCCCTCTTTTTCCAGCACCGCCCGCGCGGGCGCAGTTTGCGGATGCACCTGGCCGATAACGTCCTGCGCTTCCTGGGATAAAAAGTCCGTATAGATCGGATGTTTTGGCATCAGTTCAGCGATAAACGCCTTTTGCCCGGTGCCGCAGAGAAAATCAGCGCGGCTAAAATCCATCGAAAAGAAGCGTTTACCGAGGCTTTGCCAGAACGGTGAATAGCCGTGTTCGTCAATCACCCCGCGCATTTCGGCAACCACTTTGTCGTTAAACTTGTCGCGAAAGGCCGCCATAAACATAAAGCGCGATTTCGACAGCAAATAGCCGTTGCCCTCTTTGCGCCACTCCGGGTCGAGAAACAAGGTACACAGCTCGCTGCTGCCGGTGTGATCGTTACTGAGAAACAGCGTCGGCAATGCGTTATAGACATTCAGCTCTTTTGAGGCGTGGACCAGTGTGCCGACACGATAGTTATACCAGGGATCGTTCAGCCCGACAGCCACCTCAATAGCGCAAATCCCTGCCACAGTCCCTGTCTCACTCTCTTCCAGCACGAACACATAGCCCTGCTCGCTTTTGGGCAGTTCGCCCTGCCAGGTTTTGATGGCCCTTTCGATACGTGCCAAAAGCGTGGCTTCATTGGCGGGAAGCGACGTCAGACCGCCGCCCGTTTTGCTGGCAAGCTGCATTAACGCCGAGACATCTGAGCGCTCAACGGGACGGATGACCATCATGATGAACCTCCACTCACAAAGCGTTCGCAAGCCACCGTAAAGCGATCCAGTCCGGTCGTCACCTCTTCTTCGCTGACATTCAGTGCCGGAGCAAAACGCACCACATTGCCGCCAGCAATAAGCACCATCACGCCCGTTTTCGCCGCCTCCTGAGAAATTTGTTTCGCTTGCCCGGCGTAATCCGCATTCAGCACACAGCCAATCAGCAGACCTAAGCCGCGAATTTCACTGAACAAACCGCAGCGGTGATTAATGGTATTAAGACGTTCAACAAACCAGTCATGACGCTGCTTAACACCGTTAAGCATTTCTGGCGTGTTGATGAGATCAAGTACTTTACCCGCCACCGCCGATGCCAGCGGATTGCCGCCATAGGTGGTGCCGTGGGTGCCAACGGTCATCACGCGGCCGCACTCTTCGGTTGCCAACAGAGCGCCAACGGGGAAACCGCCGCCCAGCGCTTTGGCGGTAGTCAACAGATCAGGCGTTACACCGTAGTGCATATAGGCATACAGTTCCCCTGTGCGCCCGACGCCCGTTTGTACTTCATCAAAAATCAGCAATGCATTGTGGCGGTCACACAATTCACGCAGACCTTGTAAAAACGCGTTGCTGGCTGGCACCACACCGCCTTCCCCCTGGATGGGCTCGACAATCACCGCACAGGTGGCGTCGTCAATCAGCGCACTGGCAGAATTGAGATCGTTATACGCAGCATGACGGATATCCGGCGGCAGTGGCGCAAAATCCTGTGAATAGGCTGGCTGTCCGCCCGCGCTGACGGTAAATAGCGTGCGACCGTGAAACGCATTTTTAAACGCCACAATACCGCTCTTATGGCTGCCGTAGCGGTCGTGGGCGAATTTACGCGCCAGTTTCAGGGCCGCTTCGTTGGCTTCCGCGCCGGAGTTACAAAAGAAGACGCGCTCGGCAAAAGTGGCGTCGATTAATTTTTTCGCCAGTCGCAGTACCGGTTCGTTAGTGTAACCATTGCCGGTATGCCAGAACTTACTCGCCTGTTCGTTCAGCGCCTCGCGCAGTTCCGGATGCGCATGACCCAGTGCATTTACCGCTATGCCCCCCGCGAAGTCGATATACTCTTTTCCCTGCTGATCCCACAAGCGCGAACCTTCGCCACGTACCGGTATAAACGGCGCCGGAGCGTAAACAGGTATCATCCATTCATCAAAGTTTTCACGCGTAATTGGCTGAGACATAGCGACCCCTACGGTAAATAAATAGTTATTTATATGTTAATAATAAGTAATGTTTGCACTATAAATGTAGATTGCAGGGTTCGTGCCAGCCAGTGAAAAATTGCATAAACGGCGGCAGTTAACTGGAAATCAAGACGTTACAACCCAGCGATATGCACCTGAAGTGCATATAAAGTGAATACGTTTGCGATACAGATGAATAAAAAGAATAAAAAACGAAATGTTATGCAGCAGTAAAATATAATTCTGGAATTGTGATCATTGACGAAATTTACTGGAAATTGCTGCGCCATTCTGACGCAACTCGCACCAAAAGCGGGCATTTTCTGCGCCATCGTTGACATCATTAACAACCATCGATCAAATCACTTAACAACAGGCAGTAAGTCAGACGAATTTCTGCTAACATCCACGCACTCATTATCAGAATAAATGGCAGCGACTATGAAATTTGTCTCTTTTAATATCAACGGCCTGCGCGCCAGACCACACCAGCTTGAAGCTATCGTCGACAAGCACCAGCCTGATGTGATTGGCCTGCAGGAGACAAAAGTTCATGATGATATGTTTCCGCTCGAAGATGTGGCAAAGCTCGGCTACAACGTGTTTTATCACGGGCAGAAAGGCCATTACGGTGTGGCGCTGTTGACCAAAGAGACGCCGATTGCCGTGCGTCGTGGCTTTCCTGGCGACGGCGAAGAGGCACAACGGCGTATTATTATGGCGGAAATTCCCTCACCGCTGGGTAATGTCACCGTGATCAACGGCTACTTCCCGCAGGGCGAAAGCCGCGACCACCCCATAAAATTCCCGGCTAAAGCACAGTTTTACCAGAACCTGCAAAACTACCTGGAAACCGAACTCAAACGTGATAATCCGGTACTGATTATGGGCGATATGAATATCAGCCCTACAGATCTCGATATCGGCATTGGTGAAGAGAACCGCAAACGCTGGCTGCGTACCGGTAAATGTTCTTTCCTGCCAGAAGAACGCGAATGGATGGACAGACTGATGAGTTGGGGGCTGGTGGATACCTTCCGCCATGCGAATCCGGAAACAGCAGATCGTTTCTCATGGTTTGATTACCGCTCAAAAGGTTTTGACGATAACCGTGGTCTGCGTATCGACCTGCTACTTGCCAGCCAGCCGCTGGCCGCATGCTGCGTAGAAACTGGCATCGACTATGAAATCCGCAGTATGGAAAAACCGTCAGATCACGCCCCTGTCTGGGCCACCTTCCGCCGCTAATTTCTCCGTTCTCCTGGCTCGCACTGGGTCAGGAGAATTAACCTTGAGAAAAATCAACAAACTGTCAGTAATGATTTGTTGCCCGCCGTCCTTTGTTATACCGTCACTGCGTTTTTTAGTTGTCTGACCACTTCTCTATTATCAAGTTTGATATAGGAAACTCCACGATGAACGCTGAGCGTAAATTTATTATTGCCTGTCTGTTTTTTGCACTGATAATTTACGCTATCCATGCTTTCGGTTTATTCGATCTGCTCACCGATTTACCCCACTTACAGACACTCATTCGCCAGAGCGGATTTTTCGGTTATAGCCTCTATATTCTGTTATTTATCATCGCCACCCTGTTTCTGTTACCGGGTAGCGTACTGGTGATCGCCGGTGGAATAGTTTTTGGTCCGCTAACAGGAACGCTACTTTCGTTAATTGCCGCCACGCTGGCCTCATCCTGCTCGTTCCTGTTGGCGCGCTTTCTGGGGCGTGATTTACTGCTGAAATACGTCGGTCATAGCCACACTTTTCAGGCCATTGAAAAAGGCATTACGCGTAACGGTATCGATTTTCTTATTCTGACCCGCTTAATCCCGCTGTTTCCTTACAATATTCAAAATTACGCTTACGGATTAACCGCCATCGCCTTCTGGCCTTATACCCTTATTTCGGCATTAACCACTCTGCCGGGAATAGTGATTTATACCGTGATGGCGAGCGATCTCGCCCGTGAAGGCATTACGCTGCGCTTTATTTTACAACTCTGTCTGGCTGGCCTGGCGCTGTTTATTCTCGTCCAGCTTGCCAAACTCTACGCTCGTCACAAACACGTGGATCTGTCTGCTTCGCGCCACAGCCCACTCACTCACCCTAAAAATGAAGGATAGAACGATGTTGCAACATTATTCAGTGTCATGGAAAAAAGGACTGGCTGCACTGTGTTTACTGGCCGTTGCGGGGCTGAGTGGCTGCGATCAAAAAGAGAGTACGGCGGTAAAAGTGGAATACGACGGGCTTTCGGACAGCCAGCCGCTACGTGTCGATGCAAATAACCATACGGTAACCATGCTGGTGCAAATTAATGGGCGTTTCCTCACCGACGATACCCGCCACGGCATTGTGTTTAAAGATGGCTCCAACGGACATAAATCACTGTTTATGGGTTATGCCACGCCGAAAGCATTTTATGAAGCCCTGAAGCAGGCCGGTGGTACGCCTGGCGAAAACATGACGATGGATAATAAAGAAACGACTCACGTCGCAGGCAGCAAACTGGATATTTCGGTTAACTGGCAAGGAGCGGCAAAAGCGTATTCCTTCGATGACGTGATTGTCGATAGTAACGGTAAAAAACTGGACATGCGCTTTGGTGGTAACTTAGCGGCGGCGGAAGAGAAAAAAACAGGATGCCTGGTATGTCTGGATAGCTGCCCGGTCGGTATCGTCAGCAATGCGACATACACTTATGGTGCGGTCGAAAAACGCAGCGAAGTGAAATTCAAAGGCAATGCGTCGGTTCTCCCGGCAGATAACACGCTGGCAACGGTTACCTTTAAAATCGCCGAATAACAACCTTGATTAAGGATGATGAAGATGCAATCGCGTAAAATCTGGTACTACCGTGCCACCATCATCATCCTGTTGTTCGCTACGCTGCTCGCATGGGCGCTGCTACCCGGCGTTCATGATTTTATCAATCACAGCGTTGCGGCGTTTGCCGCCGTGGACCAACAGGGTATTGAACGTTTTATTCAGTCTTACGGCGCGCAGGCGGCTGTCGTCTCATTCTTTTTGATGATTTTGCAGGCCATTGCCGCGCCGCTACCCGCGTTCCTGATTACTTTTGCTAACGCATCACTTTTTGGTGCGTTCTGGGGCGGTTTGCTGTCGTGGACCAGTTCGATGGCCGGCGCGGCGCTGTGCTTCTTTATCGCCAGAGTAATGGGCCGTGAAGTGGTGGAAAAGTTAACCGGTAAAACGGTACTCGACAGCATGGACGGCTTTTTTACCCGCTATGGCAAACACACCATTCTGGTCTGCCGGTTATTGCCTTTTGTCCCTTTCGATCCAATCAGCTATGCTGCCGGTTTGACTTCAATACGTTTTCGCCAGTTTTTTATCGCCACCGGGCTTGGTCAGTTACCGGCGACCATTGTCTATTCCTGGGCGGGTAGCATGTTAACGGGCGGTACATTCTGGTTTGTCACCGGGTTGTTTATTCTGTTTGCCCTGAGCGTGGTGGTTTTTATGGCGAAAAAAATTTGGCATGAGCGCCAGAAGAGGAATGCCTGATGGGGTTACCGCCGCTTAACAAAATTCCTTTAATTTTACGGCCGCAGGCGTGGCTGCATCGTCGCCATTACGGCGAGGTGCTAAGTCCTATTCGCTGGTGGGGGCGAATTCCGTTTATCTTTTATCTGGTGTCGATGTTTGTCGGCTGGCTGGAGCGCAAACGCTCACCGCTCGATCCGGTGGTGCGTTCGCTTGTCAGTGCGCGTATTGCGCAAATGTGCTTGTGTGAGTTTTGTGTGGATATCACTAGCATGAAAGTCGCGGAGCGTACCGGCAGCACTGACAAACTGCTGGCGGTGGCTGAGTGGCGGCAAAGCCCACTCTTCAGCGACGAAGAACGGCTGGCGCTGGAATATGCCGAAGCCGCCAGCGTTACGCCACCAACGGTCGATGATGCCCTGCGCACCCGACTGGCTGCCCATTTTGACGCTCAGGCGCTCACCGAACTGACGGCGCTGATCGGCTTACAAAACCTGTCGGCTCGTTTTAATTCTGCCATGGCCATTCCTGCCCAGGGCCTGTGCCGACTTCCTGAAAAACGTTCTTAAGGAGAGATGATGCGCCATTGTGTGTGGTTGCTGGGATTGTTATCGCTGTTTTCTTTAACAACGCATGCGAACGACTGGCAGGAAATTAAAAACGAAGCCAAAGGGGAAACCGTCTGGTTTAACGCCTGGGGCGGCGACACCGCGATTAACCGCTATCTCGACTGGGTTAGCGGCGAGATGAAAACCCATTACGATATAAACCTGAAGATTGTCCGTCTGGCTGATGCCGCGGACGCAGTGAAACGCATTCAGACAGAAGCCACTGCTGGACGAAAAACGGGCGGCTCGGTGGATCTACTCTGGGTAAACGGCGAAAACTTCCGCACCTTAAAAGAGGCTAACTTACTGCAAACCGAGTGGGCGGAAACACTACCCAACTGGCGCTATGTCGACACTCAACTGCCTGTGAGGGAAGATTTTTCTGTGCCTACAGAAGGCGCTGAATCGCCCTGGGGCGGCGCGCAACTGACGTTTATCGCCCGCCGCGATGTTACGCCACAGCCGCCACAAACACTGCAAGCCTTACTGGAATATGCTAAAGCCAATCCCGGCACGGTGACTTATCCGCGCCCACCGGACTTTACCGGCACCGCGTTTCTTGAACAGCTGCTGATTATGCTGACGCCAGACCCCGCAGCATTAAAAGAAGCGCCGGACGATGCGACTTTCGCCCGTATCACTGCGTCTCTTTGGCAATATCTTGATGCGTTGCATCCGTATTTATGGCGCGAAGGAAAGGATTTCCCCCCCTCGCCCGCGCGAATGGATACTCTGCTGAAATCCGGCACATTGCGCCTGTCGCTGACCTTTAATCCTGCTCATGCGCAACAAAAAATCGCCAGCGGCGATTTGCCAGCCAGTAGTTACAGTTTTGGCTTTAGCGAGGGAATGATTGGCAACGTGCATTTCGTCACCATTCCTGCCAACGCTAATGCCAGTGCTGCGGCGAAGGTCGTCGCCAACTTCCTGCTCTCACCAGAAGCGCAACTGCGTAAAGCAGATCCCGCTGTCTGGGGCGATCCTTCTGTTCTCGATCCGCAAAAACTGTCTGCCGGGCAGCGTGAAACATTGCAATCAAGAATGCCGCAGGATCTGCCGCCGGTACTGGCGGAACCGCACGCAGGTTGGGTAAATGCGCTGGAACAAGAATGGCTACGCCGTTACGGTACGCATTAATTTTTTTGCTGTGGGTGGTGATGGCGGTGATTTACGCACCGCTGGTTCCGTCGGCTTTCACGCTGATAACGCCTGCCTTGTCGCTGACGCACTGGCAGGCGTTATTTGCCGACCCGCAGTTACCGCAGGCATTACTGGCGACGCTGGTGTCGACGACTATCGCCGCGGTCGGCGCTTTGTTTATTGCCCTGCTGGTGATTGTCGCGCTGTGGCCTGGCGCAAAATGGCTGCATCTGTGCGCCCGTCTGCCGTGGCTGCTCGCCATCCCCCACGTGGCTTTTGCCACCAGCGTTCTTCTGCTCTTTGCTGACGGAGGGTTGCTGTATGACTATTTCCCGTATTTCACCACGCCAATGGACAAATTGGGTATTGGTCTGGGTTTCACCCTGGCAGTGAAAGAAAGCGCATTTCTGCTGTGGATCTTATCGGCAGCACTGAGTGAAAAACGCCTGATGCAGCAAGTTATTGTACTGGATTCGCTGGGCTACAGCCGCTGGCAATGTCTGAACTGGCTGTTGTTGCCCTCCGTCGCGCCTGCGCTGGCAATGGCGATGCTGGCGATTGTGGCATGGTCGTTGTCGGTCGTGGATGTGGCGATTATTCTTGGTCCAGGTAATCCACCGACGCTGGCGGTAATTAGCTGGCAGTGGTTAACCCAGGGCGATATTGACCAACAGACAAAAGGCGCGCTCGCCAGCCTACTGCTGATGCTGTTACTCGCCGCTTACGTTTTGCCTGGTTATCTGTTGTGGCGCGCCTGGCGACGCATGATCCCCCAGGAAGATGGCATTCGCAAGCCAGCTACACCTTTGTTGCCCGGGATGATGCTGGCTAAGTTGTTACCATTTACTGGCGTACTCTGTGTGATTCTGCTATCGATCCTCGCGGATCAGTCGACGATCAATAATGAAGCGCTTCTCAACAGCCTGACGATGGGACTGGTGGCGACATTCATCGCTTTGCTTCTATTACTGCTGTGGCTGGAATGGGGGCCACAGCGTCGCCAGTTGTGGCTATGGGTGCCCATTTTATTACCGGCACTGCCGCTAGTGGCGGGCCAGTACACGCTGGCGCTATGGCTGAACCAGGATGGAAGCTGGACGGCGGTGGTCTGGGGGCATCTGCTGTGGGTAATGCCCTGGATGCTGTTCATCCTGCAACCGGCCTGGCGGCGCATCGATTCACGATTAATATTGATTGCGCAAACGCTGGGGTGGTCACGGGCCAAAATCTTCTTTTACGCGAAATGCCCGCTAATGCTGCGCCCTGCGCTGATTGCCTTCGCTGTCGGATTTTCAGTGAGTATTGCGCAATATATGCCAACGCTGTGGCTGGGCGCCGGGCGTTTCCCGACGCTAACCACCGAAGCGGTAGCGTTAAGTAGCGGCGGTAGTAACAGCATCCTCGCCGCTCAGGCCCTGTGGCAACTGCTATCACCGCTTATTATTTTTGCCCTGACCGCCCTGCTTGCGAAATGGGTAGGTTTTATCAGACAAGGACTCCGCTAATGCTCTGCGTGAAAGATGTTTCGCTGCGTTTGCCTGAAACCTGTTTACTGGAAAACGTTAACTTTACAGTCAATAAAGGTGACATTGTCACGTTAATGGGTCCTTCAGGCTGTGGTAAGTCTTCTCTGTTTTCATGGATGATTGGTTCACTAGCCGGGCAATTTTCTTGTACAGGTGAGCTATGGCTCAATGATCAACGTATCGATACCCAGCCCACAGCCCGGCGTCATATGGGTATTCTTTTCCAGGATGCACTGTTATTTGACCAGTTCAGCGTCGGACAAAATTTACTGCTGGCGCTACCGGCGACACTCAAAGGGAATGCTCGACGTAATGCCGTGAATGATGCACTTGAGCGGGCAGGCCTTGGCGGAGCTTTCCATCAGGATCCCGCCACTTTGTCTGGCGGTCAGCGAGCGCGCGTTGCTCTGCTACGCGCCCTTCTCGCCCAGCCAAAAGCGTTGCTACTGGATGAACCGTTCAGCCGTCTTGACGTGGCTCTGCGCGATAATTTTCGTCAGTGGGTATTCAATGAAGTTCGCGAACTGGCGATCCCGGTCGTTCAGGTCACCCACGATCTTCAGGATGTTCCTGCCGATAGTCCCGTGCTGGATATGACGCAATGGTCAGAAAATTACAACAAACTGCGATAACGCAAAGTTTTTCCTCATGCGCCAGTTCAGAATGGCGCACTCAAAACTACAATGTCGGGATTTTCGATGAAACGTGTTTCTCAAATGACCGCGCTGGCAATGGCTTTAGGGCTGGCTTGCGCTTCTTCGTGGGCCGCTGAACTGGCGAAGCCTCTTACACTTGACCAGCTTCAACAACAAAATGGCAAAGCGATTGATACTCGCCCCAGCGCATTTTATAACGGCTGGCCACAAACCCTAAATGGCCCCTCCGGTCATGAACCTGCCGCCTTAAACCTTTCTGCTAGCTGGCTCGACAAAATGAGCGCCGAACAGCTCAACGCGTGGATCAAGCAACATAACCTGAAAACCGATGCCCCGGTGGCGTTATACGGTACTGACAAAGACGTCGAAGCCGTCAAAACGCGACTGCAAAAAGCAGGCTTTACGCATATCTCCATCCTGAGTGACGCGCTAAACGAACCTTCCCGTCTGCAAAAACTGCCTCACTTTGAGCAGCTGGTTTATCCGCAATGGCTGCATGACCTACAACAAGGTAAAGACGTTACGGCGAAACCTGCCGGTGACTGGAAAGTGATCGAAGCAGCCTGGGGCGCGCCAAAGTTTTACCTTATCAGCCATATTCCCGGCGCTGATTACATCGATACCAACGAAGTGGAAAGCGAACCGCTGTGGAATAAAGTTTCTGATGAACAACTAAAAGCGATGCTGGCAAAACACGGCATTCGCCATGACACCACGGTCATTCTGTACGGGCGTGACGTATACGCGGCAGCGCGTGTGGCGCAGATTATGCTTTATGCAGGCGTGAAAGATGTGCGCCTTCTGGATGGCGGCTGGCAAACCTGGTCCGACGCAGGCCTGCCCGTTGAGCGCGGTACGCCACCGAAAGTGAAACCGGAACCGGATTTCGGCGTGAAAATCCCGGCGCAACCGCAACTGATGCTCGATATGGAACAGGCGCGTGGTCTGTTGCATCGCCAGGATGCCTCACTGGTCAGCGTACGCTCCTGGGCGGAATTTATCGGCACCACCAGCGGCTATGACTACATCAAGCCAAAAGGTGACATTCCGGGCGCACGCTGGGGTCATGCGGGCAGCGACTCAACGCATATGGAAGATTTCCATAACCCAGACGGCACCATGCGTACTGCCGATGACGTCGCGGCAATGTGGAAAGAATGGAATATCCGGCCAGATCAACAAGTCTCGTTCTACTGCGGCACCGGCTGGCGCGCCTCAGAAACCTTTATGTATGCGCGCGCAATGGGCTGGAACAACGTCTCCGTA
Source organism: Escherichia sp. B1147 (assembly GCF_001660175.1). Lineage (NCBI taxonomy): Bacteria > Pseudomonadati > Pseudomonadota > Gammaproteobacteria > Enterobacterales > Enterobacteriaceae > Escherichia > Escherichia sp. B1147. Next base: position 105,321 of record NZ_LFHY01000013.1, read on the forward strand.
TATGACGGTGGTTGGTACGAATGGAGTAGCGACCCGAAAAACCCGATAGCAACAGGTGATCGCGGCCCGGACAGTAGCAAATAACGGTGCAATTACTGACGCTGAAGCGACTTCAGCGTCAGATACCCACTCCACACCCGCGTAAATGTCGTCATCCAGCATAGCGCGCCAAATACCCACGCAAACCACATGAAATACGCCGGAAAGAGACAACTTAATACAAACAGTAAAATCGTCTCCGTGCCTTCGGTTAACCCGCCCAGATAATAAAACGATTTGTGCGCATAACCGGGATTATCAATCTGATGTTTTGCCGCAAGCGTTGCAAAGGCGAGAAAACTGCTGCCCGTACCGATAAACGCAAACAGCAGCCAGCCGCCTGCCAGCGCATTTTGTTCCGGTGCGGCGAGAATAAACCCGAACGGCACCAGCGCGTAAAAAAGAAAATCCAACGAAATATCGAGAAAGCCACCTGCGTCGGTTAACCCTCTGCGCCGCGCCAGCGCGCCGTCCAGACCATCAAGCAACCTGTTCAGTAAAATGGCAATCAGCGCCGCCAGATACCAGCCCAGTGCCAGAAACGGCAGTGCCAGCACGCCGATAGCAAACCCCACTAGCGTTAAACCATCTGGTGTAATGCCAGGTTTATCCAGAACCCGCACGCACTGATGCAGCAAAGGTTTAATTCGGGGATGAAGATGGCGATCTAACACGGGTACTCCTTAAGAAATAAAACCCTTCAGCTCGGGCAACACTGCGGATATTATGGCATTTTTCCTGTATTCGACCGTGTGTAATTTATGAAAATGATTGATGTTGTTGCCGCCATTATCGAACGGGATGGCAAAATTTTAATCGCACAACGCCCTGAGCATAGCGATCAAGCGGGATTATGGGAATTTGCTGGCGGTAAAGTCGAACCAGGAGAAAGCCAGCCGCAGGCGCTAGTACGGGAATTGCGCGAAGAATTGGGCATTGAAGCAACGGTTGGTGAATATGTTGCCAGCCATCAGCGAGAAGTATCTGGTCGGATTATCCATCTTCATGCCTGGCACGTACCGGACTTCCACGGTACGTTACAGGCACATGAACATCAGGCGTTGGTCTGGTGCTCACCTGAAGAGGCGATGCAATATCCGCTGGCCCCTGCTGACACTCCGCTTTTACAGGCGTTTATGGCTTTACGCGCCGCCAGACCAGTGGATTAGTGCTAATGGTTTTGTCATCCCTCTGACATTGCAACAGTATTCCCTCTGCTTTAATCACCGCCCCTTCGGAATAGTTTTGATCCTGATAAACGCAGCACTGGCTACAGGGCTGCGCCGACTGTCCGCCAGAACTAAACACTTCCGGCGGCACATTCACTTCCACATCCGGACGATACTGCTGATTAGCCAGCGCAAAGAACGGGAATACCAACGCTACGGCGAACAATGCTCGACTCACAGGAAACTCCTTATTTTTCGTTGTCTCTGCTACTGATAACGGTAACCAGTTGGAAAAACTTTAGCGTCTGGTTGCCGGATGCGGCGTGAACGCCTTATCCAGCCTACGGATCACTCTTGAAAATGCGCCCGGTTTTTCAGGTCCGATAAGACACACCAGACATTAGGTGGCGTTTATAAATTCCACACATTATTAATTTGCTTTCCTGCGTCATTTTTTTCTTGCTTACCGTCACATTCTTGATGGTATAGTCGAAAACTGCAAAAACACCTAACACAAACAACATACGCACAATCGTCTTAATATATAAGGGTTTTATATCTATGGATCAGACATATTCTCTGGAGTCATTCCTCAACCATGTACAAAAGCGCGACCCGAATCAAACCGAGTTCGCGCAAGCCGTTCGTGAAGTAATGACCACTCTCTGGCCTTTTCTTGAACAAAATCCAAAATATCGCCAGATGTCGTTACTGGAACGCCTGGTTGAACCGGAGCGCGTGATCCAGTTTCGCGTCGTCTGGGTTGACGATCGCAATCAGGTGCAGGTCAACCGCGCATGGCGCGTCCAGTTCAGCTCCGCCATCGGCCCGTACAAAGGCGGTATGCGTTTCCACCCATCCGTAAACCTTTCCATTCTCAAATTCCTTGGCTTCGAACAAACCTTTAAAAATGCCCTGACTACCCTGCCAATGGGCGGCGGTAAAGGTGGCAGCGATTTCGATCCGAAAGGCAAAAGTGAAGGCGAAGTGATGCGTTTCTGCCAGGCGCTGATGACCGAGCTGTATCGTCACCTCGGTGCAGACACCGACGTTCCAGCGGGTGATATCGGCGTTGGTGGTCGTGAAGTCGGCTTTATGGCGGGGATGATGAAAAAACTGTCCAACAATACCGCTTGCGTCTTTACGGGTAAGGGACTTTCTTTTGGCGGCAGCCTGATCCGCCCGGAGGCCACCGGCTACGGTCTGGTTTATTTCACGGAAGCGATGCTGAAACGTCACGGTCTGGGTTTTGAAGGCATGCGTGTTTCTGTTTCTGGCTCCGGCAACGTTGCCCAGTATGCTATCGAAAAAGCGATGGAATTTGGCGCACGTGTGATTACTGCGTCAGACTCCAGTGGCACTGTAGTTGACGAAAGCGGATTCACGAAAGAGAAACTGGCGCGTCTTATCGAAATCAAAGCCAGCCGCGATGGCCGCGTTGCGGATTACGCCAAAGAATTTGGCCTGGTCTATCTCGAAGGGCAACAGCCGTGGTCTGTACCGGTTGATATCGCACTGCCTTGCGCGACTCAGAACGAACTGGATGTTGACGCTGCGCACCAGCTTATCGCTAATGGCGTTAAAGCGGTTGCGGAAGGGGCAAATATGCCAACGACTATCGAAGCGACTGAACTGTTCCAGCAGGCAGGCGTACTGTTTGCACCGGGTAAAGCGGCTAATGCTGGCGGCGTAGCAACATCGGGTCTGGAAATGGCGCAGAACGCCGCGCGTCTGGGCTGGAAAGCCGAGAAAGTCGATGCGCGTTTGCATCACATCATGCTGGATATCCACCATGCATGTGTTGAACACGGCGGTGAAAGTGAGCAAACCAACTACGTACAGGGCGCGAACATTGCTGGCTTTGTGAAGGTTGCCGATGCGATGCTGGCGCAGGGTGTGATTTAAGTTATCCGGCCTACGAAAACCTTCTGAATCAGAGAACAGATCTGTAGGCCTGATAAGACGCGCAAGCGTCGCATCAGGCATTTGTGCCGGATGCGACGTAAACGCCTTATCCGGCCTACGAAAAGTGATGTATCAGTGAGTTGGAATTCTGGCATCCGGCCTATGTTATCACTCCACTGCCCGCTTCATCTGCTGGCGGGCTTTTTTTCGCCGCTCGCTTGCGTGGAGCTGCCTTTTTCTTATCACCACTACCGCCACTGCCCGGAGCGACTATGCCGCGAAACTGTCGCACCGGCGTACGCTTCGCCTGATCAATCAATTGGTAAAGCGTCCCCACCAGTGGCTGCATAAAGTCCTGGTAGCGACAGTGTTTTTCGCTGATTTGCGTCAGCACCGATTCCCAGTGTGCGGTCATATCCGGTCGCGTCGCCATTTCTGGCAGCGAATGGAATAACGCTTTTCCGGCGTCGGTGGAATGGATATAGCGCCCTTTTTTGGTCAGGAAACCACGCTTGAACAACAGTTCAATAATCCCGGCTCGGGTCGCTTCTGTCCCCAAACCATCGGTGGCACGAAGGATCTTTTTCAGATCTTTATCCTGAACAAAACGCGCGATCCCGGTCATTGCTGAAAGCAGTGTTGCATCAGTGAAATGGCGCGGCGGCTGGGTTTGTCGCTCCACCACTTCACCTTTTTCGCACAACAATTCATCGTCCTTCGCGACTACAGGCAGCGGCGTACCGTCGTTTTCTTCATCACGCTCTTTGCTGCCTAACAGCGTGCGCCAGCCTGCTTCGGCAAGAAAACGGGCTTTAGCAACAAATTTGCCTTTGGCTATTTCCAGCTCAATGACACACTTGCGGAACACCGCATCCGGGCAGAACTGCATCAGGTATTGACGAGCAATCAGGTTATAGACCTTCGATTCGTTCTCCGTCAGGTTGATGGCAGAACTACGCGCGGTCGGGATGATGGCGTGGTGAGCATCCACCTTTTTGTCATCCCAGCAGCGGTTGCGTAAATTGGGGTCAACCACCGGCTGTGGCAATAGCCCCGGTGCATGAACGCTGATGGCATTCATCACCGCATGACGTCCGGCAAAATGCTCTTCTGGTAGGTAGCGGCAGTCGGAACGCGGATAAGTGATCAGCTTGTGCGTTTCGTACAACTTCTGGCAAATATCAAGCACGTTCTGTGCACTAAGCCCAAAACGTTTTGCGGCTTCAATCTGCAACGCGGAAAGCGAAAACGGCAGCGGCGCAGATTCTGATTCCCGTTTATCGTTATAGCTGGTGACGATCGCCGGTTGACCACTGATACGGTTAACCACATGCTCCGCCAGCGGGCGATGCAACAAACGCCCTTCTTCATCCTGGTACGGCTCGCACGCTTCACTCGGCTGCCAGATGGCCGTAAATCGTTCATCGGCAGGCGTCACAATATGCGCTTTGACTTCAAAGAAGTCTTTCGCCACAAAGTTTTCTATTTCTTCGTCACGCCGAACCACCAGCCCAAGTACGGGAGTCTGTACGCGCCCAACGGAAAGCACCCCCTGATAGCCAGCATTGCGACCGAGAATGGTATACGCGCGGGTCATATTGATACCGTACAGCCAGTCGGCACGCGCTCGCGCCAGTGCGGAAACACATAGCGGTACAAACTCGCTGTTGGAGCGGAGACGCTCGATTGCCCGCTCAACCGCCTGCGGGTTCAGGTCGTTGATCAGGCAACGCTGAACTTGCTGGCGCTTTTCCGGTGCCAGTTGCAGGTAGTCCAGCACTTCATCCACCAGCAATTGCCCTTCACGATCCGGGTCACCGGCGTGAATCACTTCGCTGGCTTCATGCAGAAAGCGTTTGATGACGTTAAGTTGTTTGGTTACGGAGGGGCGTGGTTGCAGTTGCCACTTTTCCGGGACAATCGGCAAATCCGCCAGATTCCAGCGCGCATAGCGGCTGTCGTAGACGTCTGGCTGCGCCTGCTCAAGCAGGTGACCGATACACCAGGTCACCACCTGGCCATTGCCGCACTCGATAAAGCCATCGCCTTTACGGTGCGGTTTGGGCAGGACATCAGCAATAGCGCGTGCCAGACTCGGTTTTTCGGCTATAAACAACCGCATTGAATTAACGAATCTCAACCATGGCACGACCGCCACGCGCAGGCACCAGCTCGCCAATCGCCGTCAGTTCAATGCCAAACTCGGCTGCGGTAGCTTTGACTTCATTTTCTGCTTCCGGCATCACCGCCAACAGCAGGCCACCGGAGGTTTGCGGATCGCACAACAGATCCCGCACTTCTCGCGGCATTTCGCCCATCAAATGGCCGTAGCTGGCAAAGTTGCGTTCGGTGCCACCCGGTACAGCGCCCAGCTTAATGTACTCTTCCACGCCCGGCAGTTTCGGGATCGCTTCATAGTCGACGCGAGCCTGCACGCCTGCCCCCTGGCACATTTCACTTAGATGGCCCAGCAGACCAAAACCGGTGACGTCGGTCATCGCTTTTACGCCTTCAATGTTGGCAAATGACGCACCTGCGATATTCATCCGGCACATCACTTCCGTCGCCAGCCCCTGATGTTCTGGCTTGAGCAGTGATTTTTTCTCAGCCGTGGTGAGAACGCCAATCCCCAGCGGTTTAGTCAGGAACAGTTTACATCCGGCTTGTGCGGTGCTGTTTTTCTTCACTCGTTCAGTCGGTACGATCCCCGTCACCGCCAGACCAAAAATCGGTTCCGGCGCGTCGATGGAGTGACCGCCTGCCAGCGCAATCCCCGCCTGACGACACGCATAGCGACCACCTTCGGTCACTTCGCGGGCAATTTCCGGGGAAAGTTTGTTAATCGGCCAGCCGAGGATCGCAATGGCCATAATCGGTTTGCCGCCCATCGCGAAAATATCGCTGATGGCATTCGTCGCGGCAATGCGGCCAAAATCGAAAGGATTATCAACGATCGGCATAAAGAAATCGGTGGTGCTGATGACACTGGTGCCATTACCAAGATCGTATACTGCCGCATCGTCGCGGGTTTCGTTACCCACGAGCAAATTCGGATCAACAAACTTCGCCTGCTCGCTGTGCAGAATGGTTTCCAACACTTTTGGGGAAATTTTACAGCCGCAACCTGCTCCGTGGCTGTATTGGGTCAAACGAATCGACTTCTCGCTCATGGACATCTCCTGTCAATGCAATCCGGGTATGGTAACCTTCATTCCGTGAAGTGATAAGTGAGAGTGTCTGAATTCCTGCGCCTTTGCTCATAATCCAGACAGTTTTGCGAAAATTATCAAAAATAAGTGACAAATGGCGTCGGATCCGGAACGTTAATCGACGTTGATGCTTTCAATTGCGGCGTGCCGAGATAAAGAAAGCCAACAATTTTATCCTGCTCCCGACAACCGAACGCCTCACGCACCACCGGACTTTCGGTTAACCCACCACTACGCCAGATGCCGCCAAAGCCCTGGGCAACCGCCGCCATTTGCATCGCCATCACCGCGCAACCCGCTGACATTTCCTGTTCCCAACGTGGGACTTTATGATTTTCTTCACATTTCGCCACCACGGTGATGATGAGCGGCGCACGGAACGGGGCATTACGGGCTTTGTCGATAGCTTTATCATCGCTACCCGCAGCAATTGCGCCCTGTTGCAGAACGTTACTGAAACGTTCGCGCCCTTCTCCTTCAATCACAAAAAAGTGCCACGGTTGCATGGATTTATGGTCCGGTGCACGCATTCCGGCACGCAGGATATTTTGCAGTTGTTCGCCAGTCGGAGCAGGTTCAGCCAAACGAGAGGCGCTGCGGCGGTTGATCAATAGTTCGAGTGCATCCATTTGATTAACTCCTGTCATAATGTTTATTCACAAAATTAACACGAGAGTGGATTTTGTTACAGCACAGTCCGCGATTCCTGCTGACAAGTGCCGGTTGGGTCATTACGATAACCACATCTATTGCACCTGTAACAGGTGTGACTTTTAGTCTGGGAGAATACATGCGAACCCTTTGGCGATTTATTGCCGGATTTTTTAAATGGACGTGGCGTCTGCTCAATTTTGTCCGTGAAATGGTACTTAACCTGTTCTTTATTTTCCTCGTGCTGGTTGGCGTGGGGATCTGGATGCAGGTCAGTAGTAGCGATACCAAAGAAACCGCTGGTCGTGGCGCATTACTGCTCGATATTTCCGGCGTGATCGTCGATAAGCCCGACAGCTCGCAACGGTTTAGTAAGTTAAGCCGCCAGCTGCTTGGCGCCAGTTCCGATCGTCTGCAGGAAAATTCGCTGTTTGATATCGTGAACACTATTCGCCAGGCTAAAGATGACCGGAATATCACCGGTATCGTGATGGATCTGAAAGACTTTGCGGGCGGCGACCAACCGTCTATGCAGTACATCGGCAAAGCCCTGAAAGAGTTTCGTGACAGCGGTAAACCGGTTTACGCCATTGGCGAGAACTACAGCCAGGGACAATATTACCTCGCCAGTTTCGCCAACAAAATTTGGCTATCCCCGCAAGGTGTGGTTGATTTGCACGGTTTTGCCACCAATGGCCTGTACTACAAATCATTGCTGGATAAGCTAAAAGTTTCCACACATGTGTTCCGCGTGGGGACTTATAAATCTGCCGTTGAGCCGTTTATTCGTGATGATATGTCCCCGGCAGCCCGCGAAGCCGATAGCCGTTGGATTGGCGAACTGTGGCAAAACTATCTCAACACCGTTGCCGCTAACCGCCAGATCCCTGCCCAGCAGGTATTCCCTGGGGCGCAAGGGCTACTTGCAGGCTTAACCAAAACGGGTGGCGATACTGCAAAGTACGCACTGGACAACAAACTGGTCGACGCGCTGGCAACGAATGCCGAAATTGAAAAAGCCCTGACCAAAGAGTTTGGCTGGAGCAAGTCTGATAAAAATTATCGCGCCATCAGTTATTACGATTACGCACTGAAAACTCCAGCAGATACCGGCGACAGCATCGGTGTCGTCTTCGCTAATGGCGCGATTATGGATGGCGAAGAAACTCAGGGGAATGTTGGCGGCGATACGACCGCGGCACAAATCCGTGACGCTCGCCTTGATCCAAAAGTAAAAGCGATTGTTCTGCGCGTAAACAGCCCTGGTGGCAGCGTAACGGCTTCTGAGGTGATTCGCGCTGAGCTGGCAGCCGCCAGAGCAGCTGGCAAGCCGGTGGTTGTGTCAATGGGCGGAATGGCGGCATCTGGTGGTTACTGGATCTCCACGCCGGCCAATTACATTGTGGCTAACCCGAGCACCCTGACCGGTTCTATCGGTATCTTCGGCGTGATCACCACTGTAGAAAACAGCCTCGATTCGATTGGTGTACATACCGATGGCGTGTCTACATCACCACTGGCGGATGTTTCCATCACTAAATCGCTGCCGCCAGAAGCGCAGCAGATGATGCAATTGAGCATTGAGAACGGCTATAAGCGCTTTATCACGCTGGTTGCCGATTCGCGTAATTCGACGCCAGAGCAGATTGATAAAATCGCCCAGGGGCATGTCTGGACCGGTCAGGATGCGAAAGCGAATGGACTGGTCGATAGTCTCGGTGATTTCGATGATGCAGTTGCCAAAGCGGCTGAACTGGCAAAACTGAAGCAGTGGCATCTGGAATATTACGTCGATGAGCCGACCTTCTTCGACAAGGTGATGGACAACATGTCAGGTTCAGTACGGGCGATGTTGCCAGATACGCTCCAGGCCATGCTACCTGCGCCGCTGGCCTCGGTCGCTTCAACCGTTAAAAGCGAAAGCGACAAGCTGGCAGCCTTTAACGATCCGCAAAACCGTTACGCGTTTTGCCTGACCTGCGCCAACGTGCGTTAATCCCTGCAAATATGTGGCCGATATGCTGTCGGCCACACTCCTGAACCGGACTGTCTTTCACTTCCTCTCTCCACTACATTGCCTTGATCATTTTGCACCTGATAAGGAGTCATCAGTGAATAAGGCACCTTCTTTAATTGCCGCTATCGTCCTCGGACTGGGGATCAGCGCCTGCGGATACTTCGTAGGTGATGGTGTTAAACATTTAAAAACCAACAACCGTTATGTGAACGTACGAGGACTTTCGGAAAAAGAAGTTCGCGCCGATACGGCTGAATTAACAATTGCTATCAACTTTAAGGGTAATGTTCCTGGCGAACTTTTCCCAAAACTTGAAGATGCGCAGAACAAGATTATTGCCGAATTCCACGCTCAGGGGATTAACGACAAAGAGATAAACGTGGGTCAATGGACAAGTAAGCGAACGGAAGCCTTTTACCTCAAAGACGATCCGACGATGCCACGCTTTAACGCTGACGGGTCTGTTACGATAAAAACGCATAACGTTGCTGCTGTCGAAAAAGTCGTCGCGAAATTAAACGACCTGCAAATCGCCACAGATGGCGCCATCGCTGATAGCAAAATCGCCTATCGTTTCAACGGCATTGGCGCACTGCGCGCGGAGATGATTGCTGCCGCGACAAAAGACGCACGCAACGCAGCATTACAGTTTGCGACGGATTCAGGTAGTCAGGTAGGGTCCATTAGCGATGCGTCGCAAGGCGTGTTCCAGATCTTCGCCAGTGGCAGTGACGAAGATGATCCCTCGGCGATTAACAAAACGGTGCGTGTAGTCACGACCGTAACCTATGCGTTGCAGGATTAATCATTTGTCCCCGGCGGGATGCCAGTCCCTCTGTTCCGCCGGACTTTTCTCATATCCGCAGAGTATCCAGGTGCGCTCGCTGCCCCTCACGTATATACTTTTGCTCTTTCGGTATCATTCATATCAATATCATGCAAAAGAAATCAATTTACGTTGCCTACACGGGCGGGACCATCGGGATGCAGCGTTCCGAGCAGGGATATATTCCGGTGTCGGGCCATCTACAACGCCAACTGGCGCTGATGCCGGAGTTCCATCGCCCGGAGATGCCGGATTTCACCATTCATGAATACACGCCGCTGATGGATTCTTCTGATATGACGCCAGAGGACTGGCAGCATATTGCTGAAGATATTAAAGCGCACTATGACGAGTACGATGGTTTTGTCATTCTGCATGGCACCGACACGATGGCGTATACCGCCTCTGCGCTGTCGTTCATGCTGGAGAATCTCGGAAAACCGGTCATAGTGACAGGGTCACAAATCCCATTGGCCGAATTACGCTCTGACGGACAAATCAATTTGCTGAATGCGTTGTACGTTGCGGCGAACTATCCCATCAACGAAGTCACACTCTTTTTTAATAATCGCCTGTATCGCGGCAACCGCACCACCAAAGCTCATGCCGATGGTTTTGATGCCTTCGCGTCACCAAATCTTCCGCCATTGCTGGAAGCGGGTATTCATATTCGCCGTTTAAATACCCCCCCCGCCCCGCACGGCACAGGTGAGCTGATCGTTCATCCGATTACACCACAGCCAATCGGCGTGGTGACGATTTATCCGGGGATTTCTGCTGACGTCGTACGTAACTTCCTGCGTCAACCGGTTAAAGCGTTGATTCTGCGCTCTTATGGCGTGGGTAATGCGCCGCAAAACAAAGCATTCCTGCAAGAATTACAAGAAGCCAGCAATCGCGGAATTGTGGTGGTTAACCTGACACAATGTATGTCCGGTAAAGTCAATATGGGCGGTTATGCCACGGGTAACGCCCTCGCCCATGCCGGCGTTATTGGCGGTGCGGATATGACCGTAGAAGCCACGCTAACCAAACTGCACTACCTACTCAGCCAGGGTCTGGATACCGAAACCATTCGCAAGGCCATGAGCCAAAACCTGCGCGGCGAACTGACGCCGGATGATTAAGGAGACTGTAATGCCCCAACGCGCCCTGTTACTGGTCGATTTACAAAATGATTTCTGCGCTGGCGGCGCGCTGGCTGTTGCGGAAGGCGATAGCACGGTTGATGTCGCTAATGCCCTGATACGCTGGTGTAAAGCGCGTGGTGAAGCGGTCGTCGCCAGTCAGGACTGGCATCCGGCCAATCACGGCAGTTTTGCCAGTCAGCATGGTGTAGAACCTTATACCCAGGGTCAGCTTGACGGCCTGCCGCAAACCTTCTGGCCCGATCACTGCGTACAACACAGCGAAGGTGCGGCGTTGCACCCTCTGCTGGCGCAAAATTCGATTGATGCAGTGTTTCACAAAGGTGAAAATTCTTTAGTCGATAGTTACAGTGCTTTTTTTGATAACGGACGTCGGCAGAAAACCGAGCTCGATGGCTGGTTGCGCGACCATGAAATCAATGAGTTGATCGTTATGGGGCTGGCTACTGACTATTGCGTGAAGTTTACCGTCCTGGACGCGTTGCAGTTAGGTTATCGCGTGAACGTGATTACCGATGGCTGTCGCGGTGTGAATATCCAGCCACAGGACAGTGCGCACGCGTTTATGGAGATGTCAGTTGCTGGGGCAACATTGTACACACTGGCAAACTGGGAAGAGACGCAGGGATAATATTACGCTGGCCTACAATTCTGTACTGACGTTGTAGGCCAGACAAAGTGCGTCTGCGGTGCATCTGGCATTTGACGCAATCAACGAAGACTCAATTCATACCAGAAATTCGTTCCAGCGATACCTTCCGCGTTTCGATGCCAAAAATAGAGAGGACCAGCGCACATAACACCAACATGACACCAAGCACCATAAAGACCGTTACCGAACCATAATGCGTTAATAACGCCGCGACGCCATACGGAGTGAAGACCGCGACGATTCGTCCTACTGCATTAACAAATCCCGAGCCGCGCAGGCGTAAATGGGTTGGCCAAAGTTCCGGGATATACACCGCAGAGGCGAAGCAAACATACATATAAAGAAAGAAGATCATCATCAGGCCATAACCTAAGATGGCCCATTCTGTAGTTTGTATAGAATATATATATCCCAACACGGCAATAATTATAAGCAAAGACGAGCCAAATAATCGGCGAGGAAAGTGATCAATAACTAACGCAGCAATAAATATTCCAACCGGAGCGCCTATCATAATAACAGCCGTCATTAATATCGATTTATCAACATCAATTCCGGAGTTAACAAATATGGTAGGTATCCATACGGTGATAGTATAAAGCGAGATGTTCATCGCAATTAACACCGTAATCGCGACTAACGTGCGCTGCAACATCTCGCCTTTGAATAGCAACCAAAAAGTACCATTAATTTCATTGTTCTGACTTGTGCTTTGCCTGAAAGCAAGTGGTGTTAGATGAATACCCTTCTCTTTTTCGATTTGCTGCTCTACTTCACGAAGTTGACTTTCTGCTTCCGCTAATTGTCCGATACCCACCAGCCAACGAGGCGACTCAATAAAATATCTACCAGAAAGTAGCCATGCTAACATTATCCCAATACCGCCCAGCAAAAACATTATCCGCCAACTAAAGAAAGCAATAACGGCAACGCCTATCGCCGCTGACAACATGGGCGACCAGTTGCCGACAAATGAGAGTCTCGCGGACCATTTTCCACGCACCAGAGCGGGAATAAATTCAGTAAACGACGCATAGCCAACCATAATCAGCGCCCCCATTCCTGTCCCCATCAGGAAACGAAAGAAGATGAGCCAGTACATATCAGGGACGAAAGCAGCGCCTGTCGCCGCAATGCCAACAATAAGAAGATTTATGCGGAATGCCCGGCGCCGTCCACAGTAATCACCAATGAATCCACCGGTAAGCGAACCGATGAAATAACCAAACATCAATGCCGACGTAAAAGCAGCATTGAGGAAATTATTTGACCATCCATTGCTTACCAGTTTTGCTAAAACAACATTACCTGAATAACTTAAAAAACCAGTTAATAACAGACTAAAGCTGATTATGCCAAATATACGATAATGAAACCGGGCCAAAGGCAGGCGGTCCAGTCTTGCGCCAATTTGATCATATTGTTCCATTTGGTGCCTCGAATTTTGCTAAAAAAGGTAGCAATTGCGGCAAAGTTACTTGCCGCATTTTTATCATCATTTTATTTCACAGGCGCTGGAACAAATAATATTGACAACGTGTGATTAAATTACCACACAAGTTGGATATTATTGTCTTTGCAAAATCCTTCCCATTCTGCACCCGGTGATTTATCAGTTATTATGTAATTAATATGGCTAAAGTCAGCTAACTGGACAAAAGCTTTGCGATCAAACTTGGAGTGATCGACTAATAACGCGACTTCTGTCGCCTGGCGGATCATTGTCTTTTTGATCTCAGCTTCCGCTTCGTTAGAGTCCAGCGCGCCACTGTTAATATCAAGACCTTTACAACTCATTACCATAACATCGACGTGATAACGACTGATGATCTCTTTAGTAATTCGTCCTTGCAGGGAAAGCGTGTTTTTGTTCAGCTCCCCGCCGGTTGAAACAACCTTAATTTCTGACTGAGCCAGTACATGAATGGCTTCCGCCGAGTTGGTTAGTAATGTCAGGTCATTACGGTCCTGCAACAATTTGAGCAGTTCCATGACGGTACTACTAGAATCTGCCGCCATGGTGGTTTTATTGTCGATAAACGGCAGCGCTTTCCGAGCAATAAGCTGCTTCTCTTCATAAAACGACGAAGCTCGCTTATAGAAATGAATATTTTCCGTCAACATTGCTGTGTTCAGAACCGCGCCCCCGTAAGTTCGGGTCAAAAAACCTTCATCTTCCAGCTTCTCAAGATCGCGGCGAATGGTTTCTTCAGTTACCTGAAAAATCGAGCTCAAATTCGAAACCGTTACTTTTTTATCGTTGGCAACCATTTGTTTAATTGCCTGAATCCTGTCTTTTGCCGCCACGATTACACCCCTGTCTCTTTTTACATCACATTAGTGCGATTATCGCATAAGCGATATTTACTTTCAAAATAACCAGTCTGAATCACAGATTTAAATCATAGATTACACAGAAACAGAGGTGAATCGTATTTCACTTTAACGCTCCAGGGCTTCTGCCATTTTCCTCATCAATAATGTATCGGCATCTGATAAGTTGATTGCCAGTGCGGCCACATTTTCACGTACCTGTTCCGGTGCAGTTGCTCCACTGAGAATGGAGATTAAATCACTCTGTTTTAATATCCACGCCAGCGCCAGAGTGGGAATTGTGCACTGATAACGCGCACAAAGTGGCCGCCACTGTTCAAGCATATCAATCACTTTGAGCATGTTTTCACGCTGGAACCACACTTTATTTGCCCGAGCGCCGCCTGGAATATAATCGCGAGTGATGGTGCCTGTCAGCAACCCCTGTTCTAACGGTGAATAGACCTGAACCACAATGCCATTATCACGACATAGCGGCAGCAGTTCGTTTTCCATTGCCCGGTCGAGGATGCTGTATTTCGCCTGAATAATATCCAGCTCACCATATTGCAAATATTCGCGTATATGGTCAGCTTCGACATTAGCAGCGCCTATCGAACGAATCTTCCCTTCGGCCTTCAGTTCATTAAGTACTGCGACGGTTTCTGCAATCGGCGTAAAACAAGGCGGCACTGACTGCCAGTGCGTCATATAGATATCGATGTAATCAATGCCGAGACGTTGCAAGCTGGCATCGACTTCTTCGCGGATAGATTCCGGAGAGAGATTTTTGTACAACTGACGATCGCCGACTTTGTTGAATAAACTGCCTTCTCGTTCCCAGACAATACCGCATTTTGTTTCGACAACAATTTGTTCGCGTGGCAATTGTTTTAACGCCTGGCCGACAATAATTTCACTATTACCAAAGTTATATCCCGGCGCAGTATCAATCAGGTTAATGCCGCAACGATGGGCTTCAATAATTGTATCAATACAAATTTGCCGATCGAGATCGCCATTCCATGCAGGACCACCGCCAATGGCCCATGTCCCCAACCCCATCTGTGAAAGCGTTATATCCGTTGTGCCTAAAGGTATCTTTTTCATTTGCCTTCATTACCCTTCGTATTCTTCCAGCAATTGTTCGACCAGCTTTCTGTTTTTCACACCGGTGGTGGCACCAACACTCAATACCGATATAGCTGCCGTTGCATTGGCAAAGCGCGCGCAATCACGCAGTTCTTTACCTTCCAGTAGTGCCGCAATAAAACCCGAAGCAAAGTTATCACCCGCGCCAATGGTGTCGATAGCCGTAATTCCCGCTACCGCCGGCACCTTCATCGTCATGTCACCGCACTTGATAAAGCAGCCGTTTTTACCCGTCTTAATCACCACCGTTTTTACACCGCACTCAAGAAAGCAGTCAGCAATTTCATCTAACGTCTCTTTCCCGGTGAGTAATTTTGCCTCGGCAAAATTAGGAAACAGATAATCGACAAAACCCAATGCCTCGCGAATATCATCCAGTGTTTCATTCAGGCGCGGCTTGACCATATCGGCACAAATAATCATCTGCCGGGCTTTAGCTTGCGTAAAAATTTCTGTTAATGCGTTACCATCAAGTAGCGGACTATTGAATATACTGGCTAGCGATAATAACTTCGCCTGAGAAAATCGCGCAAAGTCGACATCATTAATATTCAATTTCCACAAACTGCCGTTGCGATTAGTGACAAATGTCCGCTCGCCGTCCGCAGTAACCAGACCTACATTAATAGATGTATCAATATTCACATCTTGCTTCAGGCTCTGAATATCGATTTTCTCTTTGCGGCAGTGCTCCAGGATAAATTGTCCTGCGACATCTTCACCGACGCGGCTCATTAATGCCGTGCGATGCCCCAGGCGAGAAATAATCGTCGCTTCATTGATTGCGTCTCCCCCCGTGGTCATAGCTATTCTTTCAAGCGGATAAGAATCTACGTCAAAAATTTTTTTACTGACCGGCTGCAATGGAATATCAACGATAGCGCCACCTATACATATAACATCAAGATTGTCCATTGCATCATTCCGCCTTGCCGTCTGAACCAAATAATTTGATTTTTTCTAATGCCCTTTCTTTAACTGCTTTACGGACTTCTCGCTCTAAATGCAAGAAAGGCTGTTCCTGATTTTCTTTCACTGCCACCATTGCGGCCTGGCACAATTCCGTATGAATATTGATTTTCGCTATACCCAATGAAATCGCGGTTTTAATATCAGCATCACTGATCCCTGATGCACCATGCAATACCAGAGGAACAGAAACGGCTTCGCGTACACGCTTTACGACTTCAAAGTTCAATTGCGGCTCAGATGTATAAACGCCATGCTGATTCCCGATAGCCACTGCCAGTGAGTCACAGCCAGTGCGCTCAACAAATTCCGCCGCCTGGTCAGGGTCAGTATAGTGATAGCCTGCCAGGGCTTCTTCATAAACCGTTTCATTACCTACATGGCCTAACTCTGCCTCTACCGGAATACCCAGTGGATGGAAGAAATCAACGGCCTCTTTGGTCAGACGTATATTTTCTTCGAAATCAAACGCCGATGCATCGCGCATTAAGGAGTTCATTCCATGAGTCCAGGCATTATGGATAATTTCCATACTCCGGCCATGATCCCAGTGGGTAATTACCGGCACCGTTGCTTTTTGTGCCATTGATACCATCATATGCGAGAAATCTTCGAATGATGTATTCCCGACAAATCCCGTACCAAAAGAAATAATAACCGGTGATTTTGCTTCTTCTGCTGCATCGATAACCCCCATTAACATTTCGGCATTCCATACATTAAAATGGGCAATGGCATAATGTTTATTTGTGGCATCTCTTTCCCAAAATCTGATATCTGCTAGCATATTCCGTTCTCCCGTATTAATTAATCGCTAATTTTAATAACGCCTTTAATAATGTCGCGTTTGTTGTTAACCGACTCTTCAAATGCCTGTTGTACATCCTGATAATCGTATATATGCGTTACCATCGATTTCACATCGAATCGCCCTGATGAAATAGCTTCAATCGTGACCGGATAACGGTTGGCATAGCGGAATACCGTCTGGATAGTGACTTCGCGATTGATTTTGAGAAAGTTGATGGCCGAATCGCCGGGTACAGTGCCGACAATCATAATTTTTCCACCGCGCATCACCAGATAAGGAGCCTGCTTTACCGTTACCGCAGAACCTGCTGTTTCGAAAACAATATCTGCGCCCATGTCATCGGTAAATTGCTGACAGCACGCAATAGTGTCTTGTTTAGCGCCGTTGATGACCAATGCCGCGCCGAGCTGTTCCGCCATTGCCAGACGTTTTTCCAGCACATCAACCACGGCAATTTCCGTTGCCCCGAGGCATTTACACGCTTGCAAAGTCATTAAACCAATACAGCCCGCGCCCAGAATGACAATCTTTTTGCCTGGTTTAACATCTGCCAACATGGCGGCGTGCATCCCAACCGCCGCAGGTTCTACCAGCGCCCCTTCCATCGTGTCCATATTGTCGGGCAATTTGTAAGTAAAGCTCTCCGGATGACACAGATAGTGCGTCAATGCACCACGGTAATTCGGTTGCGTCGCCATAAAATCAACGTCCGGGCAAATGTTGTATTTGCCTTCAAGGCAGTAACGACAGTGGCCGCAAGGAACGCCAGGTTCGATATTTACTCGATCTCCTGGTTTAAATTGACGCACGCGGCTTCCCACTGCAACAACCGTCCCCGCACATTCATGGCCCAGGCCAATTTCCTGATTTGGGTCTTTTGGCGGCATAAACGGCCCTGATTCAAAACCATGCACATCCGAACCACAAATACCGACATATTCCACTTTAATCAGAACTTCATCTTCTTTGGGTACGGGTAAATCTGCAGCAATAATTTTCATGGTGCCCGGTACTGCTAATATTGCTTTTGAATTTTTCATATCTCCCCCTAAAAATTATTTATTGGTCACAGTTTCAATACTTAGACTTTCAACCGAGACACCTTTGGTTTCTATTCCAATGGTGGCGATAGCAATTGCAACAATAATTGAAACTGAGCCAAGCAGAACAAATACCCCAGTAACACCATAGCTGCTGAGTAGCACTGCAACGGCATAAGGTGCAGCAATACCACTGATTCGCCCTACTGCATTCGCCAGACCCGAGCCGCGCAATTTAGCTTCTGTCGGCCAAATCTCCGGCACATACACCGCCGAGGCATAACACACGTACATATAGACGAAAGTAATCAGGAAAAATCCAATTAAGGTTATGAGTAACATACTGGTTTGCAGTGAATAGATATATCCGAGCACCGCAATCAGAATTAATAGCCCAACCCCCATTGTTTTACGCGGAATTTTATCCATGACTAACATGGCAATAAAAATGCCAAACGGCGCGCCAAACATACTCATAGTATTTAAGACAATGGAGTCTTTTAAATTAATCCCCTGGGTCATGAATATCGTTGGCAACCAGTTAATTAACGTGTACTGCACAACGTTCATGGCAATAAGTACACAAGAGCCTAAAATAACGCGTCTTAGTAATACTCCCGTCAGTAGGGCAGAATAAGGCACCGTTTGTGGCGCTTTACCGTCATCAGCAATAACCACTGGCGGTAAGGGTTTACCTGTCCGGCGTATGACGCCTTCTTCAATGTTCCGCATAACTTGCTCTGCTTCCTGATACCGTCCGCGCGATTCCAGCCAGCGCGGTGATTCAGGAAAGTAACACCAGGCAAGCGCAGTAGCGATAAGCGACAATATTGCGGGAATGAGCAGTTGTACCCGCCAGTTCCACTCGGCGCTAATTAGCGGTGTAAGTCCCATCGCAATCAATGAACAGAGCGGATATGACCAGTTGCCAATAAATGAAACCCGACTGGACCATGTTCCACGATTTCTGCCGGGCATATATTCAGTGAAACCGGCAAACAGAGTAACCAGTAATGCCCCCAGCCCGACCCCCATCACAAAGCGGCAGGCAATCAGGAAATCCATATTTGGCGAGAAAGCGCCGATGACCATAGAGACAATATGAATGGCCTCATAGAGGATGAACGCGTTTCTGCGTCCGGTTTTGTCTCCGATAATGCCGCCCACCAGCGCACCGAGAAACATCCCGGCAGTCGTAATTGCCGAGAATGTGGCGGTGGTGGAATTATCTGTCCAGCCCAACGCTTTTAACTGCGCGAGAATCAAGCCGCCTACGGCATTACTCCAGCAGACAAGCAAGCCAAAAGCGACGACGGCAAACATTGAGGAATGCCAGCGACAATCCGGTAAACGATCCAGCCGGGCGCCGCAATACGGTTTTGTTATCTGTTCCATGCGATAACGTTCCTTCAGGAGAGTAGTTATTCGTCAAAGTCGTAAGTCATGATCACTTTGATTGCGGTTTTATCGACCATGGCATCAAATCCTTCGCGCCATTGGGACAGCCCGATACGATGCGTAATCATAGGTTTGACGTTGATAGCACCGCTGGCCAACAGGCGGATGGCATTGCGCCAGGAAGTAGAGTCATAGGCCATATGCCCAATGATGCTTTTGTTCCAGGCGGTAATGTCATTAATCGAAAAATCAAGGGGTTTAAAGCCCATGCCAACACGCACAACTTCCCCATTCGGACGCAGCATTTCGATAGCTTGTTTCAGTGCGATATTGGCTCCGGAGCATTCAATCACCAGCCCGAGATTGTCTTTGCCACAAATTTGCTGGCAACGCGCAACGACATCTTCGGTAGAACCATTTACCACCGCCGTCGCACCTAACTGTTTTGCTACAGGGAAGCGGACTGCTACATCTTCTTGCAGACCAACGACGACGATATTTACCGCCCCCATGATCCGTGCCATCTGTACAGAGAACAGCCCGAGAGGACCGGTGCCGATGACGACCACATCCTGACCTGGCAGGAATTTTGATTGTTGAGCTATGGATTTGTAGGCATTACAGATAGGATCCAGTACGGCAGCATCTTCATAATCAACACACTCGGGAATTTCCCACAGCGCATGACGATGGATTTTGAGGATTTCGCCAGGAACCAGGCAATATTTGGAAAAGCCACCGCCCCAGGTATTGTTATCCAGACCAAGATTCACTTTTTCTGTACAACACAGAAAATCACCTTGTTCACAGGCCGGACAAACGCCGCAAACGTGACCACTGTTATCTGAGACGACACGCTGCCCCACTTTCCAGTCTTTGACTTTTTCGCCAACCTGCGCAATTCGGCCTACAAACTCATGGCCACGAATCGAGTTAAACTCATCTGAACCGCTATCGACGTTGTAGTGTTTCATGTCTGCGCCACAGATAGCTGCGGCTTTAATTTCAATCACCACATCTTCCGGGCCACAAACGGGCCGTGGGACATCAATCATCTTATAGCCGCCAAAGGCCTTGCCAAACCGAGCCAGTGCTTTCATTGCGTCATCCTCTGTGTTTTGTTTTGCTTAGATGACCATCATACTTACCCACATAATTTTTGAGGTCAACATTAAATCTGTAAAACACAGATAATGATCTGCGTTTTACAACTCAGATCACAAATACGCAGAAAACCTGAGAATGGGTTACAGATTGATGGAAGGCGGAACGCAAAAGAGGAAAATTCAGCCGTGATCCCTACTTAACGAAAGAAAGGATCCAGGGATGAAAAATTTAGGGTGTTAATACAGACTTGGTGGTACGGAAAGGGTTAAAGCTACAAACGAAATCAACGAGGGGTCGGATAATTAATTTCAGGCAATCCCCTTTATTAATCACCTGTAAAGGGGATAACGCCGTCACTTAAACATAGCAATTGGCTTCGCCGTAATACCAAAATCTTCTTTCAGCTGCTGCTTGCTCTTCATCACCATCTGACCGTTGGTGTCGATAGTCATGTGTTGCGCATCTGTATTGTTTCGGGCTTGCCACAGCATGACCAGTTGCAGACAGTTCTCTTTTTGTTCTTCAGTCAGCGCAACACCATCTGGCCATTTTCCCAGTTCAACAGCGGTCGATAGACGCTGGTAAACCTCAGGCGTCATGCTGTTGATCATTTCATCAAGATTCATGATTTTTCCGCTCCTGTGGAATAAGTTGCTGAATCGTTTTTTCAACCGTTGATTTCTTCGCCATTTTCACCATCAGTGAAACGTAAAGAGGCTGAGTTAACACAATAACGTTCGCCTGTGGGCTGCGGGCCATCAGGAAAGACATGTCCAAGATGGGCATCACAGTTACCGCAACGAATTTCGATGCGCTGCATTCCATGTGACAAGTCTTTGATATAACGAATTGATTCTTCACTCACCGGTTCGTAGAAGCTCGGCCATCCACAACCTGAATCATATTTAGACTGGGAGTGAAACAGAGGGGCATCGCAGATCAAACAATGGTAAACGCCGTCACGCTTATTGTGCAGTAAGCGACCCGTAAATGGCGGCTCCGTTCCGTGATTCTGTGTCACGTAAAACTGCATCTCGGACAATTTGTTTTTCAGTTCGTCTGCCGAAGGTTTGTTAGCCATTTGCTCACATCTCACTTTAATCACGCTCACATTACGCGACCAATTCTAACAAAACATTAACACCAACTGGCAAAAATTTGTCCTAAACTTGATCTCAGCGAAATGGCAGCGCCTGAATCGTGATGAAAATCACATTTTTATCATAATTGCCCTTTAAAATTCTCGGCGCCGCCCTCATGTGGTTTCAGGCACAAAGGAAGAGTGAGGCAAGTCAGTCGCATAATGCTTAGGCAGAGGATTGATTTGTCGCAATGATTGACACGATTCCGCTTGACGCTGCGTAAGGTTTTTGTAATTTTACAGGCAACCTTTTATTCACTAACAAATAGCTGGTGGAATATATGACTATCAAAGTAGGTATCAACGGTTTTGGCCGTATCGGTCGCATTGTTTTCCGTGCTGCTCAGAAACGTTCTGACATCGAGATCGTTGCAATCAACGACCTGTTAGACGCTGATTACATGGCATACATGCTGAAATATGACTCCACTCACGGTCGTTTCGACGGCACCGTTGAAGTGAAAGACGGTCATCTGATCGTTAACGGTAAAAAAATCCGTGTTACCGCTGAACGTGATCCGGCTAACCTGAAATGGGACGAAGTTGGTGTTGACGTTGTCGCTGAAGCAACTGGTCTGTTCCTGACTGACGAAACTGCTCGTAAACACATCACCGCTGGTGCGAAAAAAGTGGTTATGACTGGTCCGTCTAAAGACAACACTCCGATGTTCGTTAAAGGCGCTAACTTCGACAAATATGCTGGCCAGGACATCGTTTCCAACGCTTCCTGCACCACCAACTGCCTGGCTCCGCTGGCTAAAGTTATCAACGATAACTTCGGCATCATCGAAGGTCTGATGACCACCGTTCACGCTACCACCGCTACTCAGAAAACCGTTGACGGTCCGTCTCACAAAGACTGGCGCGGCGGCCGTGGCGCTTCTCAGAACATCATCCCGTCCTCTACCGGTGCTGCTAAAGCTGTAGGTAAAGTACTGCCAGAACTGAATGGCAAACTGACTGGTATGGCGTTCCGCGTTCCGACTCCGAACGTATCCGTAGTTGACCTGACCGTTCGTCTGGAAAAAGCTGCAACTTACGAGCAGATCAAAGCTGCCGTTAAAGCTGCTGCTGAAGGCGAAATGAAAGGCGTTCTGGGCTACACCGAAGATGACGTAGTATCTACCGATTTCAACGGCGAAGTTTGCACTTCTGTATTCGATGCTAAAGCTGGTATCGCTCTGAACGACAACTTCGTGAAACTGGTATCCTGGTACGACAACGAAACCGGTTACTCCAACAAAGTTCTGGACCTGATCGCTCACATCTCCAAATAAGTTGAGATGACACTGTGATCTAAAAAGAGCGACTTCGGTCGCTCTTTTTTTTACCTGATGAAATGAAGTTAAAGGACTGCGTCATGATTAAGAAAATTTTTGCCCTTCCGGTCATCGAACAAATTACCCCCGTCCTCTCCCGTCGTAAACTGGATGAACTAGACCTTATTGTGGTCGATCATCCCCAGGTAAAAGCCTCTTTTGCATTACAGGGCGCTCATCTTCTCTCGTGGAAACCTGCTGGTGAGGAAGAAGTTCTGTGGTTGAGCAACAATACCCCGTTTAAAAATGGTGTCGCCATTCGCGGCGGCGTGCCGGTTTGCTGGCCGTGGTTTGGTCCGGCAGCACAACAAGGTCTGCCTGCTCACGGTTTTGCCCGTAATCTGCCGTGGACGCTGAAATCACATAGTGAAGATGCCAATGGCGTGGCGGTGACTTTCGAACTGACTCAAAGCGAAGAAACGAAAAAATACTGGCCACACGACTTCACGCTATTAGCGCATTTCCGCGTTGGTAAAACCTGTGAAATCGATCTTGAATCACATGGCGAATTTGAAACCACCTCTGCCCTGCATACCTACTTTAATGTTGGCGATATTGCCGGGGTGAGCGTCAGTGGTCTGGGCGATCGCTACATTGATAAAGTGAATGATGCAAAAGAAGGTGCACTGACCGACGGTATTCAGACATTCCCGGATCGTACCGACCGCGTGTATCTGAATGCCCAGGATTGCAGTGTGATTAATGACGAAGCGTTGAATCGTATTATCACCGTAGGCCACCAGCATCATCTGAACGTCGTTGGCTGGAACCCAGGACCGGCGCTTTCAGTCAGCATGGGCGATATGCCGGATGATGGCTACAAAACATTTGTTTGTGTAGAAACAGCTTACGCCTCAGAAAATCAAAAAGTCACCAAAGAGAAACCTTCACATCTGGCGCAATCCATTCGCGTTGCCAAACGTTAATTTGCGTTAGTTACTGTGCCGGATGCATGCATCCGGCATTACAGCAAATCACACCATATCCAGCGCAGTTTTTCCTTTTGGTGCCGGGTACGCTTTGTCCAGCATCGTCAGTTCTTCCTCTGAAAGTGTTAATTCCAACACTGCCGCATTTTGTTGAACATGCGCGACAGTTGCCGCTTTCGGAATCGCCATCACTCCCTGATGGCTGATCACCCACGCCAGCAAAACTTGCGCCGCAGTGGCATTGTGAGCATGAGCAATTGCGTTGACCACCGCATTTTTTAGCAAGCCATTACGTAAGCGCCCGGCCTGCGCCAACGGACTGTATGCCATCACTGGCATATGTTGTTGCTGACACCAGGGTAGCAGTTCATATTCAATACCGCGCGAGCCGAGATGATAGAGTACCTGATTGGTAGCGCACTGATTTCCCCCAGGCACCTGCCAGAGTTCCTGCATGTCAGCATAATCGAGATTAGAAACGCCCCAGCGACGAATTTTGCCCTGGGCGATCAGTTTTTCCATTGCCGCGACAGTCTCTTCAAAAGCGAAACTGCCAGACCAGTGCAATAAATAGAGATCGAGATAATCGGTATTGAGACGGCGTAAACTGGCTTCGCAAGCGTTAATGGCTTTTTGCCCGCCGGCATTCCACGGATAGACTTTGGAAACGAGAAAAACCTTATCACGCAGGCCGGATAATGCTTCACCAACCACCTTTTCGGCACCGCCATCGGCATACATTTCAGCGGTATCAATGAGAGTTAAACCAAGATCAATGCCCGCACGCAGTGCATCAACTTCGGTTTTGCGCTGGCTGGCGTCTTCGCCCATATACCATGTTCCCTGCCCTACGGATGGCAGTGAGACATCGCCACTAAATTGAATCGTTTTCTGTTGCATCGCGTCCTCCCAGTTTTTGCACCACCGTAAAGCAAAACAGGGCATTACGCCCTGTTTTTATGCACAAAATGCCCTGGAAAGGTGCATTATCAGAATTTGTAGGTGATCCCGGTAGAAATCAGACCAGTCCAGGATTTATCGACCATCGGGCTGTCGGTAACTTCATCGGACAGACGGGTGTAGCGCGCAGTACCGTAGACACTCCAGTCACCGGAGAAGTTATAGTTGGCGCTCAGTTCCAGATACGGACTCCAGCTATCATTCGGGTTATAGCCACGCAGACCGCTGCGAGCGGACTCTTTACGCGATACGCCATAATAGTATTCGTTATGGTTTTCGCTGTTCCACTGCACACCGATACCTGGGGTCAGAGTCAGACCACCGTTAGTGTAACGGTACAACCAGGCCGTATCCCAGACGATACCGTTGCTGTTATCCAGTGTGTCGGCTGCCAGAGAGGTCCGCAGATAACCGTACTGGGTAAAGTGAGCGTAAGACAGACCTGCCATCATGGTGCTCTTACGGTCATCCAGGTGACGCATTTGATGATCGCCACTGTCTTTGGCTTTAAAGTAGAGCGGTGACCAGTAAGCGGTAATTGAAAGTTTATCCGTCGCGTCATTCCACAGGTAGTAACCACCACCTAAGCCACGGAACCAGAAGTTATCGCCTTCATAGTTGATTACCGGTACTGGGTAAACATCGGTATCGTAATCTTTATAAGGGTGTTCAACGACACCTACGCCTGCGCCCAGGGAAAAATTACCTTCAGCGTGTGCTACGCCTGCAGACGTTGCGATAAGCACTCCAAGTGCCAGAAGTTTGAGTTTGGTCACAATTAATCATTCCTTAAACAAATGTTTAGCGGGCGACAAAGTTTACCCGTCAATACAACGAAACCCAAACTTTTTGCGTTTTCATTTCCAAAGGTAACTGTTTAATTTTCCTGACGCTGATGACGCCGTGCTTACAGACGAATGAATTCTGCGTTACTGGCGGCCTTATTCTTTACATTAGTTATGCAATTTTTATGGATGAGTTGTTGATATGCCATTGAAATTCAGAAAGCCGTGCAGGCAAGTTTCCCAATTGCCATCTACGCTTAATTTTGAAGGTGTATCACCGGGCACGTTGTTCTCACGGTCGGCAGGATGGCATGAGAGTTGCTGTGTTTTAGCAAGAGACGTCGTTCAGTTTACCTCTTCCGGGAGCCTCTACTATTCATATCAACGGCTCTTAACCTGTGCTAAAAAACGAAAGGACGGCATACCATGAATATATTCGATCACTATCGCCAGCGATATGAAGCTGCCAAGGACGAAGAGTTCACACTGCAGGAGTTTCTTACCATTTGTCGGCAAGATCGCAGTGCTTATGCCAACGCGGCAGAGCGGCTATTGATGGCTATTGGTGAGCCTGTCATGGTCGATACAGCCCAGGAGCCCAGACTTTCTCGACTCTTTTCTAACCGGGTCATCGCACGTTATCCGGCATTTGAAGAGTTTTACGGCATGGAAGACGCGATTGAACAGATTGTCTCTTATCTGAAACACGCGGCTCAGGGGCTGGAAGAGAAGAAACAAATCCTGTATCTGCTGGGGCCTGTGGGTGGGGGTAAGTCGTCACTTGCTGAACGACTGAAATCATTAATGCAACGCGTGCCTATTTATGTATTGAGCGCCAACGGTGAGCGAAGCCCGGTTAACGATCATCCGTTCTGTCTGTTCAATCCACAGGAAGATGCGCAGATCCTTGAAAAAGAGTACGGCATTCCACGCCGCTACCTTGGCACCATTATGTCGCCGTGGGCGGCAAAACGCCTGCATGAATTTGGTGGCGACATCACTAAATTCCGCGTGGTCAAAGTGTGGCCGTCTATTCTGCAACAGATTGCCATTGCCAAAACGGAACCGGGCGATGAGAACAACCAGGATATTTCCGCGCTGGTGGGGAAAGTGGATATTCGTAAACTCGAACACCACGCCCAGAACGATCCGGACGCCTACGGCTATTCCGGTGCACTGTGCCGCGCCAACCAGGGGATCATGGAATTTGTTGAGATGTTTAAAGCACCGATTAAAGTGCTCCATCCGCTGTTGACCGCAACCCAGGAAGGCAACTACAACGGGACGGAAGGTATCTCCGCCTTGCCATTCAACGGGATTATTCTCGCACACTCAAACGAATCTGAATGGGTGACTTTCCGTAACAATAAAAACAACGAAGCCTTCCTCGACCGTGTCTACATCGTGAAGGTACCGTATTGCTTGCGTATTTCCGAAGAGATCAAAATCTACGAGAAATTACTTAATCATAGTGAACTGACTCACGCACCATGCGCACCTGGCACGCTGGAAACATTGTCACGTTTTTCCATTCTTTCGCGCCTGAAAGAGCCAGAAAACTCCAGCATTTATTCGAAGATGCGCGTTTATGATGGTGAAAGCCTGAAAGATACCGATCCGAAAGCCAAGTCATATCAGGAATATCGTGATTACGCGGGCGTTGATGAAGGGATGAACGGTCTGTCCACGCGTTTCGCATTTAAGATCCTCTCCCGTGTGTTCAACTTCGATCACGTGGAAGTGGCTGCTAACCCGGTTCATCTGTTCTACGTTCTTGAACAGCAAATTGAACGCGAGCAGTTCCCGCAAGAGCAGGCTGAACGCTATCTGGAGTTCCTGAAAGGTTATCTGATCCCGAAATATGCCGAATTTATCGGTAAAGAGATCCAGACGGCCTATCTTGAATCCTATTCTGAATATGGACAGAACATTTTCGACCGTTATGTCACCTATGCGGATTTCTGGATTCAGGACCAGGAGTATCGTGACCCGGATACCGGTCAGCTGTTTGATCGCGAGTCGCTGAACGCCGAGCTGGAGAAAATCGAAAAACCAGCGGGGATCAGCAATCCGAAAGATTTCCGCAACGAGATCGTCAACTTTGTACTGCGTGCCAGAGCGAATAACAGCGGACGCAATCCGAACTGGACCAGTTACGAAAAACTGCGCACGGTCATTGAGAAGAAAATGTTCTCCAATACCGAAGAGTTGTTGCCGGTCATTTCGTTTAACGCCAAAACCTCAACCGACGAGCAGAAGAAACACGACGATTTTGTCGACCGTATGATGGAAAAAGGCTACACCCGTAAACAGGTACGTTTACTGTGCGAATGGTATTTGCGTGTACGTAAATCGTCTTAACAGCAACGGCCCGGTGCGGATACCACCGGGCCTACAACGACAGCGACCGTGGGCCAGACAGGCGGCAACACAGGCGTAGCATACAGTTGGCAAATGCAGTACGGGGGGCATATGACCTGGTTTATTGACCGGCGTCTGAACGGCAAAAATAAAAGCATGGTGAATCGCCAGCGTTTTTTACGCCGTTATAAAGCGCAAATTAAACAGTCGATCTCCGAGGCCATTAATAAGCGTTCGGTGACCGACGTCGACAGCGGCGAGTCCGTTTCCATTCCAACGGAAGATATCAGCGAACCAATGTTTCATCAGGGGCGTGGCGGCTTGCGCCATCGCGTTCATCCAGGCAACGACCATTTCGTACAGAACGACCGTATTGAGCGGCCTCAAGGCGGCGGCGGTGGTTCTGGTAGCGGTCAGGGCCAGGCCAGCCAGGACGGCGAAGGTCAGGATGAATTCGTCTTCCAGATTTCGAAAGATGAGTATCTCGATCTGCTGTTTGAAGATTTGGCCTTACCAAATCTGAAACAAAACCAGCAACGCCAGTTGACCGAATTTAAAACGCATCGCGCGGGTTATACCGCTAACGGCGTTCCGGCCAATATTAGCGTGGTGCGTTCATTGCAAAATTCACTGGCGCGACGTACTGCGATGACCGCGGGCAAGCGGCGGGAACTGCACGCACTGGAAGAAGATTTAGCGATAATCAGCAACACTGAACCTGCGCAACTGCTGGA
The DNA here is from genome assembly GCF_001660175.1 of Escherichia sp. B1147. NCBI lineage: Bacteria > Pseudomonadati > Pseudomonadota > Gammaproteobacteria > Enterobacterales > Enterobacteriaceae > Escherichia > Escherichia sp. B1147. The sequence continues at coordinate 133,956 of NZ_LFHY01000013.1, forward strand.
AGAGGAACGCTTGCGCAAAGAAATTGCCGAACTGCGAGCTAAAATTGAACGTGTTCCTTTCATCGACACTTTCGATTTACGCTACAAAAATTACGAGAAACGACCCGACCCCTCCAGCCAGGCAGTAATGTTCTGCCTGATGGACGTTTCTGGCTCGATGGATCAATCCACCAAAGATATGGCCAAACGTTTTTACATACTCCTGTATCTGTTCCTGAGCAGAACATACAAGAACGTGGAAGTCGTTTACATTCGCCACCATACCCAGGCGAAAGAAGTTGATGAACATGAGTTTTTCTACTCACAAGAAACGGGCGGCACGATTGTTTCCAGTGCACTGAAACTGATGGATGATGTGGTAAAAGAGCGTTATAACCCGGCGCAGTGGAATATCTATGCCGCACAAGCATCGGACGGCGACAACTGGGCTGATGATTCTCCGCTGTGCCATGAGATTCTGGCGAAGAAATTACTGCCGGTTGTTCGTTATTACAGCTATATCGAAATTACCCGTCGTGCTCATCAGACATTGTGGCGAGAATATGAGCATCTGCAATCTACTTTCGAAAACTTTGCGATGCAGCATATCCGCGATCAGGATGATATTTATCCGGTATTCCGTGAACTGTTTCATAAGCAAAACGCAACAGCTAAAGACTAGCACCATCAGCCAGGTCATTATTACCTGGCTGATTTTTAGCTCACTGTAAATTATTTCATTTATTATATACGTTAGCTTACAATTGCTTTAAATATCACAGCGCAACGTTTACACAATTTAGTTCCAGAAAACAATCATTCGGAAAATTGATTAGGTTAACACGCATTTTCCCGGGGTTATTCTTTAATTATTTTTTATCGATAGTGAAAATTGATCCTGGTCAAAACTATATGTCTCGGCCATCAATAAAATCGAACACTCACATTGCTCTCCTTTTTATGATTTTTATGGGTACACAAAAGCTAAAAGCACACAGCTTTTTTATCTTCAGCTTACTGCTGACATTAGTTTTATTTTGCATTACCACCTTATATAACGAAAACGCCAATATAAAACTCATCCCTCAGATGAATTATATGATGGTTGTTGTGGCTTTGTTTTTCCTTAATGCCGTCATTTTTCTTTTCATGCTAATGAAATATTTTACTAACCGTGAAGTATTTCCAACACTCATTTTAAGCCTTGCATTCTTAAGTGGTATTTTCTATTTAACTGAAACCATTGTCATTATTCATAAACCTATCAGTGACAGTACACTTATTCAGGCTAAATCAAATGATGTTTCCATATTATATCTGTTTCGCCAGCTTAGTTTCATTTGCTTAACCGCGTTGGCTCTCTTCTGTTATGACCGCAAAAGTATTCTAACGAACAACAAGAAAAAAAACTGCATCCTGTTGTTGGCACTGATACCTTTCATGTTGTTTCCTTTACTGGCACACAACCTGAGCAGTTATAACCCTGACTATTCCTTATACGTCGTAGATTACTGTCCGGATAGCCATTCTGCGACCTGGGGAATTAATTACACAAAAATTTTGGTTTGTCTGTGGTCATGCTTACTGTTCTTTATTATCATGCGCACACGATTAGCAAGTGAACTTTGGCCTTCAATAGCGTTATTATGTCTGGCATCGCTCTGCTGTAACTTACTTCTGCTGACTCTGGATGAATACAATTACACCATCTGGTACATCAGTCGTGGTATTGAAGTTTCCAGCAAACTGTTTGTTGTAGCGTTTCTGATTTATAATATTTTTCAGGAACTGCAACTCTCCAGCAAACTGGCGGTTCATGATGTGTTGACCAATATTTATAATCGCCGTTACTTTTTCAACAGCGTAGAGTCGTTATTATCGCAACCTGTTGTGAAGGATTTTTGTATCATGCTGGTAGATATTAATCAGTTCAAACGCATCAATGACCAATGGGGGCATCATGTGGGCGATAAAGTGCTGGTTTCAATTGTCGATATTATCCAGCAAAGTATCCGCCCGGATGACATTTTAGCGCGCCTGGAGGGGGAAGTATTTGGTTTGCTATTTACCGAACTCAATGCTGCCCAGGCAAAAATCATTGCTGAACGTATCCGTAAAAATGTCGAACTCCTGACCGGCTTTAGTAACAGGTATGATGCTCCTGAACCAATGACCATCAGCATTGGCAGTGTTTTTTCAACTGGTGATACGCGTAATATCTCGCTTGTCATGACAGAAGCAGATAAAGCCTTACGTGAGGCGAAAAACGAGGGCGGCAACAAAGTGATTATTCATCGTCTTTGAGTGCAAAAATATTCACAGCCATGCTTTTTGCGTGGCTTTTGCATACAATTAATTTCTGATACCACTAAATTTCTCCTCCCCAACGGCACAGAGATGAGTATAATTAGCGCCCCTGTGCCAGGCCGCAATCGAACTTTAACTGGTTTTCTCATTTCACTAACCGAAGGAGTGCCATTTATCATGAAATTGCCCCATAGAATGCTCCGGCATTTTATCGCCGCAAGTGTCATTGTGCTGACATCTTCCTTCCTTATTTTTGAACTTGTCGCCAGCGACAGAGCGATGAGCGCGTACTTGCGCTATATCGTCCAGAAAGCGGATTCCTCCTTTCTCTACGATAAGTATCAAAATCAAAGTATTGCCGCACATGTAATGCGCGCACTTGCAGCAAAACAGCCAGAGGTGTCGCCAGAACAGCGACGAGCCATCTGCGAGGCTTTTGAATCAGCCAATAATACTTATGGACTAAACCTGACGGCCCATACTTATTCTGGCTTACGCGGGACATTACAGAGCGCATCCGATGACTGTGACACAATTGTGGAAGCAGCAGCGCTATTACCCGCATTTGATCAAGCGGTGGAAGGTAATCGCCATCAAGATGAATATGGTTCCGGTCTTGGGATGGCTGAAGAGAAATTTCACTATTATCTCGATCTTAATGACCGCTATGTCTATTTTTATGAGCCGGTCAATGTTGAATACTTCGCCATGAATAACTGGTCGTTTTTGCAATCAGGAAGCATTGGCATTAACCGTAAAGATATCGAAAAGGTGTTTACCGGTCGCACGGTGTTATCGAGCATTTACCAGGATCAGCGTACTAAACAGAATGTAATGAGCTTGCTGACGCCGGTTTATCTCGCGGGTCAACTTAAAGGGATTGTGCTGCTGGATATCAATAAAAACAATCTGCGGAATATCTTTTACACTCATGACCGCCCTCTTCTCTGGCGTTTTCTCAATGTTACGCTTACCGATGTAGATTCGGGCCGGGACATTATTATCAACCAGAGTGAAGACAATCTGTTTCAGTACGTCAGTTACGTCCATGACTTACCTGGCGGAATTCGCGTCACATTATCCATTGATATTCTTTACTTTATTACGTCTTCATGGAAAAGCGTTGTCTTCTGGCTGCTGACGGCATTGATATTACTGAATATGGTACGCATGCACTTTCGCTTGTACCAAAACGTGACTCGCGAAAATATCAGCGATGCGATGACCGGATTGTATAACCGCAAAATATTGACTCCTGAGTTGCAGCAACGCTTGCAACGCCTGGTTCAGGCTGGTTCTGCAGTCATGTTTATTGCTATTGACATGGACAAGTTAAAGCAAATTAACGACACACTGGGTCATCAGGAAGGTGATTTAGCGATTACTTTACTAGCACAGGCGATTAAACAGTCGATTCGTAAAAGCGATTATGCTATCCGTCTCGGTGGTGATGAATTTTGCATCATCCTGGTCGATTCGACGCCACAAATTGCTGCGCAATTGCCTGAACGTATCGAAAAACGCCTGCAACATATCGCGCCACAGAAAGAGATTGGCTTCTCTTCCGGCATTTACGCGATGAAAGAAAACGATACGATACATGATGCTTACAAAGCTTCTGATGAACGTCTGTATGTCAATAAACAGAACAAAAACAGCAGTTCATGATAATCTTCTGTGGTTGTTTAGTTATAAACCCAGGAGCGTGAAATGACCGAAATGGCTAAAGGAAGCGTGACGCATCAGCGCTTAATCGCTTTATTATCACAAGAAGGCGCTAACTTCCGCATCGTCACCCACGAAGCTGTGGGCAAATGTGAAGCAGTGTCAGAAATTCGCGGCACTGCTTTGGGTCAGGGCGCCAAGGCGCTGGTGTGTAAAGTGAAAGGAAATGGCGTTAATCAACATGTATTAGCGATACTTCCTGCCGATCAGCAGGCCGATCTGAGCCAACTCGCCAGTCACATTGGCGGGTTACGCGCCTCGCTTGCCAGCCCGGCGGAGGTCGATGAACTCACTGGCTGCGTTTTTGGCGCCATCCCGCCTTTCAGCTTCCACCCCAAACTCAAACTGGTTGCCGACCCACTACTCTTCGAGCGATTCGAAGAAATTGCCTTCAACGCGGGCATGCTGGATAAATCCGTTATTCTTAACACCGCAGATTATTTACGCATTGCGCAACCAGAGCTGATCCATTTCCGCCGTACTGTATAACTAGCCGGTCCGTTCAAGTAGCAAAACTGACAGTACCAGTACAACCGCAATGGCAAAAAACGATGACGTGATAATCAGTGTCTCAATGAACATTTGATCGTTCATGGTTTTACCCCTGGAGATAACTGTTTTCACGTTATTGTTAGCGTACCCAAATGGCAGTTTGATGACAATTCTCCTTATTTTTGATGCAAAAAGTGTAATTAATGTCTGATTCCTGCCCTCAGCAAGCGTAAAGTACAGGGAGTAATTATTTTTTGGCAAGGAAACCACGATGTTTGATGTCACTTTGTTAATCCTCCTCGGATTAGCTGCGCTGGGCTTTATCAGCCACAACACCACTGTCGCCGTTTCAATTCTGGTGTTGATCATTGTCCGTGTCACACCGTTGAGCACCTTTTTCCCCTGGATTGAAAAACAAGGGTTGAGCATCGGGATAATTATTCTCACCATCGGTGTTATGGCCCCAATCGCCAGCGGGACCCTGCCACCATCGACACTTATTCACTCGTTTCTGAACTGGAAATCATTAGTCGCGATTGCCGTAGGCGTGATTGTTTCCTGGCTTGGCGGGCGCGGCGTAACGTTAATGGGTAGTCAACCACAACTGGTAGCCGGATTGCTGATGGGTACGGTTTTAGGCGTAGCGCTTTTTCGCGGTGTACCCGTCGGCCCGCTTATTGCTGCTGGCCTGGTTTCGCTGATTATTGGTAAGCAGTAGTTTTTGCCGCAGTCGCCATAGCCATAAAAACAAAGTGCTATAGTGGCGTGGCAATGTTGCGTGAAAGGGAGAACAAACACGATGAATATTCAGTGTAAACGCGTCTATGATCCGGCTGAACAAGGCGATGGTTATCGCGTACTGGTCGATCGTCTCTGGCCGCGTGGTATCAAGAAAACAGATTTAGCACTTGATGAATGGGACAAAACCATCACACCTTCAACGGAACTACGCAAAGCCTTTCACGGCGAAGTGATCGATTTTGAAACCTTTCGCGAACAATATCTTGCAGAACTGGCGCAGCATGAGCAAGAAGGGAAACGACTGGCGGATATTGCCCGCCAGCAGACACTAACCCTACTTTATTCGGCAAAAAATACCACGCAAAACCATGCGCTGGTGCTGGCCGACTGGCTACGCAGTTTGTGATTCCAGCCCGGCATCCGGTTGTTATTTTCTATCAGCCGGATGATCCCTCCGCCATAATGCCCATTCATCAATCGTTTCACCGCCAGGTAATTTGCAATTGTTGCTGACCCCTTGCGCTGTTTGTACCGGAATAAGCACACCTCCCTTTTGCTGGCAGTAGACCGAAGCAGGATTAGCCATTCCAACATGTGGCGGTTCAGGTGCATCGGGCTGAGAAGTGGCTGAACACCCCGCCAGAATTAGCAGGCAAGGCTTAGCAAAACGGATAATTTTCATATAGTGATCTCGCACGTTTATCTACGCTTTAGAATATCGCGGTATCGCTTTGTTTTGCAGCACTATTTCTTTTACATTCACTTAAAATATATTACGGCTAGTTTCATCTCCGTTGATGATGTTTTATCATGCCTGTAAAGATTAAATAATCAGCATTTTACCCGCAGCATCCTGGAGTTCTTTCGTGTCAGATCAGATTATTGCCCGCGTCTCGTAGTCACTCGCCTCAGAACATTCTCTGGAAAGTCTGGTTCGGCAACTCCTGGAGATGCTGGAAATGGTCACCGACATGGAGTCGACGTATCTGACAAAAGTGGATATTGACGCACGCCTGCAATACATTTTGTTTGCCCGTAATAGCCAAAAAATGCACATCCCGGAGAATTTTACCGTTTCCTGGGATCAATCATTGTGCAAACGCGCAATTGATGAGAACTGTTTTTTCAGCGATGAAGTCCCTGACCGTTGGGGCGACTGTATTGCGGCACGCAATCTTGGGATCAAGACATTTCTGAGCACGCCGATTCACTTACCGGATGGCTCATTCTACGGCACGCTTTGCGCCGCCAGCAGCGAGAAACGCCCGTGGAGCGAACGCGCGGAGCAAGTTTTGCAGCTATTCGCCGGGCTTATTACACAATACATCCAAAAAGAGGCGCTGGTTGAGCAATTGCGTGCAGCTAATGCGGCGTTGATTGCGCAATCCTATACTGACTCTTTGACGGGGCTACCGAATCGAAGGGCAATTTTTGATAATCTGACAACACTTTTTTCTCTTGCGCGGCATCTGAAGCGTAAAGCAATTATTGCCTTTATCGACCTGGACAACTTCAAATTAATCAATGATCGTTTTGGTCATAATAGCGGCGATCTGTTTCTTATTCAGGTTGGCCAGCGCCTTAACACACTACACCAGAATAGCGAGATTATTGGCCGTCTTGGTGGTGATGAGTTTTTGGTTGTTTCGCTGGCCGATGAAAATGTCGATATCCAGTCATTGCGTGAGCGTATTCAACAGCAAATATGCGGTGAATATCACTTAGGTGATGTTGACTTGTTTTATCCTGGCGCCAGCCTTGGCATTATTGAAGTGGATCCTGAAACAACCGATGTCGACAGCGCCCTGCATGCTGCCGATATTGCAATGTACCAGGAGAAAAAACACAAAGTGAAAAAACCTTTTGTCGCGCATTCAGCTCTGGATTCCTGAGGCGTATTCACATCCTTTCCTTTGGTGGTAACATGCGAATCGGTATTGTTTTTCCCGTCGTGATCTTTATTACGGCAGTCGTATTTTTAGCGTGGTTTTTTATTGGCGGCTATGCGGCCCCAGGGGCATAAAGATGAAAAAAACAACGATTATTATGATGGGCGTGGCGATTATTGTCGTTCTTGGCACCGAGCTGGGATGGTGGTAACACTGCATCTGTAAAAATAGCAAAGGCTGCGAAAAAGCAGCCTTTGTTCTATTTCAGCGTTAGCTTTTGACTTTTCTGTAGATAAACAGCACGACAAGCGCACCGATCACCGCAACTACGAAGCTGCCAAAGTTGAAGCCATCGACTTTACCAAAACCAAACAGTGTACTGATCCATCCGCCGACCACGGCGCCGACAATCCCCAACAGGATAGTCATGAAGAATCCACCACCATCTTTACCTGGCATAATCCATTTCGCCAGAATACCAGCAATAAGCCCAAAAATAATCCATGACAGAATGCCCATTTTATCCTTCCTTATCTGTTTTGTATTAGCGCGTTAGTCGCTGATAAAAAGCATAGCACAACATCAAAGAAGTAAAAATTGTGATGAGCATCACGCATATTTTTTTTGCGATGGTGCATAAAATGGCGCCATTTTCTATCAGGTGAAATTACCAGCCACAAACATCATGTTCGTTTTCCGTGTCATAAGAGCGCACCGTGTTAACAAGATCTTTTAAAACTTCCGCCGCCACTTCTGGCACCAGCAATGTCATCGGTGTCTCTGTTTCGTAATCAACAGAGACACCATTACTGTTATTGGTGACGGTTACGGTATACGTTGCTTTGCCCATAATTCATCTCCCGCTATGAATGACTTTCCGTTGTTTTGCACCTTCCATCAAGACTTCAGGAGCAACGAAGAAGTCGATGTTGAAATAAGTATCGTCAGTCATGGCTTCAATGTTGTGCCATTTTTCTGGCGGGAACACTGCAAATTGCCCCGCTTCGATAAGGATCACCTGATCAGGTTCTGTGCTGTGTTCATCAGCATAGCCGAGATATTTGACCGCCCCATGCATAACAGACAATCGAGGGTAAACCCCCGGACGCGTTCCTTTATCAAGATGACGTTCGAATATTCCGGCAGGTGCGGTTTGTTTATTCCAGAAAGGCGTTGAGCGCGTGTGAATATAATTCTGTGGGATTTGTAGCATCCTTCTCCCTCCTTCGGTAAATGCGCTGAAAACCGTTTATTCCAGCCGTTTCAGAGTACGCCTGATAATTTGCATTTTAAATACCATTTATTGGTTACTTTTTAGCACCGTATCAACGTCCAGGCGCGGTGGCGTTCAGGAGGGAAGCCCGCGGTATCGCGGGCGGAAAGCATTAAGATTGCAGCGTCGCCAGTCGTGCGGCAAAACCGACAAACATCAAACCAATCAGAGAATTGCCTAGTTTTGCCAGTTTCTTTTTCGTGCGAATGTACTGCGTGACAAAGGCGCCGGAAATAATCAGGAAGCTCAAATAACAGAAGCTGACTATCTCAAGTGTCATCGCCAGGATAAAGAACGAAATACCCGTATGTGGCGCATTAACGTCGATAAATTGCACAAAAAATGACACATAGAATAAAATAGCTTTCGGGTTGGTCAGGCTCAATATTAAGGCGCGCTTGAAAATAGCGCCATATTGCGGTTCATCCGATTTGGTCTCGCTATTGTTGCCCTTCAGGGTGGCGTAAAGAATTTTCCCCCCAAGATACAGCAAATAAAACGCGCCAAGATAACGTACGATGTTGAATAATATCGGTGTGGTCTTAATCAATGTTGCCACACCTGCCCACGCCAGAAACATTAATACCGCATCACCAATAAATACGCCACAGGCTGCAAGATAACCACCTTTCACTCCACTGCTGACGCTATTTTTAAGCACAAACAGAGTATTCGGCCCAGGCACCAGCACGATAAAAATGGCCCCAACCAGATAGGTCCAGTAATTCAGAACCCCATATTCAGCGAACACGTTAACCTCTTAAATTTTCTTTGGGAAATGCGCGATTAAAGGTGAATATGCTAACCAATCTGTAGTGGCTTAGAAAGGAGAAAATCAGGTTTTAACCTGATAATAACCCGATAATTGAATCATTAATCAGGCGTGGTCCAGTGAAAAATTCGGGTAGTGCTCGGCAAAATACTGGCGTAAAAACTCTACCGTTATCCGCACTTTCGCTGATGTTGCCAGCCTTGATACATACACCGCCCAGACATTCGCGGGCTGATAATACTCCGGTAGTACCTGCACCAAATGGCCACTGGCAATATTTTCGCTCACATCCCACCAGGAGCGCAGCGCAATACCCTGACCATCGAGACACCATTGATGCACTATTTCACCATGATTAGACGATAGCGGGCCGGTGACTTTAATGGCGTGGTTTCCTTCTTTATTGCGCAATTGCCAGACGCCAAATGGATGATCGCGCTCTTTTATAACCAGACAAGGTAACGTAGAAAGGTCCGTGAAATGTTTCGGCGCACCATGTTGTGCAATAAATTCCGGCGACGCGCAAAGAATACGGTGATTGGTCGCCAGTTTGCGGGCGATTAGGTTAGGTGCAATGTCATCGCCAATACGAATATCGAGATCGACCCCTTCATTAACCAGGTCGACCAGTCTGTCTTCCACGTCAAAGCGTAATTCCAGTTGCGGATAAGCCTTTGCCAGCGCTGATAATGCCGGAGCAACCACTCGCCGTCCAAATCCAAAGCTACTGATAACACGCAACATACCTTGTGGCACGAGGCGCACGTCGGAGAGTTCATCCATCATCTGCCCGACATCCTGCAATATGCGCTGCGCCCACTCATAAATCCGCTCACCTTCTTCGGTGATCGTCACGCGACGAGTAGTGCGGTGTAATAACACCACGTTCAGTGTTTGTTCCAGCAGAGCGATACGCTTACTAACGAAAGCCGGAGAAACACCCAATTCTTCTGCTACAGCAGCAAAACCAGCCCGGCGAGCCACCAGCATAAAGACGCGCAAATCGTTCAGCAGCGGTAAATTATTCATGATTCGTGTTTTATGTTTCACCAGTTGCGGGGATTAATTCCTTTTCAGTCAATTATAGGATGAAGGTATTGTCAATTTTGATGGTCAGGAAGTGAGAACCCAATGATGAAAACGTTTCGGATCGCTGCAATACCCGGGGATGGAATCGGCAAAGAAGTCCTTCCTGAAGGGATTCGTGTGTTACAGGCTGCTGCTGAACGCTGGGGCTTCGCCTTAAGCTTTGAGCAGATGGAGTGGGCAAGTTGCGAATATTACAGCCATCACGGCAAAATGATGCCGGACGACTGGCATGAACAACTCAGCAGTTTCGACGCTATCTACTTTGGTGCCGTCGGCTGGCCGGATACCGTTCCGGACCATATTTCGTTATGGGGATCGCTGCTGAAATTTCGCCGTGAATTTGACCAGTACGTTAACCTGCGTCCGGTCCGCCTCTTTCCTGGTGTACCTTGCCCACTGGCGGGGAAACAGCCTGGCGACATCGATTTTTACGTAGTGCGCGAGAACACGGAAGGCGAATACTCGTCTCTGGGCGGACGACTAAACGAAGGAACAGAGCATGAAGTTGTCATCCAGGAATCGGTATTTACCCGCCGTGGCGTCGACCGTATTTTGCGGTATGCTTTTGAGCTGGCACAAAGCCGCCCGCGTAAAACACTGACTTCCGCCACCAAATCTAACGGTTTAGCCATCAGCATGCCGTACTGGGATGAGCGCGTGGAAGCAATGGCAGAAAATTACCCGGCGATCCGCTGGGACAAGCAGCATATTGATATTCTCTGCGCGCGCTTTGTGATGCAACCGGAACGTTTTGACGTGGTGGTGGCATCCAATTTGTTTGGCGATATCCTTTCCGATCTTGGCCCAGCCTGCACCGGCACAATCGGGATTGCCCCTTCCGCCAACCTGAATCCGGAACGTACTTTCCCGTCGCTCTTCGAGCCTGTCCACGGTTCCGCACCGGATATCTACGGTAAAAATATCGCTAACCCGATCGCCACGATTTGGGCCGGTGCAATGATGCTGGATTTCCTCGGCAATGGTGATAAACGTTTCCAGCAAGCGCACAATGGTATTCTGGCTGCGATTGAAGAAGTGATTGCTCACGGACCGAAAACACCTGATATGAAAGGCAATGCCACCACGCCACAGGTTACTGAGGCAATTTGCAAAATCATTTTGCGTTAAGGTCAAACCAGTTTATTTGAACCGCGTCACTGACGCGGTTTTTTTATTCATTCTCTTCAGTAAATAACCTGCGTCATTTCACCTTTTATTGTTTCCGTTTCGTGTTTTATGGCTTTCCGTATTCTTGATTGTTTAATTTATGTAACACGCAAATAATCAATTTGTTAAACGCAACAAAAACTCATTACCCTGCACATAATTACAACTGGCAAAAGCCAGCGACGGGCTTTTATGCCCAGGAGATGACTCATGATGAGCAACGTTAAGAAAAAAGATGTGCCGCTGATTAGCATCAGCCTGGTGGCAATTCTTTTCATCGCCGCCACATTAAGCCTTTTTCCACAACAGTCAGCCGACGCGGCCAACGCAATATACACTTTTGTCACCCGTACGTTAGGTTCCGCCGTACAGGTATTAGTTTTACTGGCTATGGGGTTAGTGATTTATTTAGCCACCAGCAAATACGGTAATATTCGCCTCGGCGAAGGTAAACCGGAATACAGTACGCTCTCCTGGCTGTTTATGTTTATTTGCGCCGGTTTAGGCTCCTCCACACTTTATTGGGGCGTGGCTGAGTGGGCTTATTATTATCAAACGCCTGGTTTAAATATCGTGCCGCGTTCACAGCAGGCACTCGAATTTAGCGTCCCCTACTCCTTCTTCCACTGGGGGATCAGCGCGTGGGCAACTTATACGCTGGCCTCATTAATCATGGCCTACCATTTCCACGTGCGGAAAAACAAAGGTCTGAGTCTTTCCGGCATTATTGCCGCCATTACCGGCGTTCGTCCGCAAGGCCCGTGGGGAAAACTGGTTGATTTGATGTTCCTGATCGCCACTGTCGGCGCGCTGACCATTTCTCTGGTGGTAACGGCGGCAACCTTTACCCGTGGGCTTTCCGCGCTGACCGGTTTGCCAGATAACTTCACCGTGCAGGCATTTGTTATCTTGCTTTCCGGCGGCATTTTTTGCCTTAGCTCGTGGATTGGTATCAATAACGGTTTGCAACGTCTGAGCAAAATGGTCGGCTGGGGCGCGTTTCTGCTGCCATTGCTGGTCCTGATTGTTGGACCAACCGAGTTTATTACCAACAGCATCATCAATGCCATCGGCCTGACCACGCAAAACTTCCTGCAAATGAGCTTATTCACCGATCCACTTGGCGATGGTTCATTTACCCGCAACTGGACCGTTTTCTACTGGCTCTGGTGGATCTCTTACACGCCCGGCGTGGCAATGTTTGTCACCCGCGTATCACGTGGTCGTAAGATCAAAGAAGTTATCTGGGGACTGATCCTCGGTAGCACCATCGGCTGCTGGTTCTTCTTCGGCGTAATGGAAAGCTTTGCCATTCATCAGTTTATCAAGGGGATAATCAACGTCCCGCAGGTACTTGAAACATTGGGCGGTGAAACGGCTGTACAACAAGTTCTGATGTCGTTGCCAGCCGGTAAATTATTCCTCGCCGCTTATCTGGGCGTGATGATTATTTTCCTCGCCTCGCATATGGATGCGGTGGCCTACACCATGGCGGCAACCAGTACGCGTAATCTCCAGGAAGGTGACGATCCTGACCGTGGGCTGCGCCTGTTCTGGTGCGTGGTGATCACACTGATTCCACTGTCTATCTTATTTACTGGTGCGTCGCTGGAAACCATGAAAACCACCGTGGTACTTACAGCCCTTCCCTTCCTCGCCATTTTACTGGTGAAAGTGGGCGGATTTATTCGCTGGCTGAAACAGGATTACGCCGATATTCCGGCCCATCAAATTGAACATTATCTCCCGCAGACACCGGTTGAAGCCCCGGAAAAAACGCCAGTGCTCCCTGCGGGAACCGTATTCAAAGGCGACAACTGAGCGCCATCATCCTAACAATAAAGGTATCCCTATGAGCAATCTGAGCCCTGACTTAGTACTACCTGAAAATTTTTGCGCCAACCCGCAAGAAGCATGGACTATTCCGGCCCGTTTCTATACCGATCAGAACGCCTTTGAACACGAAAAAGAGAACGTCTTCGCTAAAAGCTGGATTTGCGTCGCCCACAGTAGCGAACTGGCGAATGCTAATGATTACGTAACGCGTGAGATCATTGGCGAAAGTATTGTGCTGGTACGCGGTCGTGATAAGGTTTTGCGCGCGTTCTATAACGTGTGTCCGCACCGTGGTCATCAGTTGTTGAGCGGTGAAGGAAAAGCAAAAAATGTGATCACCTGTCCGTATCACGCCTGGGCATTCAAACTCGATGGCAACCTGGCCCACGCGCGTAACTGTGAAAACGTCGCCAATTTCGACAGCGAAAAAGCGCAGCTGGTCCCGGTGCGTCTGGAAGAGTATGCCGGATTCGTCTTCATCAACATGGACCCCAACGCCACCAGCGTGGAAGATCAGTTACCTGGTCTGGGGGCAAAAGTGCTGGAAGCCTGCCCGGAAGTTCACGATCTGAAACTGGCAGCCCGCTTTACTACCCGCACACCTGCCAACTGGAAGAACATTGTCGATAACTATCTCGAGTGCTATCACTGTGGTCCGGCGCATCCTGGCTTCTCCGACTCCGTTCAGGTTGACCGTTACTGGCACACCATGCACGGCAACTGGACGCTGCAATACGGCTTTGCAAAACCATCCGAACAATCTTTTAAATTTGAAGAAGGTACGGATGCAGCGTTCCACGGTTTCTGGCTGTGGCCGTGCACCATGCTGAACGTCACGCCGATCAAAGGGATGATGACGGTCATTTATGAATTCCCGGTGGACTCTGAAACTACCCTGCAAAACTACGATATTTACTTCACCAATGAAGAGTTAACCGACGAGCAAAAATCGCTGATTGAGTGGTATCGCGATGTGTTCCGTCCGGAAGATTTACGTCTGGTGGAAAGCGTCCAAAAAGGGCTGAAGTCTCGCGGATATCGTGGACAGGGACGCATCATGGCCGACAGTAGCGGTAGCGGGATTTCCGAACACGGTATCGCCCATTTCCATAATCTGCTGGCGCAGGTGTTTAAGGACTAATGACATCGGCGGCGGTCTATTCCGTCGCCGGGCTGATTTTTGATGGAGTACAGCAATGTCAGACTATCAAATGTTCGAAGTACAGGTAAGCCAGGTTGAACCGCTTACCGAACAGGTGAAACGCTTCACGCTGGTGGCAACCGACGGCAAACCGCTGCCTGCGTTCACCGGCGGAAGTCACGTCATTGTGCAGATGGCCGATGGCGATAACCAGTACAGCAATGCGTACTCACTGCTGAGTTCGCCACTCGATACGTCTTGTTATCAGATTGCCGTTCGACGGGAAGAAAACTCGCGCGGTGGTTCGCGTTTTTTACATCAGAAGGTGAACGCAGGCGATCGGTTAACCATTTCAACGCCTAATAACCTGTTTGCTCTGGTTCCCACGGCTCGAAAGTATCTGTTTATCGCGGGCGGTATTGGTATCACCCCTTTCTTGTCGCACCTTGGCGAACTTCAACACAGCAACATTGACTGGCAATTACATTACTGTTCGCGAAGTCCCGAAAGTTGCGCCTTTCGTGATGAGTTAGTCCAGCATCCGCAGGCTGAGAAAATTCATTTGCATCATTCATCAACCGGAACGCGACTGGAATTAGCGCGGTTATTGGCGGATATCGAACCGGGTACACACGTTTATACCTGTGGCCCCGAAGTACTGAATGAAGCGGTAAAAAACGAAGCCGCGCGTCTGAACATAGCCGCCGATACGCTGCACTTTGAGCAGTTTGCTATTGAGGACAAAACTGGCAATGCGTTTACACTGGTGCTTGCCCGTTCCGGTAAAGAGTTTGTGGTGTCGGAAGAGATGACTATTTTGCAGGTTATTGAAAATAATAAAGCGGCAAAAGTGGAATGTTTATGTCGTGAAGGGGTATGCGGGACCTGCGAAACGGCAATTCTGGAAGGTGAAGCTGACCATCGGGATCAGTATTTTAGCGATGAAGAGCGTGCCAGCCAGCAAAGTATGTTGATCTGTTGTTCACGCGCGAAGGGTAAACGGCTGGTGTTAGATTTGTAGTTTGTCTGAAGCCGGACGTGGCGCTGGCTGCGCCCTGTCCGGCTCAGGAAAGTTTTACTGCGGATATTCCTGCAATAAATTGTGCAATGCTTCTGCCATCAATTCACCACGCCAGCCGGAAACCAGCTCTGGTAAATTGTTCTGTGGTTTTAATTTCCAGTGCCAGTTCAGCAGTTGGTTGATTTGCCGACGCGATGCCAGCAATTCGACGCTGATCTTGTGCGTTTCGCTCACGTCAGTAATCAGCGACTTAATCGCTTTAAACGCTTTGCGATAACCAGGCATATCCATCAGGTTAAGCATCGGCTGCGGTAATGCCTCTTCCGGCAATGCCTGCGCTTTCTCTACCAGCGCCAGCAGCGTTTTACCGTGGAAGCGAATTTCACTACCGGATAACCCCAGGCTGTCCAGTTCGCCAAGACTTCCCGGCATATAACGCGCTACCGACCACAAATGTTCTTCACGCACGACAAAGTTCACCGCCAGATCGCGCTCCCGCGCCTTGCGCAGCCGCCAGTCAGCGAGCAGTTGCAGGCAGGCCAGTTGGCGCGTTCTTAATTGCCAGGCATTGGTGATATCACGCCATGCATCTTCCGGCGCAACAATCTCCTGGCGACGCGTTTGCATCAGGCGACATTCATCCAGCGCCGCAGGTAGCCAGCCAGAGGATTCGGTTTCAACCATCAGCTTTGCGGTGATCGGCAATAAATACCAGACGTCCGCTGCCGCGTATTCGCACTGACGTTCGGTTAGCGGTCTTGCCAACCAGTCGGTGCGCGATTCGCTCTTGTCCAGCGTAACGCCAGTATACTCTTCCACCATGGAGGCAAATCCCCACGACATCGGGCGTCCGCAGAAAGCAGCAAGGATTTGCGTGTCAATTAGGGGTTGAGGTAACTCGCCAAAGACATTGAGGAACACTTCCAGATCCTCACTGCCCGCATGGAGAAATTTGGTGATGGACGGATCGCGCAGGATCGCTTTCAGCGGTGACCAGTCGGTGATCCCGAGCGGATCGATTAGCGCCAGATGCTCGCCATCGAAAAGTTGAATCAGCCCCAGCTGCGGGTAATAGGTGCGCGTACGAACAAATTCAGTATCCAGGGCTATCGCCGGAAAGGCACGGACAGCTTCACACAAAGAAGCCAGCGCATCGTCCGTGGTAATCATTTGGTAATTCAAATTGAAATCTCTTTAGTGGGCGTCAAAAAAAACGCCGGATTAACCGGCGTATGACGACTGACTTAACGCTCAGGCTTTATTGTCCACTTTGCCGCGCGCTTCGTCACGTAATTCTCGTCGCAAAATTTTTCCGACGTTAGATTTCGGTAACTCATCACGAAACTCCACCAGCTTCGGTACTTTGTAGCCCGTGAGCTGACGGCGGCAAAAGGTCACCAGTGACTCTTCGGTAAGCGACGCGTCTTTTTTCACTACGAAGATTTTCACCGCTTCGCCACTGGAGCCGGAAGGTACGCCAACAGCCGCCACTTCCTGTACGCCAGGATGCTGCATGACCACATCCTCAATCTCGTTGGGATAGACGTTAAAACCGGAAACCAGAATCATGTCTTTTTTACGATCGACAATGCGCAGGAATCCTTCTTCATCCATCACCGCGATGTCGCCGGTGTGTAACCAACCGTTTTTGATGATTTCATCGGTAGCATCCGGTCGCTGCCAGTAGCCCAGCATCACCTGTGGACCTCTGACACAAAGTTCGCCCGGTTGCCCCGGTGGTACTTCGTTATCATCATCATCCACCAGTTTGGCTTCCGTCGATGGCACCGGTAATCCAATGCTACCGCTGTGATAATCAATGTCGTACGGGTTAACGCTCACCAGCGGCGCACACTCGGTCAGACCATAACCTTCAAGCAAATATTGTCCGGTCAGTTTCACCCAGCGTTCTGCCACCACTTGTTGAACAGGCATCCCACCGCCTGCGGAAAGATGCAGACTGGAGAAATCCAGTTGCTGGAACTCTTTATTGTTCAGCAACGCGTTGAACAAGGTGTTAACGCCGGTGATGGCGGTAAACGGATATTTCGCTAACTCTTTCACCAGCCCCGGAATATCGCGTGGGTTAGTGATTAGCAAGTTCTGCCCGCCCAGTTCAATAAACAGCAGGCAGTTAATGGTTAGTGCAAAAATGTGATACAGCGGCAGCGCCGTCACCACCAGCTCTTTACCCGGATGCAGCAATGGCCCATAAGTGGCGTTAACCTGTTCCAGATTCGCCAGCATATTGCGGTGCGTCAGCATCGCGCCTTTCGCCACCCCAGTGGTGCCGCCAGTGTACTGCAGGAAGGCTAAGTCTTCCGGCACCAGTTCAGGTTTGACATACTGCATACGGTAGCCGTTATGCAGGGCGCTACGAAATGAAATGGCATCTGGCAGATGATATTTCGGTACCAGACGTTTGATGTATTTAACAACGAAGTTAACCAGTGTGCCTTTCGCTGTCGAAAGCTGATCGCCCATACGGGTCAGGATAACGTGCTGAACTGCGGTTTTATCGACCACTTTTTCCAGCGTATGAGCAAAGTTGGACACAATGACAATCGCCGATGCGCCGCTGTCATTGAGCTGATGCTCAAGCTCGCGCGGGGTATACAACGGGTTGACGTTTACGACGATCATCCCGGCACGCAAAATACCAAACAGCGCCACCGGATACTGCAATAAATTAGGCATCATCAGTGCAACGCGATCGCCCTTTTTAAGCCCCAGCCCTTGTTGCAAATAAGCGGCAAACGCGCGACTGCGTTCTTCCAGCTTGCGGAAGGTCATTACCTCCCCCATATTCATAAATGCGGGCTGATCGGCGTAGCGCGCGACCGACTGCTCAAACATATCTACCAGAGATTGATAACGGTCAGGGTTGATCTCCGTCGGAACATCCGCGGGATAACGGTTAAGCCAAACCTTCTTCAATTCTTCACCTCTATAATGCGTGTTCGTCGTCATCGCAACCCCAAGTGATAAACATGTTATTAACATAATATTAACTCATCTTACCAGCTTGATAATTACCCAAGGAAAAGGTTGCGAAGCGCGTCACTATTTATTTTTATCTTTACCGTAAGAATGCAGAAACAGCGGACCAGCCGCTGTTTCTTTTTCTTTAAAAACAAGCAATTATTCAGTCACAACTGTTTGTACTCTCGCGGGACCTGGATTATACCAGCCCCAGCCGCCGTAACCATAGGGCCAGCCCCGCCCACCATAAAACCAGGGATCAATCGGCTGTGGCGGCATAATCACCTGCTGGGTTAAATGCCAACGTTTGTAACCCGTTGCCTGCATTACCATAAATTTATAGGGCGTGTTGCCGATTTTGCCGTCAACCGTACCGGTGATAGGCCCGACAACTGTCACCAGCTGCCCTCGGAAATCGACCGGATCAAGAAAACCATTCACATCGGCATAAATGCGACCGCGAGAAGGCTCTCCCAGCGTCGGTCTGGCTCCGCTGTCCAGCGGTACGGTGGCAATTTCCAGGCGGGTTTTCCCTTGCTGGTTTTGCACCGTAACCACTTTACCGCCAAATCGCGCCTCCTGACCAACGTACAGCTGCGGCGCACTCATCACCCGAACTAAATCTTGTTGCGGCGTTGGACTACTGCCTTTAATGGCGTCCGGCACAGTGACACAACCGCTCAGTATTAGCGCAAACGTACCTGCCAGTATGCCTTTGATAACATTGTTTTGAACCGCCATGATGCGACTCCTTTTTCTCAGGGCATACTCTTAAGATTCATTCTTTGCCTGGAAGTTTCTTCCAGGCAACGTTGTTACGCAAATAAACCGGCTCGGCATGTTCCACCGCCACCGTTTTACCCTCAGTCAACATCTGACAGGCAATTGGCAGCATATCTTCTGCGGCAGGCAGTAACACTTCGCCATCGCGCAAAATCAGCCCGCTCTCTTTACCGAGATCCGGCCAGGCTTGCCAGCCTGTACCCACGGTCAGCCATTCACCGGAAAGCTGTTGCATCCGCTCATGAACAAGTTCTGGTTTGAGTACGGCTTCGGTTTCTTCACCGTGCCAGATACCGTTTTCATCACGCTGATATTCGGCCCAGTAAACTTCGCCCATTCGTGCGTCAATGGCTGCCAGTACGCGGGTTGCACCAGTTTTGCGCCATGCCCCTTGCGCCATCGTCATAAGCGTGGAGACGCCAATCATCGGCAGCTCCGCGCCAAGCGCAAGCCCTTGTGCAATGCCAATACCGATGCGCACGCCGGTAAAGCTACCGGGGCCGCGTCCGTAAGCCAGAGCATTTATGTCAGTCAGGGAGGTTCCGCTGGTGGTCAGGATATCCTGCACCATCGGTAAGATTCGTTGAGTATGTTCACGAGGGCAAAGCTCGAAATGAGCATTGACAGCACCGTCGTTCCACAGGGCGACAGAGCAGGCCTCTGTCGCGGTATCGATAGCCAGAATTCGCATGGGTCTTCGTGCTTAGATCAATAAAAAGGCGCGCATCATACCATACTCCGTCACAAATTACCTGGAGGAAGGTATCGCAAGAAAACGAACCGCACGGGCAATATCACGTGTACGCGGCGCGGGCGGCAGGCTGGCAAGGAAAGTGGCGCCATAAGGGCGCATCACCAGCCGATTGTCGCAAATCACCAGCACACCGCGATCGTCGGCGTCGCGAATTAGTCGCCCTACTCCCTGTTTGAGAGTAATGACGGCATCTGGCAGTTGCACTTCGTCGAACGGATCGCCACCGCGCAAACGGCAATCTTCCATCCGCGCTTTTAACAGTGGGTCATCCGGCGAGGTAAACGGCAACTTGTCGATAATCACCAATGACAACGTATCGCCACGCACGTCCACCCCTTCCCAGAAACTGCTGGTTGCTACAAGAAGCGCGTTACCGGCGCTGACAAACTGCTGCAACAGTTGGCCTTTGCTGGTTTCCCCCTGCAACAAGACGGGAAGCGTCATGGTGGCGCGGAACTGCTCGGCCAGATCGCGCATCATGGCGTGCGAGGTACAAAGCATAAAACAACGACCATTATTGGCTTCGATGATCGGTCGCAGCATTGCTGCCAGT
This sequence comes from Escherichia sp. B1147, assembly GCF_001660175.1. NCBI lineage: Bacteria > Pseudomonadati > Pseudomonadota > Gammaproteobacteria > Enterobacterales > Enterobacteriaceae > Escherichia > Escherichia sp. B1147. The sequence continues at coordinate 154,460 of NZ_LFHY01000013.1, forward strand.
TGCCGCGCAGACCCCGGCTGATTGGTTTGCGGCAGGTTACGCGGCACACAGAGTAACGCCTGGCGGCTGTAATCAAAGGGGCTGGGCAACAGCAACGATTCAGCCTGTTCGATACCAAGCCGCGAAGTGAAATGATGCAGATCGTCATTCACCGACAGCGTTGCCGAGGTAAAGATCCAGCTTCCGGGCTTTTGCTCCATTAACTCTTTGAATTTATCCGCCACGCTTAACGGCGTCAGCGCCAGGGTAAAATGGCGTGAGGTACATTCGTACCAGTAGCTATAGCCCGGCTGATTGATCTCTTTTAGCCGTTTCAGTCGTGTGCGATATAACGTGGCGCGTTCAAATGCCCCATCCAACAAGGCGGAGCGTCCCAGCGACAGTTTCGCCACGTCATAACAAAGTTCAAGGGTGTCATCGAGCAGTAAAAACGCTCGCTGAATTTGCGGATTGGCTAACAGTTCGCGCAGGTTGCCGCGATAGCCTGGCTCACCGAGTTGCAGGCGAAAATCCTGCGCGCTCTGGGCAAGGCGATCAGCGCACTTTTGTAACTGTTGGGTATCTTTTAATTCGGTGCGGTAGGCAATGGTGATGTCTTTTGCCAGGTCGAGCAGTTGTCGACTGGAGAGTGACTGACCAAAATACTGGCTGGCAATATCCGGCAATTGGTGGGCTTCGTCGAAGATCATGACGTCTGCTTCCGGGATCAGTTCGCCAAATCCGCTCTCTTTCACCACCATATCTGCCAGAAACAGATGATGGTTTACCACCACCACATCGGCGTCCATCGCTTTTTTGCGTGCTTTGACCACAAAGCAATCTTTATACATCGGGCAATCGCTGCCGAGACAATTATCGTTGGTGCTGGTGACCAACGGCCACGCCTGCGAATCTTCCGCCACGCTAACGCAGGTGCTGATATCGCCATCTACCGTCTGATTTGACCAGGAACGCAGCAGGATCACATCGCTTAAGGTTTGTACTGGTAAATCGCCGCCCGCCAGCGCCTGCTGTTCGAGACGTTCGATGCAGAGATAGTTTGAGCGCCCTTTCAGCAACGCCACGTTGCCCGTGTATTTCAATGCCTTTGAGACTGTTGGCAAATCGCGGCTGTAGAGCTGATCCTGCAACGCTTTTGAGCCGGTTGAGATAATGACTTTCTTTTTCGCCCGCAGCGCAGGGGCAAGGTAGGCGTAGGTTTTGCCCGTACCGGTTCCTGCTTCCACCACCAGCGGCTGGCTTTTTTCTATCGCCCCGGTGACGGCTACCGCCATCTGTCGCTGTGGTTCTCGCGGCTTAAAGCCAGGTATCGCTTTCGCCAGTTGACCGTCTGGTGCAAAATCGTCCGTCACACTACCCCCTGTTGATTTGAACAGGGATTATGTCAGGCCAGGTTGCTTTTCGCCAGCTGAAGTGGTGACGACGACCTTACATTGTGGCAGTCTTTGCAGCACAAAAATGGAATGATAATGAGGACAAAATGATGACTATCGTTCGTATCGACGCCGAAGCCCGCTGGTCTGATGTGGTGATCCACAACAACACGCTCTATTACACTGGTGTACCGGAAAACCTCGACGCCGATGCTTTTGAGCAAACGGCAAATACGCTGGCGCAAATTGACGCCGTGCTGGAAAAACAGGGCAGCAATAAATCGAGCATTCTGGATGCAACCATTTTCCTTGCCGATAAAAACGACTTTGCGGCAATGAATAAAGCATGGGATGCCTGGGTTGTCGCGGGCCATGCACCGGTGCGCTGCACGGTGCAAGCGGGCCTGATGAATCCGCAGTACAAGGTTGAAATTAAGATTATCGCGGCGGTTTAATTCCAGAAAAAAAATTCTATCACGGCAAAAGCCACACAATATTTTATCGAAAACACTGGCCGATTTTGAATTAAATGGCCAGTGTTTAAGCGCTGATTTTAGATGGGTAATGCCCCTTCAGGTTATTTATTCTTTATTTTTATTGATTCAGCGTTATTTATTCACAACTGATATTAATCAGCAAAATCAAATCATTATGCTAACTCTCTGAATTAACCTACTCTGGTTTTCTTCCTGCTACCTTTCTTGCCTGAAAACCCTGGCTGAAGCGATTCGATTTACAGTTAATTTGCGGTACATCACTACATAAACGGCCATGACCTGCTACCTTTAAAATACCTGAATGTCAATAGGTTAACTAATGAGATATCATTATAATCCCTTTGATATTGGACGCAATTTAAGGTCATATATAGCCTTGTTGTTCACATGGTTAATTTTAAGGAAAAGAATATGCCTGCAGTAATAGATAAAGCTCTGGATTTTATTGGTGCCATGGATGTATCAGCATCAACGCCAAGTTCTATGAATGAAAGTACGGCGAAGGGAATATTTAAATATTTGCATGATCTGGGTGTACCCGCGAGTGTCGCCGATATTACTGCGCGAGCCGACCAGGAAGGTTGGAATCCTGGATTCACGGAAAAAATGGTGGGATGGGCAAAAAAAATGGAGTCTGGTGAACGTATTGTGATTAAAAACCCAGAATACTTTTCGTCATACATGCAAGAAGAACTCAAAGCACTGGTATGAGTTAATTCTCTATCAGCAAAAATTGATCAGGACGCTTTTGTTGACCACATAAAAGCGTCTTTTTCTTGCCATCATAAACTCCGCCAAATTCACTCAACCAACACAGCTCCGTAAATCTTTGGATCAAATTCTGCAGGCCAGACGGTTCGTTTGTCATAATGCGCCCCGTTAAAACAGACATTCTGAAGATCTGTCCCTGCGAAATTAGCGCCTCTTAAATCGGCAGCGGTAAAATCTGCCCCACAAAGTCGTGCGTGGCTAAAATCAGCAGCAATAGGTCGTGACTGAGCAAAATTACAATTCGTCAGATCGGCGTGGTTTAACCAGGCACACATCAGGGCAGATCTCGAAAGGTTCCCCCCAATAAGGGAAGTTTTGATAAAACTGATATTACGCAGATGCGCATCATTAAACCGTGCACCATCCAGGCACATACCGTCAAAAATGGCACGATGTAAGTTCATGCCGGAAAAATCCCAGCCGATGAGACTATCCGTATCAAGATACAGGACGTCATCCATGACGAAATCGATACGGATCATTGTGTGTTACTCGTCTTCATCCTCAAAACGCGCCACTATCCGCTCGCCGGAATGATTGGCGCGTAACTCTTCGGCTACCAGTGCGATTGCCTGACCGCTGCTCATCCCCTGTGCCATTAATTCCTGAATACGCTCAACGGCTTTTTGCTGCTGTTCATGGGTGAGTGAAGGTAAACCTGCAAACATTGTTAACTCCTGCTAAATTGTTGGCGCTAATTATTTCATGCTACCCGGCACATAGCCAGTAGAGTCAGGACTAATGAAGACGTTATCTCCCGCTGTGATTACTTTGCCCTGGCGTCAGGACGCCGCTGAATTTTATTTTGCCCGCTTAAGCCACCTGCCGTGGGCGATGTTGTTACACTCCGGCTACGCCTGTCATCCGCATAGTCGCTTTGATATTGTGGTGGCTGACCCCGTTTGCACTTTAACAACTTACGCCAGTGAAACTGTTTTGTGTAATGGAGAAGCCCGCACAACAACCACTGACGATCCGTTAACAGTACTCCAGCAGGCGCTGGATCGCGCCAATATTCGTCCAACGCATAACGAAGATTTGCCATTTCAGGGCGGCGCGCTGGGGCTGTTTGGCTACGATCTGGGACGTCGGTTTGAGTCGCTGCCAGAAATTGCGCAACGAGATGTCGACTTGCCTGACATGGCGGTTGGTATCTACGACTGGGCGCTGATTGTCGACCACCAGCGTCAGCGTATTTCGCTACTCAGCCATCGTGATGTCAATGCTCGTCTGGCGTGGCTGGACAGCCAGCAAATAGCACCACAGCAAGATTTCCAGCTAACATCCGCCTGGCAATCCAATATGAACCGCGAGCAGTATGGCGAGAAATTTCGTCAGGTGCAGGAATATCTGCACAGCGGCGATTGCTATCAGGTGAATCTCGCCCAGCGTTTTCACTCAACCTATTCTGGCGACGAATGGCAGGCGTTCGTTCAACTTAATCAGGCAAACCGCGCACCGTTTAGTGCCTTCTTGCGTCTGGAACAAGGTGTGATTTTAAGCCTCTCACCAGAGCGGTTTATTCTTTGTGATGGTGGTGAGATCCAGACCCGCCCGATTAAAGGCACGCTCCCACGACTGCCCGATCCTCAGGAAGATAGCAAACAAGCAGAAAAACTGGCGAACTCACCGAAAGATCGCGCCGAAAACCTGATGATTGTCGATTTAATGCGCAATGACATCGGCCGTGTTGCCGTACCTGGTTCAGTCAAAGTGCCTGAACTGTTTGTGGTGGAACCCTTCCCTGCCGTGCATCATCTGGTCAGCACCATAACGGCACGCCTGCCAGAGCAGTTGCATGCCAGCGATCTGCTGCGCGCTGCTTTTCCCGGAGGCTCAATCACCGGCGCGCCGAAAGTGCGGGCAATGGAGATTATTGATGAACTGGAACCGCAGCGACGCAACGCCTGGTGCGGCAGCATTGGCTATTTAAGCTTCTGCGGCAATATGGATACCAGCATTACCATCCGCACGCTGACAGCGGTTAACGGTCAGATTTACTGTTCCGCTGGTGGCGGCATCGTTGCTGATAGCCAGGAAGAAGCGGAATATCAGGAAACTTTTGATAAAGTTAATCGTATCCTGAAGCAACTGGAGAAGTAAGACGTGGAATACCGTGGCCTGACACTTGATGATTTTTTATCGCGATTTCAACTATTGCGTCCGCAAATTAACCGGGAAACCTTAAATCATCGTCAGGCTGCCGTGTTAATCCCCATCGTCCGCCGACCGCAACCGGGCTTGCTGCTGACTCAGCGTTCCATTCATCTGCGCAAACACGCCGGACAAGTCGCATTCCCTGGAGGCGCTGTCGATGACACGGACGCGTCAGTTATCGCCGCTGCGCTGCGTGAAGCCGAAGAAGAGGTCGCCATACCGCCTTCAGCCGTTGAGGTTATCGGCGTGCTGCCCCCTGTCGATAGCGTAACGGGCTACCAGGTCACTCCCGTGGTCGGCATTATCCCGCCTGACTTACCGTATCGCGCCAGTGAAGATGAAGTCTCCGCAGTGTTTGAAATGCCCCTCGCCCAGGCGTTGCATTTGGGCCGTTACCATCCTTTGGATATTTACCGCCGTGGCGATTCGCATCGGGTATGGCTTTCCTGGTACGAACAGTATTTCGTATGGGGAATGACCGCAGGCATAATTCGTGAACTGGCGCTGCAAATTGGTGTGAAACCCTGACTATACTTATCTTTACATCTACAAAACACTACTAGAGACAATCATCGCAATATTAGTTAAATCGCGGTTTTTGATTAGTTTAATTCATGTGAATAGTTAAGCCTGTCGCCGCGTTCCCTCTTACACTATGCGCTGTTATTAGTTCGTTACTGGAAGTCCAGTCACCTTGTCAGGAGTATTATCGTGATTAGTCTATTCGACATGTTTAAGGTGGGGATTGGCCCCTCATCTTCCCATACCGTAGGGCCTATGAAGGCGGGTAAACAGTTCGTCGATGATCTGGTCGAAAAAGGCTTACTGGATAGCGTTACCCGTGTCGCCGTGGATGTTTATGGATCACTGTCATTAACGGGTAAAGGCCACCATACCGATATCGCTATTATTATGGGTCTTGCAGGTAACGAACCTGCCACCGTGGATATCGACAGTATTCCCGGTTTTATTCGCGACGTGGAAGAGCGCGAACGTCTGCTGCTGGCGCAGGGTCGACACGAAGTGGATTTCCCTCGTGACAACGGAATGCGTTTTCATAATGGCAATCTGCCGCTGCATGAAAACGGCATGCAAATCCACGCTTATAACGGCGATGAAGTTGTTTACAGCAAAACGTATTATTCCATCGGCGGCGGTTTCATCGTCGATGAAGAACATTTTGGTCAGGATGCTACCAACGACGTCAGCGTGCCGTATCCGTTTAAATCAGCAACCGAACTGCTGGCGTACTGTAATGAAACCGGTTATTCCCTTTCCGGTCTGGCGATGCAGAACGAACTGGCGCTGTACAGCAAGAAAGAAATCGACGAGTATTTCGCCCATGTCTGGCAAACCATGCAGGCATGTATCGATCGCGGGATGAATACCGAAGGCGTATTGCCTGGCCCGCTGCGCGTTCCACGCCGTGCGTCTGCCCTGCGCCGAATGCTGGTTTCCAGCGATAAACTGTCTAACGATCCGATGAATGTCATCGACTGGGTGAACATGTTTGCGCTAGCGGTTAACGAAGAGAATGCGGCGGGTGGTCGCGTAGTGACGGCCCCTACCAACGGTGCCTGCGGCATCGTTCCGGCAGTGCTGGCTTACTATGACCACTTTATTGAATCGGTCAGCCCGGATATTTATACCCGCTACTTTATGGCAGCCGGGGCAATTGGCGCGCTGTACAAAATGAACGCGTCTATTTCCGGTGCAGAAGTGGGTTGCCAGGGCGAAGTGGGCGTAGCTTGTTCAATGGCGGCCGCAGGTCTTGCAGAACTGTTAGGCGGTAGCCCGGAACAGGTTTGCGTGGCGGCGGAAATTGGCATGGAACACAACCTTGGTCTGACTTGCGACCCGGTTGCGGGTCAGGTTCAGGTGCCGTGCATTGAGCGTAACGCGATTGCCTCGGTGAAAGCGATCAATGCCGCACGCATGGCCTTACGCCGCACCAGTGCACCGCGCGTCTCGCTGGATAAAGTCATCGAGACAATGTACGAAACCGGTAAGGATATGAACGCCAAGTACCGTGAAACCTCTCGCGGTGGTCTGGCAATAAAAGTCCAGTGTGACTAATACTTTTCTTTCGCCCATCTGCAACGGATGGGCGAATTTCCCCCGCTTTCTCGTCTGCTGTAAATTTCCCCACTACACTTCCACTGTTGCGTCAGGCGATTGTTGCCATACGCTTACAGGGCGGCCCGCATGCAAAAAGCACAACGGATCATTAAAACCTATCGCCGTAATCGAATGATTGTTTGTACGATTTGCGCACTCTTTACGTTTGTGGCAACACTAAGCGTGCGATTTATTTCACAGCGGAACTTAAATCAGCAGCGGGTAGTGCTCTTTGCCAACCACGCCGTCGAGGAATTAGACAAAGTCCTGCTTCCACTTCAGGCGGGTAACAACGTACTGCTTCCCCTGATTGGAATCCCCTGCTCCGTCGCCCATCTCCCCTTACGCAAACAGGCGGCAAAACTGCAAACTGTACGGTCAATTGGCCTGGTGCAAGATGGCACGCTTTATTGTTCCAGCATTTTTGGTTATCGCAATGTCCCCGCTGAGGATATCCAGGCTGATTTACCCGCACCGCAGCCCCTTTTACGCCTAACTACCGACCGCGTATTGATTAAAGACAGCCCGGTATTGATTCAGTGGACGCCTTTACCGGGCAACGGCAGAGATGGCGTGATGGAGATGATCAACATCGACCTGCTGATGGCGATGTTGCTGGAGCCGCAATTGCCGCAAATAAGAACTGCCAGCCTGACGGTGGCCAATCGCCATTTACTCTATGATGTTGGTCTGGTTGATTCTTTACCTCCGCTTAATGGCAATGAACGTTACCAGGTTTCATCGCAGAATTTTCCTTTTATCATCAGCGTTAGTGGACCTGGCGCGACGGCGCTGGCGTTGCACTATCTTCCCAGCCAGTTTCCACTCGCGGTACTGTTGAGTTTACTGGTGGGTTACATCGCATGGTTGGCCACGGCCCATAGAATGAGCTTTTCGCGCGAGATAAATCTCGGGCTGGCGCAGCGCGAATTTGAGTTATTTTGTCAGCCCCTGCTCAATGCAAGCTCGCAGCAATGTATTGGTGTAGAGATATTGCTGCGCTGGAATAATCCGCGTCAGGGATGGATTTCGCCGGATGTATTTATCCCCATTGCGGAAGAACATCACCTGATAGTGCCGCTTACCCGCTATGTGATGATGGAAACCATCCGTCAACTCCACGTTTTTCCAATGAGCAGCCAGTTCCACATCGGCATTAACGTCGCTCCCAGCCATTTTCGCCGTGGCATATTGTTAAAAGATCTCAATTATTACTGGTTTAGTGCTAACCCGATTCAGCAGCTAATCCTCGAAATTACCGAACGCGATGCCCTGCTGGATGTCGATCACCGCATTGCACGTGAGTTGCACCGAAAAAATGTCAAGTTGGCGATCGATGATTTCGGTACTGGCAACAGTTCGTTTTCATGGCTGGAAACGTTACGTCCCGACGTCCTGAAGATCGATAAGTCTTTCACCGCAGCAATTGGTTCAGACGCAGTTAACTCAACGGTGACCGATATCATTATTGCGCTGGGGCAAAGACTGAATATTGAACTGGTGGCGGAAGGTGTGGAAACGCAAGAACAGGCGAAGTATTTGCGCCGTCATGGAGTGCATATTTTACAAGGGTATTTGTACGCGCAACCCATGCCGCTGCGTGATTTCCCGAAATGGCTGGCGGGCAGCCAACCGCCGCCCGCCCGGCATAACAGACACGTTACGCCCGTTATGCCATTGCGTTAGTGTTATTCGTCTTCATCGTGCGGCGGTTGCTCTTTAACAATGCGAACCAGTTCAACACGATAATCATTAGCTTCTACGATGGTGATATGCAGCGGTCCAACATCGATCACGTCGCCTGCGCGAGGAATGTGACCATTTGCAGAAATGACCAGACCTGCAACCGTCGCAATATCATCATCATCGGCAAGGTGCTCAACATCAAGCGCCTGCTGTAAGGCATGTAAGTCTGTACCACCTTTTACCAGCCAGCCGTCACCATCGGTAACAATTTCCGGCGTTTCATCTGCATCCGGAAACTCACCCGCAATGGCTTCCAGTACATCCAGCGGTGTAACCAGACCTTGCACCACCCCAAACTCGTTGGTGACGATAACAAAACTACCACGAGCACGGCGTAACACACCCAGCAGGTTAATAGGATCGAGGGTTTCCGGAACGATGATCGCCGGAGAAGCCGAAGCAATCGCCGTCACGTCAACACCAACTTCCAGCGCAACCAGCAGTTCTTTGGCACGCACAATACCGATGATTTCGTCCAGTTCACCACGACATACCGGAAACAGGCTGTGCGGTGAAGACAGTAGTTGCTGGCGGATTTCATCAACGCCAAGGTTCGCATCTACCCAACTGATTTCGCCTCGTGGCGTCATAATGCCGCGCAGAGAGCGTGACGCCAAAGTCAGTACGCCGTTAATCATATAACGCTCTTCTTCGGCAAAGGCACCTTCTGGAACCGGAATTGCCACTGGGTTATCGGCATCGTGCTGAATATTTGCCTGACGTTTACCCCCCATCAAACGCAGAATGGCATCGGCGGTACGCGCACGCAGCGGTAATGTCGACTGATGGCGAATAAAGTTACGGCGCGCAATCTGGTTAAACACTTCGATGATGATCGAGAAACCAATTGCTGCATACAGGTAGCCTTTTGGAATATGGAAACCAAAACCTTCAGCTACAAGGCTCAGACCAATCATCAACAGGAAGCTCAAACAGAGCACCACAACTGTTGGATGCTGGTTAACGAATCGCGTCAGCGGTTTCGATGCCAGCAACATAACCGCCATCGCAATCACTACCGCAGCCATCATTACCGGCAGATGGTTGACCATCCCTACGGCAGTAATCACTGCATCCAGCGAGAAGACAGCGTCAAGGATGACAATCTGTGTGACGACCACCCAGAAACTGGCATAACCTTTACCGTGACCGGAATCATGATCGCGGTTTTCCAGCCGCTCATGCAACTCGGTTGTCGCTTTGAACAGCAAGAATATCCCCCCGAACAGCATAATCAGATCGCGCCCGGAGAAAGAAAAATCCATTACGGTAAAGAGTGGTTTGGTCAGCGTGACCATCCATGAAATAAGTGATAACAGCCCCAGGCGCATAATCAACGCTAGCGACAGCCCCAACAAACGCGCTTTATCACGTTGTTTCGGCGGCAGTTTATCGGCAAGGATGGCGATAAAAACCAGGTTATCGATACCCAACACGATTTCAAGGACGACAAGCGTGAGCAGCCCCGCCCAAATCGAGGGATCCATTAAGAATTCCATGACAAGCTCCTGCTTAAGGAATAGCTAATCGACGCCAGAAATAATGCAGGCGAAACGAGAAAATACAAACAAAAGGTGCGGCAAAAAATGCCAATAAGGCAGGCGCTATTTGGCCTGATGCTGAAGTGACGTCGGTGACGATCCATACTGCGGGCTGCTGCCCTATACTCCTTGGTTGTTAAACGGGAGTTAAACATATCAGAGAGATCTCTGATTTGGCAAAGATTTACCTTCCTTTGCAAATGAATGTGACAACATTTTTTATTCTTTCGGAATTTTGTCAATTCAAGGTTAATTTACGGATCTTCATCACATAAAATATTTTTTTCGATATCTAAAATAAATCGCGAGGCACAAGGGGGTTTCTGGTTGTAGCCCTTATCTGAATCGATTCGATTGTGGACGAAGATTCAAAAATACATCTGGCACGTTGAGATGTTAACAATAATAAGGAGGTAGCAAGTGACCATTGCTATTGTTATAGGCACACATGGTTGGGCTGCAGAGCAGTTGCTTAAAACGGCAGAGATGCTGTTAGGCGAGCAGGAAAACGTTGGCTGGATCGATTTTGTTCCAGGCGAAAATGCCGAAACACTAATCGAAAAGTACAACGCTCAGTTGGCAAAACTCGACACCACTAAAGGCGTGTTGTTTCTCGTTGATACATGGGGAGGCAGTCCGTTCAATGCTGCCAGCCGCATTGTCGTCGACAAAGAGCATTATGAAGTGATCGCAGGCGTTAACATTCCAATGCTAGTGGAAACGTTAATGGCTCGTGATGATGACCCAAGCTTTGACGAGCTGGTAGCTCTGGCCGTAGAAACAGGCCGCGAAGGTGTGAAAGCACTGAAAGCGAAACCAGTTGAAAAAGCCGCTCCAGCCCCCGCCGCAGCGGCACCGAAAGCGGCTCCTGCCCCGGCAAAACCGATGGGACCAAACGACTATATGGTAATTGGCCTCGCGCGTATCGACGACCGTTTGATTCACGGTCAGGTTGCTACCCGCTGGACCAAAGAAACTAATGTCTCCCGTATCATCGTAGTTAGTGATGAAGTGGCTGCGGATACCGTTCGTAAGACACTGCTCACCCAGGTTGCACCTCCCGGCGTAACAGCGCATGTAGTTGATGTCGCCAAAATGATTCGCGTCTACAACAACCCGAAATATGCGGGCGAACGCGTGATGCTGTTATTTACCAACCCGACAGATGTTGAGCGTCTCGTTGAAGGCGGCGTGAAAATCACCTCAGTCAACGTCGGTGGTATGGCATTCCGTCAGGGCAAAACCCAGGTGAATAACGCGGTTTCGGTTGATGAAAAAGATATCGAAGCATTCAAGAAACTGAATGCGCGCGGTATCGAGCTGGAAGTCCGTAAGGTTTCCACCGATCCGAAACTGAAAATGATGGATTTGATCAGCAAAATCGATAAATAACGTATTGCGTTGATTATCAATCAGTTTTCACACTTAAGTCTTACGTAAACAGGAGAAGTACAATGGAGATTACCGCTCTTCAAATTGTGCTGGTATTTATCGTAGCCTGTATCGCAGGTATGGGATCAATCCTCGATGAATTTCAGTTTCACCGTCCTTTAATCGCGTGTACCCTGGTGGGCATCGTTCTTGGGGATATGAAAACCGGTATTATTATCGGTGGTACCCTGGAAATGATCGCTCTGGGCTGGATGAACATTGGTGCAGCTGTTGCACCTGACGCCGCTCTGGCATCTATCATTTCTACCATTCTGGTTATCGCTGGTCATCAGAGCATCGGTGCCGGTATCGCGCTGGCAATTCCGCTGGCAGCAGCAGGCCAGGTTCTGACCATTATCGTTCGTACTATTACCGTTGCTTTCCAGCACGCTGCGGATAAGGCAGCTGAAAACGGTAACCTGACGGCTATTTCATGGATCCACGTTTCCTCTCTGTTCCTGCAAGCAATGCGTGTGGCTATTCCAGCCGTTATCGTTGCGCTTTCTGTTGGTACCAGTGAAGTTCAAAACATGCTGAACGCCATTCCGGAAGTGGTGACCAATGGTCTGAACATTGCCGGTGGCATGATCGTGGTAGTTGGTTATGCGATGGTTATCAACATGATGCGTGCAGGCTACCTGATGCCGTTCTTCTACCTCGGCTTTGTAACCGCAGCATTCACAAACTTTAACCTGGTTGCTCTGGGTGTAATTGGTACTGTTATGGCAGTGCTCTACATCCAACTTAGCCCGAAATATAACCGCGTAGCCGGTGCGCCTGTTCAGGCTGCTGGTAACAACGATCTCGATAACGAACTGGACTAACAGGTGAGCGAAATGGTTGATACAACTAAAACTACCACCGAGAAAAAACTCACTCCGAGTGATATTCGTGGCGTCTTCCTGCGTTCTAACCTCTTCCAGGGTTCATGGAACTTCGAACGTATGCAGGCGCTGGGCTTCTGCTTCTCTATGGTGCCGGCGATTCGTCGCCTCTACCCGGAGAACAACGATGCCCGTAAACAGGCGATAAAACGTCACCTCGAATTCTTTAACACCCAACCGTTCGTGGCGGCGCCAATTCTGGGCGTAACCCTGGCGCTGGAAGAACAGCGTGCTAACGGTGCAGAGATCGACGATGGCGCAATCAACGGTATCAAAGTAGGTCTTATGGGACCGCTGGCAGGTGTAGGCGACCCAATCTTCTGGGGTACGGTACGTCCGGTATTCGCAGCGCTGGGCGCCGGTATCGCGATGAGCGGCAGTCTGTTAGGTCCGTTGCTGTTCTTTATCCTGTTTAACCTGGTACGTCTGGCAACGCGCTACTACGGCGTTGCATATGGTTACTCCAAGGGCATCGATATCGTTAAAGATATGGGCGGCGGCTTCCTGCAAAAACTGACGGAAGGGGCGTCTATTCTCGGCCTGTTTGTCATGGGGGCATTGGTTAACAAGTGGACACATGTCAACATTCCGCTAGTCGTCTCTCGCATCACCGACCAGACGGGTAAAGAGCACGTTACCACTGTACAGACCATTCTTGACCAGTTAATGCCGGGCCTGGTGCCGCTGCTGCTGACCTTCGCCTGTATGTGGCTGCTGCGCAAAAAAGTTAACCCGTTGTGGATCATCGTTGGCTTCTTCGTCATCGGTATCGCTGGTTACGCTTGCGGCCTGCTGGGACTGTAATACTGTTGTACACTACCGGGGCCTTTTGGCCCCGTTTTTTTATCTGGAGGATTAATGACAATCACGGAACTGGTACTGATTCTGTTCATCGCCGCACTGCTTGCTTTTGCGATATACGATCAGTTCATCATGCCCCGCCGCAACGGCCCCACCCTGCTGGCAATTCCTTTGCTGCGGCGCGGTCGTATCGATAGCGTTATCTTCGTCGGGCTGATTGTCATTCTTATCTACAATAATGTGACCAGTCATGGCGCACAAATAACCACCTGGTTATTAAGTGCACTGGCGTTAATGGGCTTTTATATTTTCTGGATCCGCGTTCCGAAGATCATCTTTAAACAGAAAGGTTTTTTCTTCGCCAATGTCTGGATTGAATATAGCCGGATAAAAGCAATGAACTTATCGGAAGATGGTGTCCTGGTCATGCAATTAGAACAGCGTCGGTTGATAATCCGCGTTCGAAATATCGACGATCTGGAAAAAATTTATAAACTTCTTGTTTCAACTCAATAAGTTATATCTTTAGCCAAAGCTATGTGAAGTGTATTTTTAATAACCAGACATAGCTTAGGCTATATTATCTCTTCGATAATTTGTTATTTATTTTAACGTTTCATTGAAATATAAATCTAAATGAAAATCGTTATCAATAAAACAATAAAATAATATATTCGCCCATTGTTTTATATTCTCAAAATATGTTAAGGTTGCGCCCTCATTTGGGGAGTAGCCGATTTCCAGACTCCGGAAATGTACGTGTCAACATACTCGTTGCAAAACGTGGCGCGTACGGACTGAACATTTTCAGTCAGGCGAGACCATATGCACATCAATCGCTATGCCTGCATGAGCGCGTTTTGTCGTTCATGTGTGCATGTTTGCGGGGGGCGGAGATGTGTTTTATGGATACCCCGGTCAGGACGTTGTCATGAATATCACTGCTACTGTTCTTCTTGCTTTTGGTATGTCGATGGATGCCTTCGCTGCATCAATCGGTAAAGGTGCCACCCTCCATAAACCGAAATTTTCTGAAGCCCTGAGAACCGGCCTTATTTTTGGTGCCGTCGAAACGCTGACGCCGCTGATCGGCTGGGGCATGGGCATGCTGGCTAGCCGCTTTGTCCTCGAATGGAACCACTGGATCGCATTCATCCTGCTGATATTCCTCGGCGGAAGAATGATTATTGAGGGTTTTCGCGGTGGAGATGATGAAGATGAAGAGCCACGCCGCCGTCATGGCTTCTGGTTGCTGGTGACTACCGCAATTGCCACCAGCCTGGATGCGATGGCTGTTGGTGTTGGTCTGGCCTTTTTGCAAGTCAACATTATCGCAACCGCGCTGGCAATTGGTTGTGCAACGTTGATTATGTCGACATTAGGGATGATGATTGGCCGCTTTATCGGTCCGATTCTCGGAAAAAAAGCGGAAATTCTTGGCGGACTGGTGCTGATTGGCATCGGCGTCCAGATCCTCTGGACGCACTACCACGGTTAATTTGTTCGCTGCCAGAGGTGAATATTAAAGTCCGTCTGGCAGTCGAATACTTCTTTTGCCACCAACGTTTGCCAGACATCTGGCTTCGCACGCCAGGCAAACGGCGTCATCTGTAACAACGCGACGGCTTCATCGCCGCGAAGACGCATCGGATACCGCAGTTCATCGCTCTGCTGTAATACAAAACCTTCCAGTTGTTCAGTATGGGGTGCATGCAGAAGTACTTCGTCGTAAATCAGCCCTTTCAACTCCATTAAATGTCGTGGCCCAGGGGTAACGGTAATTACCCACCCTCCCGGTTTGACGACACGCGCTAACTCTTCTGCTTTGCATGGCGCGTAGATGCGAATAATGGCATCCATACTAGCATCGGCAAAAGGCAGACGGTGGCTGGAAGCGACACAAAAGGTAACCTGCTTATAGCGTTTCGCCGCAGCTTTAATTGCCACTTTAGAGACATCAAGACCGAAGGTTGTCACTTCTGGCAATGCATCGGCAAAAGCATGAGTGTAATACCCTTCCCCACAGCCAATATCCAGTACCGCGGTTACGTGCTCATTAAGACATTCACGCAATTGAGCGACTATCGCATCACGAAGCGGCTGGTAATGACCGGCATCTAAAAAAGCACGTCGCGCCTGCATCATTTCTGCGCTGTCGCCTGGATCGCGGGATCGTTTATATTGAACGGGCAGCAAATTGACATATCCCTCTTTCGCCATATCAAATTGATGCCGCTGGGGACAGATATAGCTATTTTTTTCAAGCGATAGAGGCTGATGGCAAAGTGGACAGGAAAACGACATGAAAACTCCGGCAGGATACTAAATGCCGCAAGTGTAACGCGAATCGCGCTGCGGGCAAATATTCGAAGGTCGGAAGCGAGCATTTAACAAAGTAAAAAGCCTCGCTTTTCGACGAGGCTTTATAGCGAGATTGAAGTGCGTTAACACTTCAGATCAGTGAATTCGATCAGATAGCGGTTACGTTAACAGCTGCCGGACCTTTCTGGCCGTCCTGAATTTCGAACTCAACGTTCTGGCCTTCGGCCAGAGTTTTGAAACCATTACCCTGGATAGCGGAGAAGTGTACGAACACATCTTTGCTGCCATCAGCCGGAGTAATGAAGCCAAAACCTTTAGACTCGTTGAACCACTTAACCTGACCTTTAATCTTTGCCATTTGAAAAATTCCTTAGATTGTTTTCTTCGCCCGCAGGCATTACAGAGATAAAACTGACACATTACTGCTTGAGGCACTAATATAAGGTTCGGCAGAGAAGCGGTATTCAACGACAACGTGTTTACTCAGGACTTCTTTACTGAAAATGCCACACATAAACAGAACTGTACCTCGTTTAACCCAAAGCTGTTATCACATACAACGTTAATTATGGCAAGCCATTTTTAAACATGTCTCGATCAGCTGCACAAATCTCGATACGCCTTCCAGTTTTTTTGCACATTTATGCAACGAAATGCGTGTCGATATATCGAGACACTTAAGCAAACCAGTACAAACAGATGCCTGAACTGATGTGGTTTCTACCATAGTTCAATAAGATCCAATCTTCCAGTTCAGAAATACAATTTAATTACACAATGTGTGTGATATCACTTTTTATACTATGTAATGATAAAGTGTTATATAACTTTATCTCATAAAACAGTCAGTTAACAACATAAACAGATGCAATACTGAAGCCATATTCAAAGCATGTTAATAATGTAAAATAAGAAAAAATGATGAATAATAAAAAAATGAGGAGAGAAACGTTTCGCTTATAAACAATGCTGCAATTAATCACTATTCTGATGCAAACATCCCAATGACTCAGCACAAAAAATAACTTTTTCTGATGCCGAAATAAATGAACAAATAACAGGGTAAATAATCAAAATCCAATAAAGGATTAATTTGAATCATTATAGTGCATGTAAGAATGATGAGATGAGTAACCCATTAACACAGGGTTACTCAAATTGCAGGAAGGATTACCGTTCTGCTACCAGACGAATAATATCTTCACCCGTTTTTTGGTTCTCAGTAACCTTTTCATCCGCTTTTACAGGTTCGTTAGCTTCGCACAAGCGGCGTAACAGTACATTCTGCCGTTTTTGCTGCTCCAGCAGTGCCTCAAGCAGTTCAATCTGTTCGTTAGTCCGGGAACTGGCACGGTTGATGAAAAACCACAAGATGAGCCCAATAATGAGAACCACTACCGATACAACCAAAGACGCAATGTTCATCACGCCTGAATTTACAACTTCGTTCATTTAACCACCTCTAAGTAGAGGCGCCATTTTACCACTGCTACGCAGGAAGGAAATCAACTGATGAAAAAATGATATCACCACGGGATAAACTGATTGATGGCACAAATTCCGCTGAAAAATTGCACATCCTGATCGCACATTATGTTGAATACCTGCATCCATAGAAGCAAGCAAACCAGCACAGCGACAACCAGAACGACCCATCGAAACTTTTTCACTCCAATCTCCGTTTAACCTATCTTCTGCCTTTAAACTATCATGCGTTAGTTAAACGACGTCTAACTATGTCGATATTCGTGCTTTTTCGGAATGATACGCTTGCTTCAGTCCATATTGCCGCTACGATTAAGCAAACAAAAAGAGAAGAGGTCGTAATGCGATTTATTATTCGCACAATTATCTTGATAGCACTGGTATGGACAGGATTATTACTCAGCGGATATGGCGTTCTGATTGGAAGCAAGGAAAATGCTGCCGGGTTAGGGCTGCAATGCACGTATCTCACCGCGCGAAGCACAAGCACGGTGCAATATCTGCATACTAAAAGTGGATTTTTTGGGATTACAGATTGCCCGCTGCTACGTAAAAGCAATATCGTCGTCGATAATGGTTGATAGATAACGGTATGAATATCCACATCAAAACCACTGGATATAAAGTACTTTCATCTTCTGATCGAACGATATATCACCATTAACATTATTTAATCCACATTAAATGAAGAACCTGCCTGGATTTTATGCAGACAGGTTCTTATTCTAATCAGAATGGATAGTCGTGATATCCCATTTGTGCGGATATTTTGCGTGCTGCCGTATGCAACATCGCCACGTACTCCTGCAAACGTTCTTCAGAAAAACGCAGCGTCGGGAAGGAAATACTCAAGCCGGCAATCACCACACCAAAGCGGTCAAACACCGGAACAGCGATGCAGCGCAGTCCTTCTTCCTGTTCTTCATTATCTTCGCCGTATCCCTGCTCGCGAACCTGATCTAACACAGGTAATAACGCCTCTGTGCTGGTGATGGTCCGATCGGTACTGCGTTTATATTCCACGCCTTCAAGGATTTGCTTCACGTCATCGCGATCGCGCCAGGCCAACAGCACTTTGCCAATCGCAGTGCTGTACAGAGGATTACGACGACCAATCCGTGAATACATGCGCAAATTGTACATAGAGTCAATTTTGTGGATGTAAACGATGCTGTCTTCATCCAGTGCGCCAAGATGAATGGTTTCTTTGGTCAAACGGGAGATCTCACGCATCTGGATATCTGCACTGCGAATAAGATCGACGTTTTGTAACGCGCGAGCGCCAAGCTCAAATAATTTCAGGGTCAGAGAGTATTTCTCCGACTCCCCTTCCTGCGCAACATAGCCCAGGGTTTTCATGGTCTGTAAAAAGCGATAAACGGTGCTTTTTGACATCATGACGCGCTGTGACAGCTCGGTTATCCCTATTTCACGCTCTTCGCCCAGCGCCTGCAAAATGCCAAAAACTTTCAGTACAGAAGATACAGAATCAGGCTGTTTATCCAGATCTGCGTTAGCCATTTATCACCTCATTGCGAGTGTTTTATAAAAATCAGAACTGTTTTTTATTATAATTTCGCGCCTGGGTGGTCGCAATCCATCTTTTGCCGGTTAGTTACAATTCTGCGACATTCACCGTGAATATCAGTGCTAAAATCATAACCCTATTGATTATTGCCAAAAGATATAAAATTCCTATGCCAAAAGTTCAGGCCGATGGCCTGCCGTTGCCTCAGCGGTACGGCGCAATTTTAACCATTGTTATTGGTATTTCGATGGCGGTTCTTGACGGCGCTATTGCTAATGTCGCCTTGCCAACCATTGCAACCGATCTCCACGCCACACCAGCCAGTTCTATCTGGGTAGTAAACGCCTACCAAATCGCGATTGTTATCTCCTTACTCTCGTTCTCTTTTTTGGGCGATATGTTTGGCTATCGACGTATTTATAAATGCGGCCTGGTGGTTTTTCTGCTGTCATCATTGTTTTGCGCCCTTTCCGATTCACTGCAAATGCTCACCCTGGCGCGTGTAATACAAGGATTCGGCGGCGCGGCGTTAATGAGCGTCAATACTGCACTTATCCGCTTAATCTACCCACAACGTTTTCTGGGACGGGGGATGGGAATTAACTCATTTATTGTCGCCGTCTCCTCCGCTGCCGGGCCGACGATCGCCGCCGCAATACTATCTATCGCGTCCTGGAAGTGGTTATTTTTAATTAACGTACCGTTGGGCATTATCGCCCTTCTCCTGGCGATGCGTTTTCTGCCGCCAAATGGATCTCGCGCCAGTAAGCCGCGGTTTGACCTGCCCAGCGCCGTGATGAATGCGCTGACATTCGGCCTGCTTATTACCGCGTTGAGTGGTTTTGCTCAGGGGCAATCGCTGAAGCTGATCGGCGCTGAACTGGCGGTAATGATTATTGTTGGTATTTTCTTTATTCGCCGACAGCTTTCACTTCCCGTACCGCTGCTACCGGTAGATTTACTGCGTATTCCGCTGTTTACGCTATCAATTTGTACCTCCATTTGCTCTTTCTGCGCGCAAATGCTGGCGATGGTTTCCCTGCCCTTTTATCTGCAAACTGTGCTGAGTCGTAGTGAAGTTGAGACAGGTTTGCTTCTGACCCCGTGGCCGTTGGCAACGATGGTAATGGCTCCGCTGGCAGGTTATTTGATAGAGCGCGTCCATGCTGGATTGCTTGGTGCTTTAGGGCTGTTCATCATGGCGGCAGGACTTTTTTCACTGGTCCTGTTGCCAGCTTCACCTGCCGATATCAATATCATCTGGCCGATGATCTTATGCGGTGCAGGCTTTGGGTTATTCCAGTCACCTAATAATCACACCATTATTACCTCAGCCCCGCGTGAGCGTAGCGGAGGTGCCAGTGGAATGTTGGGGACAGCGCGTCTACTTGGTCAGAGTAGCGGTGCGGCGCTGGTGGCGTTGATGTTGAATCAGTTTGGTGATAATGGTACGCACGTCTCGCTGACGGCTGCGGCTATTCTGGCAGTGATCGCCGCCTGTGTCAGTGGTTTACGCATTACCCAACCGCGCGCGCAAAGCTAAAAAAAAGCGCGTCAACCAGGACGCGCTTTTTTAAAATGTACTGCAAGTTACTTCAGGTATTCACCCGTACGCAGGGCTTCAATACGTTTATCCAGCGGCGGGTGAGTCATGAACAACTCACTCAGCGATTTGGACTTACCATTGATACAAAAGGCCATCATGCTGGTTGCTTCCTGCGGCTCATAGCTGGTTTTCAGGCGCTGCAGCGCGGCAATCATTTTCTCACGACCAACCAGTTTGGCTGAACCTGCATCGGCATGGAATTCACGGTGACGCGAGAACCACATGGTGATAATGCTCGCCAGAATACCAAATACCAACTCCAGCACCGTCGCAACCGCAAAGTAGATCAGCGGGTTGCCGTTGCTCTCTTCACCCTCATCACGGTTACCGCCCATAAAGCCTGCGGCAAGCTGCGCCAGAATACGTGAAATAAAGATAACGAAGGTGTTCACCACGCCCTGAATCAGCGTCATGGTCACCA
Source organism: Escherichia sp. B1147 (assembly GCF_001660175.1). Classification (NCBI taxonomy): domain Bacteria; kingdom Pseudomonadati; phylum Pseudomonadota; class Gammaproteobacteria; order Enterobacterales; family Enterobacteriaceae; genus Escherichia; species Escherichia sp. B1147. The sequence continues at coordinate 175,141 of NZ_LFHY01000013.1, forward strand.
TGTCACCATTAGCAATGTGGCTAATTTCGTGGGCAATTACCGCCTCAGCTTCATCCGGGCTCATGTTCTGCAGCAAACCGGTGCTGACAGCAACCAGAGAGGCATCACGACGAGCACCTGTCGCAAAGGCGTTGATATCCGGCGCATGGTAGATAGCTACTTGCGGCATAGCAATCCCCGCCTGACGGGCCTGGGTTGCTACAGTATTGACCAGCCAACGTTCCCTTTCGTTACGCGGTTGCTCGATCACTTCCCCGCCAACAGATCGTAATGCCATCCATTTGGACATCAGAAGCGAAACGAAGGAACCACCAAAACCGAACAGCAAGGCCATAATCATCAGCCCCTGAACGCTGCTCGACTGTATCCCTGTCAGGCTCAGTACCAGCCCGAAAACGACCATTACGGCCAGGTTCGTTAGCAGGAAGAGCGCGATTCGCATCATAATTTTCTTTTTACCTCAGTTTAACAAAACGCAATATGCGATACCCACATCGTATGGGTTACGCGACTATTTTCAAGTCTGGATAGAGCGTAAGTCACCAGAAAGACACAACTTTACATTTTGTAGCATCTGATTTACGGCATCTTGCCACTGTTAAAAAATCAGGCACAATTTCTTGTGCCTGATTGATGTTACTTGACGGGAGCGGGCTGTTCCGCTGGTCTGGATTTTTCCAGCTTCGCCAGATCGAGCGCGATATTCACTGTCTCGTCCAGATACGGATCTGGCTCCTTGTAATCTTTTGGCAAATCATCCAGCTTCTTCAACTCCGGTTTGCCTTCGCGTTTAAAGCGATCGTTCAAGCGCGCCAGACGCATCGCATCATCTTCATTGTTCTCTTTCTCACGCACAGCGTAATTCAGAGAAACAATATTGCGTTTGTCCTTCATGGCATTGAAACGAGCAATATCCTTCATGATGTTCTGGAATTCAGGATCTTTCGCGATACGCGCATTATGTTCCTTCAGCAATTCCGGCTCAAACGCCGATAAATCGCCTGATTTCACATAAGTAGCAGCATCAATGCTATCCCACGGCAGCGCGTTATCTTCGAATTTCTCTCCCGTTTCCGTCTCTTCATTGCCCGTCGGCATGATGATATCCGGCGTGACGCCCTTACGTTGGGTACTGCCACCGTTAACGCGATAGAATTTCTGGATTGTGTACTGTACTGACCCCAGCGCCGGCCATTCAGGACGTAACATCTGATCGTAGATACGATTCAGAGAACGATACTGCTGGACAGTGCCTTTGCCGAATGTCGGTTCACCTACAACCAGCGCGCGGCCGTAATCCTGCATCGCAGCGGCAAAGATTTCCGAAGCCGAAGCACTGAAACGGTCAACCAATACCACCAGCGGACCTTTATAGAACACCTGGCCGTCGGTATCACTGTCTTCGCGGACTTTACCATTGTTATCACGGACCTGAACAATCGGACCAGAAGGAATGAACAAGCCAGAGAGCGATACTGCTTCTGTCAGCGCCCCGCCGCCATTGCTACGCAGGTCGATGACGACGCTGCTGACATTCTGTTTTTCCAGCTTCTGCAACTGAACTTTGACATCATCTGTCAAGCCAACATAGAAACCGGGAATATCCAGTACGCCAACTTTTTCTTTGCCGACGGTCTTCACGGACATTTTAACTGCGCGGTCTTCCAGACGAATGCGTTCACGCGTCAGCGTTACCGTACGGGTTTTAGTCCCTTTACCAGCGGGTAAAATTTCTAAACGAACTTTACTGCCCTTCGGCCCTTTGATTAAGGCAACGACATCATCAAGACGCCAACCGATCACGTCAACCATCGGCTTGCCGGTTTGACCAACACCGACAATTTTGTCACCAACGCTGATAGCTTTACTCTTCGCTGCCGGGCCACCTGCCACCATCGAATTGATAACGGTGTAGTCATCATCCATTTGCAGCACCGCACCAATACCTTCCAACGACAAGCTCATTTCAGTATTGAACTGTTCGGTATTACGCGGGGAAAGGTAGTTGGTGTGCGGATCAATTTCGCGCGCAAACGCCGTCATTGCCAGCGAGAAAACATCTTCGCTGTTAGTCTGCGCCAGACGGCGAATGGCAAATTTGTAGCGACGAGTCAGGGTGTCACGAATTTCTTTATCCGTTTTTCCCGTCAGCTTCAGGCTTAACTCGTCGAATTTAACTTTGCTATCCCACAGTGCGTTTAACTCAGCCTCGTTTTTAGGCCACGGTGCTTTGCTGCGGTCCAGGTTATAAGTGTCGTTGCCGGTAAAATCCATCGGTTTTTCCAGTACCGACAAGGCGTACTGGTAACGTTCAAAACGGCGTTTTTGCGCCAGATTGTAGAGATCGTAGAAAACGTCAAGTTTACCGGAGCGCAGTTCATCGCCCAGCTCATTTTTCTTTTTCGCGAACTGTTCAACATCGCTTGCCAGCAGCACATTGTGGCTGTAATCAAGCAAGTTCAGGTAGCGGTCAAAGATTTTGGCCGAGAATGCCTGATCGAGGTCGAACTGGCGATAATGGGAGCGGGTAAAGCGCGACGTTACGCGCTCACTCACCGTCGCATGCTGCGTCTCTTCCTTTAATACCGGAATCTGATCAGCACGCGTAATATCTTCTACTGCGAAGGTCTGGCCTGCTATTGCAAGCAGGCCAGCTAACGCGGTAAGCCTAAAAAACATGTTCATGCCTGGCCCGGCCTCCGTTTCAGAACACCAGGTGTTCTGCGCGCACAATCAAAGACATACCCGAATTCAGCTGGACGCGGACGCCGTCTTTGGTGATTTCTAATACGGTGGCATCCATCGCATTTTGACCAGCTTTCACCTTCAGGGCTTGTCCGACAGTCAGAGCTGAAATGTCAGAAACTGGGGTGTGCTGTTCTTCGCGAGGTGCTTTTACTGTTTTTGGCGCTTTCTCAGCCGTTTTTTGCGCGCGAGGTTTGCGCTCGGCGCCTTCTTTACGGCGTTGCGCGGCAGGACGTGGCTTGCGTTCGCGGCGTGGTGCGTCTTCTTTCTCACCTGCAGCTGCGGCAGCTTCGCGTTTTTTCGCCTGCTGTTCGGCACGCTGCGCCTGGACGCGCGCTTTCGCTTCTTCAAGCTGCTTGCGAGCATGTTCTACATGCTGCTCGTCCAGCTCACCGCAGGGGTTGCCGTCGAGATCGACACGCGTCGCGCCTGGTTTAACGCCATACAGATAGCGCCAGCTCGAAGTGTAGAGACGTAAAGCGGATCGCAGTTGCGTTTTGCTAAGGTTCATTTCCCCAGCAACGCGATCGACCAAATCCTGAAAAATACCGATTTTCAGCGGACGCGCTTCACCTTCCGCACTGAAACAGTGGGGAAAACGTTCGGCCAGAAACGCGATTACTTCTTTACTGCTATTCAACTTAGGTTGATTTTCCATGAAATTTCCTGATTACAACGGACGTAGCCAACAAGCGCAGGCATGAACAGGCGTCATTATAATGACGTCATCAGTAAATGCTACGTTATCCGTTGATTATCCTGCGACGCTCGCAAAGAATTTTTTGTAATCCGTCGTTGCAAGCACCTTTTCAAGCTGTGCTACAAGCTGACGTAAGCCTTGCTCGTCCTCGTCTGTAAAGCGACCGAAGACGGTACTATCAATGTCGAGAACACCAATAATCTGATTTTTCACCACCAGTGGCAGGACAATTTCAGAATTACTCGCCGCATCACAGGCAATATGCCCGTCAAAGGCGTGAACATCCTCGATTCGCTGTACTTGATTGCGGGCAACTGCAGTGCCACACACGCCGCGCCCGACGGGGATCCGTACACAGGCAATTTTGCCCTGAAACGGTCCGAGCACCAGCGTATCGTCCTCAAGCAAATAAAACCCAGCCCAGTTTACGTCAGTCAGGCGCTCGTATAACAAAGCACTGGTATTCGCCAGCGTTGCCAGAAAACTGGTTTCTCCCGCCATCAACGCATTAAAGTCGCGGTTTAAGTCCGCGTAAAATTCTGTTTTGTTCATTATATAATCACTTGGTTGTCTTACCTGGAACTGCCAGCCTATTAAAATAAGCATTAAATGCGTTAATGCTCAAGATCATTCCCATCATGGGTTAAGATAAATGTTAATTCTTATTACATTTGGCATGTCATGGCTCTTAACACCCCACAAATTACGCCGACAAAAAAGATAACAGTGAGGGCAATTGGCGAGGAACTACCGCGTGGTGATTATCAACGTTGCCCGGAATGTGACATGCTGTTTAGCCTGCCCGAGATAAATTCTCACCAGAGTGCCTATTGCCCGCGCTGTCAGGCGAAAATTCGCGATGGACGTGACTGGTCGCTCACAAGGCTGGCGGCAATGGCTTTTACTATGTTGTTGCTAATGCCGTTTGCCTGGGGCGAACCTCTATTACATATCTGGCTGTTAGGTATCCGTATCGACGCCAATGTAGTGCAAGGCATCTGGCAGATGACCAAACAGGGCGATGCGATAACCGGCGCAATGGTGTTTTTCTGCGTTATCGGCGCGCCTCTCATTCTGGTGACATCTATTGCTTATTTATGGTTTGGCAATCGGCTGGGAATGAATTTACGCCCGGTGTTGCTGATGCTGGAGCGACTAAAAGAGTGGGTAATGCTGGATATCTATCTGGTAGGTATCGGTGTTGCTTCAATAAAGGTACAGGATTACGCCCATATCCAGGCGGGTATCGGGCTATTCGCTTTTTTCGCGCTGGTGATTTTAACAGCGGTGACATTGTCACATCTTAATGTTGAACAGCTGTGGGAGCGATTTTATCCGCAGCGCTCTGCCACGCGTAGGGACGAGAAATTACGCGTTTGCCTGGGTTGTCACTTTACCGGCTACCCCGATCCGCGCGGTCGCTGTCCACGTTGCCATATCCCGCTTCGCCTGCGCCGCCACCATAGTATTCAAAAATGCTGGGCGGCGCTTTTGGCTTCAATTGTCTTATTGTTACCTGCCAACCTGCTTCCTATTTCGATCATTTACCTGAACGGCGGACGACAAGAAGATACGATCCTTTCCGGGATTATGTCGCTGGCGAACAGCAATATTGCCGTTGCCGGAATCGTGTTTATTGCCAGTATTCTGGTGCCATTTACCAAAGTGATTGTTATGTTCACTTTATTGTTGAGCATTCACTTGAAATGCCAACAGGGGTTACGTACGCGAATAATGTTATTGCGGATAGTGACCTGGATTGGCCGCTGGTCGATGTTGGATCTGTTTGTCATTGCGTTAACCATGTCACTGATTAATCGCGATCAGATCCTTGCTTTTACTATGGGACCAGCTGCGTTTTATTTCGGCGCAGCGGTTATTTTGACTATTCTTGCTGTGGAATGGCTGGACAGCCGCTTACTTTGGGATGCACATGAGTCAGGAAACGCCCGCTTCGACGACTGAAGCGCAAATTAAAACTAAACGCCGTATCTCACCTTTCTGGTTGTTGCCATTCATTGCGCTAATGATTGCCGGTTGGCTAATTTGGGGGAGTTATCAGGATCGGGGCAATACCGTTACCATCGACTTTATGTCGGCGGACGGCATTGTCCCGGGTCGCACACCTGTTCGTTATCAGGGCGTTGAAGTCGGAACGGTGCAGAATGTCAGCCTCAGCGACGATCTACGTAAGATTGAAGTGAAGGTCAGTATCAAGTCCGATATGAAAGATGCGCTGCGCGAAGAGACGCAGTTCTGGTTGGTGACGCCGAAAGCCTCACTGGCGGGTGTTTCCGGACTGGATGCGCTGGTCGGCGGTAACTATATCGGCATGATGCCGGGCAAAGGTAAAGAGCAGGATCACTTTGTGGCGCTCGATACCCAGCCAAAATATCGGCTGGATAATGGTGATCTGATGATCCATCTGCAAGCCCCCGATCTCGGTTCATTGAACAGCGGATCGCTGGTCTATTTCCGCAAAATCCCGGTGGGACGCGTCTATGACTATGCGATCAATCCCAATAAGCAAGGCGTGGTGATTGATGTCCTGATTGAGCGTCGTTTCACCGATTTGGTGAAAAAAGGCAGCCGCTTCTGGAACGTTTCCGGTGTCGATGCCAATGTCAGCATCAGTGGCGCGAAGGTGAAACTGGAAAGCCTGGCAGCTCTGGTTAACGGTGCAATTGCCTTTGATTCACCAGAAGAGTCGAAACCTGCAGATCCGGAAGATACCTTTGGTCTGTATGAGGATCTCGCCCACAGCCAGCGTGGGGTGATCATAAAGCTGGATCTACCAGGTGGAGTCGGATTAAGCGCCGATTCAACGCCGCTCATGTACCAGGGGCTGGAAGTCGGGCAACTGACCAAACTGGATTTAAACCCAGGAGGCAAAGTCACCGGGGAAATGACCGTTGATCCCAGCGTCGTCACCCTGCTTCGTGAAAACACCCGCATCGAATTACGTAATCCGAAATTATCCCTCAGCGATGCCAACCTCAGCGCCCTGCTGACAGGCAAAACGTTCGAACTGGTGCCTGGTGATGGCGAACCACGCAAAGAGTTTGTTGTTGTGCCAGGCGAGAAAGCCCTGCTGCAAGAGCCGGATGTTCTGACGCTAACCCTGACGGCACCAGAAAGCTATGGCATCGATGCCGGTCAGCCGCTCATTCTTCACGGCGTACAGGTCGGTCAGGTTATCGACCGTAAACTCACCAGCAAAGGCGTGACATTTACCGTTGCTATCGAACCCCAGCATCGCGCACTGGTAAAAGGCGACAGCAAATTTGTCGTTAATAGTCGTGTCGACGTGAAAGTGGGTCTGGATGGTGTCGAGTTTCTCGGTGCCAGTGCCTCAGAATGGATCAACGGCGGGATCCGTATTCTGCCGGGCGACAAAGGTGAGATGAAAGCCAGCTACCCACTGTACGCCAATCTGGAAAAAGCCCTCGAAAATAGTCTTAGTGATTTACCCACAACGACCGTGAGTTTGAGTGCAGAGACGCTGCCGGATGTGCAGGCAGGGTCGGTAGTGTTGTACCGCAAATTTGAAGTCGGTGAAGTTATTACCGTACGTCCGCGAGCTAACGCGTTTGATATCGATCTGCATATTAAGCCGGAGTATCGCAACCTGCTGACCAGTAACAGCGTGTTCTGGGCAGAAGGCGGCGCGAAAGTTCAACTTAACGGCAGCGGCCTGACCGTTCAGGCATCACCGCTTTCACGGGCGTTAAAGGGAGCCATCAGCTTCGATAATCTCAGCGGCGCCAGCGCCAGTCAGCGCAAAGGCGATAAGCGAATTCTGTATGCGTCAGAAACAGCCGCTCGTGCGGTCGGTGGGCAGATTACGCTCCACGCTTTCGATGCCGGAAAACTGGCGATCGGGATGCCAATTCGCTATCTCGGGATTGATATCGGGCAAATCCAGACGCTGGATCTGATCACCGCACACAATGAAGTGCAGGCAAAAGCGGTGCTCTATCCGGAATATGTCCAGACCTTCGCCCGCGGTGGTACGCGCTTCTCGGTGGTCACACCGCAAATTTCAGCGGCAGGCGTTGAGCATCTTGATACGCTACTCCAGCCGTATATCAACGTCGAACCAGGTCGGGGTAATCCTCGCCGTGACTTTGAGTTGCAGGAAGCTACCATTACTGATTCTCGTTACCTTGATGGCTTAAGCATTATTGTCGAAGCGCCCGAAGTCGGTTCGTTAGGTATTGGTACACCAGTACTGTTCCGTGGTCTGGAAGTAGGTACAGTCACCGGAATGACGCTGGGAACATTGTCGGATCGGGTGATGATTGCGATGCGCATCAGTAAACGTTACCAGCACCTGGTGCGTAACAACTCCGTCTTCTGGCTAGCTTCGGGCTACAGTCTGGACTTCGGTCTGACGGGCGGCGTGGTGAAAACCGGCACCTTTAATCAGTTTATCCGTGGCGGGATCGCCTTTGCCACACCGCCAGGCACGCCGCTGGCACCGAAAGCCCAGGAAGGCAAACATTTCCTGTTGCTGGAAAGTGAACCGAAAGAGTGGCGTGAATGGGGAACGGCACTGCCACGATAAGCCACATAGCTCCGGCGTGCCTGCGCCGGAGCGTTTATGCTAAACTGCGCGCCTGTTTTTTTGCCAGTGGTACATACTCGTGGCCCAACAAACCGTTTATTTCCCGGACGCCTTTCTGACGCAAATGCGTGAAGCCATGCCTTCGGCGCTCTCTTTTGATGATTTTCTCGCCGCCTGTCAGCGCCCGTTGCGCCGCAGCATTCGCGTAAATACCCTGAAAATCTCCGTTGCTGATTTCCTGCAATTAACCGCGTCTTACGGCTGGACGCTAACGCCGATTCCCTGGTGTGATGAAGGTTTCTGGATTGAACGCGATGATGAAGAGACATTGCCGTTGGGCAGTACCGCTGAACATTTAAGCGGTCTGTTTTACATCCAGGAAGCCAGTTCAATGTTGCCCGTTGCGGCGTTGTTTGCCGAGGGTAACTCCCCGCAGCGGATGATGGATGTTGCCGCCGCGCCTGGTTCAAAAACCACGCAAATTGCCGCTCGCATGAATAACGAAGGGGCGATTCTTGCCAATGAGTTTTCCGCCAGCCGGGTAAAAGTGTTACATGCCAATATCAGCCGCTGTGGCATAAGTAATGTTGCGCTGACTCATTTTGATGGCCGCGTCTTTGGTGCTGCGCTACCAGAAATGTTCGATGCCATTTTACTGGACGCCCCCTGCTCTGGCGAAGGCGTGGTGCGTAAAGATCCCGACGCACTGAAAAACTGGTCACCGGAAAGCAATCAGCAAATTGCTGCGACCCAGCGGGAACTGATAGACAGTGCCTTTCACGCATTACGTCCTGGCGGTACGCTGGTCTACTCAACCTGTACCTTAAACAAGGAAGAAAACGAAGCCGTTTGTCTGTGGCTGAAAGAGACTTACCCCGACGCAGTAGAGTTTTTACCGCTTGGCAATCTCTTCCCAGGCGCGGACAAGGCGCTGACCGAAGAAGGCTTTTTGCACGTTTTCCCACAAATTTACGACTGCGAAGGCTTCTTCGTTGCCCGTCTGCGCAAAACACAGTCGATTCCTGCCTTACCCGCGCCGAAATACAAAGTGGGTAATTTCCCTTTTAGCCCTGTGAAAGATCGCGAATCCGCACAAATTCGGCAGGCAGCTGCGAGTGTCGGCTTAAACTGGGATGAAAATCTGCGCCTCTGGCAGCGCGATAAAGAACTCTGGTTATTCCCGGTGGGCATTGAAGCGTTGATCGGTAAAGTCCGGTTTTCCCGTCTGGGAATTAAGCTTGCCGAAATGCATAACAAAGGTTATCGCTGGCAGCATGAAGCTGTCATTGCTCTTGCCTCAGTCGCCCATGCTAACGCGTTTGAACTGACACCACAGGAAGCGGAAGAGTGGTATCGCGGGCGCGATGTTTACCCGCAAACCGCGCCAACTACAGATGATGTGCTGGTAACCTTCCAGCATCAGCCAATAGGTTTAGCCAAACGTATTGGCTCGCGACTGAAAAACAGTTACCCACGGGAACTGGTACGTGACGGAAAACTGTTTACTGGTAACGCCTGACTGCGCACAAAAAAAGCGCACGTTTTGACTGGCGAATCTCACTGCCTTGACTACGCTGAAAAATGGTGCGATCGGACTGGTCGTACCACAACCGGCAGATAAACGGAGAGCACGAAGATGAAAACCAGTGTGCGCATAGGCGCTTTTGAAATCGATGACGGTGAGTTACACGGCGAATCGCCAGGCGATCGAACATTAACGATTCCTTGTAAATCTGACCCCGATTTGTGTATGCAACTGGATGCCTGGGACGCCGAAACCAGCATTCCAGCTCTACTGAACGGCGAACACTCTGTCCTGTACCGTACCCGCTACGATCAAAAGTCTGATGCCTGGATTATGCGTCTTGCCTGATCCAAAAAGAACCCGTCGGCATGGCGGGTTATTTATTCTGGTTATTTCCCCGAAGTAAAATACTCTCCTAAACTTAACGGTACGGCACCACACTTCGAGGATGAAATGTTCGCGCTGGTACTTTTTGTTTGCTATCTGGACGCTGGCTGTGAAGATATTGTTGTTGACGTTTACAACACGGAACAGCAGTGCATCTACTCAATGGACGATCAACGGATCCGCCACGGTGGCTGCTTTCCTGTTGAGGATTTTATTGATGGGTTCTGGCGGCCCGCACAGGAGTACAGTAACTTTTAGTTACTGGAGTTGTTCCACCGTGAGTGTCCCTCCGAAGACGGCGCCGGTGTCTATATAATGCAAGTTTCCAATATCTACACGATGAGGTAATGGCGTATGGCCAAACCAGAAATGGTCAGCACCGCTAATTCCCTGCCCTTTTTGGCCTTCACGTAATCGCGAACGACTCCACAATACCTGGTGCAAATCGACTTCCTTTTGCCATTGATAAATGTCGTCTGGATAATCAGCATGGGCAATAACATGTTTGCCCGTGCAACTGTTTAATTCAAGAATAAAAGGCAAATGCTGGCATTTTTCGAGTGCCCTTTCTGCTTGCTTCTGTTGTTTATCTGTCAGCGCAGCAAACCAGTCGCCACCGTTCATATACCATAAAGACATCTGCTGCGCGGCCAGTGCATCTATCGCCATCTGCTCATGATTACCTCTTACCGCTCTAACCCAGCGTTGCTCCAGTAGTTGAAGACAACGCAAACTCTCCGGACCACGATCAATAACATCACCTACCGAGATCAATAAGTCTTGCCACGGGTCAAAACGGCAGTGCCATAATTTGATACGCAGTAGCCCAAGGCAGCCATGAATATCCCCTACCAACCAGATATGTCGCCAATGGCTGCCATCAATTTTCTGATAGGTGCGGCCTGCCTCTTTCATCAATTTTTTACTCCCGCGCAGAAGGTCACATTATTTTAACATAAATGTTAAAAAAGGCTGGACTGAAGCAGTAGAGTGTGTGTTATGGTTGATTGTGAAGTCAGCACAGGGAAAACAGTGATGTATTCATCCGTTGGCTTTATAGATAAAAAGAGACCGAATACGATTCCTGTATTCGGTCCAGGGAAATGGCTCTTGGGAGAGAGCCGTGCGCTAAAAGTTGGCATTAATGCAGGCTTAGTTGCCTTGCCCTTTAAGAATAGATGACGACGCCAGGTTTTCCAGTCCACATGAAAAGTGGTCAGAAAAAAGCGTCTTTATCATCCTTTAAAAAGTAAAAAACGCCCGGTCTGATAAAAGATCCCCGGCGTTTTTTTGGGAAATCAAAAGGCTAATTCAGGTAATTAGCAGAGTTTTTCAGCTCGTTCTATAAATGGCGTCAGGCTCATTTTTTCACCAGGTTTGTTGGGATCGTCAATCTGGATCACTGAAATAGGCTGGGCCTTAGTCTTCCCGCTGGAAACCTCTTTTTGCGCAACATCGTTCAAAGGGTATTGCACCAGGGTGCTGGGATTAATGACATACAGCGCATTACCCGGTCGGCATGTCAACATCACTTCTTCGCGATTAAACGCCCATTTGTCTTTGCCAATTTCAAAACGGCTGACGGTAATCACCTGAGGAGCCGCCAGCACCGCTGTGGAACTGGTGAGCAACAAAAACGCCAATATACTTTTTTTCATCATTTATCGTAATCCATCAAAACGGTTCCAGAGTTGCAAGCAGGCTGATAATCACCAGTACCACCGCACCTATCGCCCATTCGAGTTGAGTCATCCATACAAACCAGGGAACTGCCCGGACTTCGTCATGCCGCATTCTTGGGACCAGGACATAACGATTTGCCAGCGCGATGACCACCATAATCATAACCAGTATGACTTTGAGCAATAAGAGTTGGCCCCAGTAAGTGGCAAGCGTGGGGGGAAATCCCGTGATTAATAATGCATTGAGCACACCACTCACCAGCACGCCAATGACAGCAAAATGTCCGCACCAGGAAAAACGCATCAGCGCATGAATGGCGTGGCTTCTCCAGCGCCCTTTCACCAGGCGCATACACCAGATAACCGGCAGTAGCCCTCCAAACCATGCTGCAGCACAGATAAGATGTACGGCATGATTGGTCTGATGAATTTTTGCGGTTAATCCTTCATGTAATGTCGCGTGTCCCATCCCCGCCATCAGGATAAATTGCGCGGAGATCAGCATAAACAGTAACCGCAGCATATTCCGTGGTTGCATCAGGACGACGGTCAACGTAACGAGTGCGAGAACGATTTGCCAGAGCCAGACGCCTCCGAACTGCGTTTGTAACACCGACAGCCAGATACTCAGCGAAACTACATCTGGCCATCCCGCGCCCATCAACCCACCCTGAACGGCGAACATCGCTGCGGCACTGATCAAACTCCATGCAGCTGCCTGCTGTTGTAAACGCAAAAAACGCTTCGTCAATAATCGACGAATTGTCACTGGTGCCAACCATGCCCCGTACATCGCGAAGCCAAAAACCAGCATCAGAGAGATAAAATGGATAAATCGCAATGCGACCCAGGTAAGCGCTAGCATGCTTTATTTCACAGTAAAGGTGTACTGCCCTTTGGTTTTATGCCCATCCACCGAAACGACATGCCAGTCAACGGTATAACTTCCGGGATTCAGAGCGTCGGCAAGCGGAACGATCAATTGCTTTGTGTCTTGTTCATTACGCTTCGCGGGTAATGTTTTAACATTTTCATTTTTTGGGCCGATGATTTTGGCCCCACTGAATCCAGGTTCAATACCTTCAGAGAAATTTAAAGTAATGGCCTGTGGGGCAGCGGTCACCGCCGCATTCGCCGCGGGATACTGGTGCGTCAGATGCGCATGTGCCCAGACGGAAGGCGCCGCCAGCGAAACGGCAATTATTGCCAGTGTATGACGAAGAGAACGCGCAGTTGAAACCATATTATCTATTCCTTTTTGTAATGAGTTTTTTACAGAGCATAACCTTGTCTAATGAGAGAGTCGAGGATCATCAATTCAGGCTTGCCATCCTGGCTGACTCTTAGTAACTTTTGCCCGCAATTAACGAGGAGACACAGCATGCTGAAGAATCTGGCCAAACTGGATCAAACTGAAATGGATAAAGTAAATGTCGATCTGGCCGCTGCCGGAGTAGCATTTAAAGAACGGTACAATATGCCGGTGATTGCTGAAGCCGTTGAACGTGAACAACCTGAACACTTGCGCAGCTGGTTTCGTGAGCGCCTTATCGCCCACCGTCTCGCCTCTGTAAATCTGTCACGTTTACCTTACGAGCCCAAACTTAAATAAATCTTATATTAAGTTACACTTTCTTACATGGTGCCTGCTAAATTATAAGTATTTTCTCATACTCACCACTATTCGCAGACACTATGAAAAGGAAGTCATCATGTCGTACTGGAAAGTTGCAGCAGCGCAGTATGAGCCTCGTAATGCTTCACTCACTGAACAGGTAGCCCATCATCTGGAGTTCGTGAGGGCTGCCGCAAGACACCAGTGCGAACTGTTGGTTTTTCCCTCGCTTTCTCTACTGGGATGTGATTACAAACGACGTGCGCTTCCGTCTCCACCCGACCTCTCGCTTTTAGACCCGCTTTGTTATGCAGCAACAACCACGCGAATGACCATTATTGCGGGCCTTCCCGTTGAATATAATGAGCGTTTTATTCGCGGTATTGCAGTATTCGCCCCCTGGATGAAAACGCCAGGAATTTATCATCAAAGTCATGGTGCATGTCTGGATCAGCTTTCTAAAACCATCACTGTAGTGGATGGACAACCGGAAGGTATTGACATGGACCCGACTTGTTCACTTTTTACAACCGGGCAATGCATCGGTGAACCTGACATAATGGCTTCGACCCGACGCTTAGAGTTTTTCTCACATCAATACTCCATCGCCGTACTAATGGCGAACGCCCGCGGTAACAGCGCACTGTGGGACGAACATGGTCGCCTTATCGTCCGCGCCGATCGCGGTTCGCTTTTGTTGGTTGGTCAGCGCTCTTCGCAGGGTTGGCAAGGCGATATCATTCCATTACGCTAGGCGTTTTCTTCCTGGAGCATGACCATGTTGCGCATTATCGATACAGAAACCTGCGGTTTGCAGGGAGGGATCGTTGAAATTGCCTCTGTTGATGTTGTTAACGGGAAAATCGTCAACCCTATGAGCCACCTGGTGCGTCCCGACCGCCCCATCAGCCCACAAGCCATGGCGATTCACCGTATTACAGAGTCCATGGTTGCCGACAAACCGTGGATTGAAGAAGTTATCCCACACTATTACGGTAGCGAATGGTATGTCGCCCACAATGCCAGTTTTGACCGCCGGGTATTGCCAGAAATGCCCGGAGAGTGGATTTGCACCATGAAACTGGCTCGTCGTTTGTGGCCAGGAATCAAGTACAGCAATATGGCGCTGTATAAATCACGCAAGCTGAATGTCCAGACACCATCGGGTTTGCATCACCACCGCGCGCTGTATGATTGCTATATTACCGCAGCCCTGCTTATCGATATTATGAACACATCCGGCTGGACAGCGGAGCAAATGGCGGATATCACCGGGCGTCCGTCGTTGTTGACGACGTTCACGTTTGGCAAGTATCGCGGCAAAGCCGTATCAGACGTTGCAAAGCGCGATCCGGGCTATCTGCGCTGGTTATTTAACAACCTTGACAGCATGAGCCCGGAGTTACGTTTAACCTTGAAGCATTATCTGGAGAATGCTTAAACCGCTGATTGGCCTAGTAATGTCCCCTGCGCCAGGGCTATCAGAAAAGCATATTCCATTGCCACGCCTTCGTAGGATTTAAAACGCCCGGATTTACCGCCATGCCCTGAATCCATGTCGGTACAAAGCAGTAATAGATTGTTATCAGTTTTAAGCTCGCGCAACTTAGCCACCCATTTTGCCGGTTCCCAGTATTGCACCTGTGAGTCGTGTAAACCGGTCGTTACCAGCAGATGCGGATACGTCTGGGCGGTGACATTGTCATACGGGCTATAGCTTTTCATATACTCATAATATTGCGGATCCTGCGGATTTCCCCACTCTTCAAATTCGCCGGTAGTAAGAGGAATCGACTCATCAAGCATCGTTGTTACTACATCAACAAACGGTACCTGAGCAATCACGCCGTGGAATAGCTCGGGGCGCTCATTAATTGCAACGCCCATTAACATACCGCCAGCACTGCCTCCCATCGCATAACAGAGTGAAGGTGAACCGTAGCCCAGTTTTAACAATGCGTCGCAGGCATCGAGATAGTCATTAAAGGTATTTTTCTTTTTCAGGAATTTACCGTCTTCGTACCATTGCTGCCCCAGCTCACCACCGCCACGGACATGGACAATGGCGTAGACAAAACCGCGATCCAACAAACTCAGGCGGCTAGAACTGAAATCGGCATCAATGCTTGCGCCGTAAGAACCATATCCGTATACCAGCAGCGGGTTGTGGCCTTTCTGGAAATGCTTGCGATGATAGACCAGCGAAACAGGCACTTCGACGCCATCACGAGCGGTGATCCACAAGTGTTCGCTGCGATAATTCGCCGCATCGAAACCGGGAACTTCCGTTTGTTTTAGTACCCGACGCTCGCCAGTATCCATATCCAGCTCAAACAAAGTATCTGGCGTGGTCATGGAGGAATAGCCATAACGCAATCGTGAAGTTTCAGGTTCCGGGTTATAGGCAATCCAGGTGACATAAGCCGGATCATCAAAGGCAATGCCGATAACCTCCCGCGTTTTGCGGTTGATTTGCCGCAGACTGGTTAATCCACGCTGACGCTCTTCAACCACCAACCAGTCAGTAAACAGCGTAAAGCCTTCGAGCATGATGTTATCGCGCGGCGGGATTAACTCTTCCCACTGTTGCTCATCACGCATGCGGGTACGGTATAAGCCAAAATTTTTGCCGTTGCGGTTGGAGCGCAGATAAAACCGATGCTGGTAGTGATCAAGACTGTATTCGTGATCTTTGCGACGCGGTAAAAAGACAAACGGCTCGGCATCGGCCAGCTCTGCATCCAGCAAACGAACTTCGCTGGTAGTGGCGCTGGCAAGATGAATAACCACATAGTGTTTCGATGTCGTTTTATGCAGGCTGACATAAAAGGTATCGTCTTTTTCTTCGTAAATCAGTTTGTCTTCAGATGCTGGAGTGCCAATGGCATGCCGCCAGACCTGATACGGCAACAACGTCACCGGATGCTTGCGAACATAATAAAATGTCCAGGAGTCATTCGCCCAGACAAAGCTGGGTTCCACGTTATCCAGCAGTTCGGGATACCAGTTGCCCGTTTCCAGATTACGAAAACGGATACCGTACTGGCGTCGGGAAAGGAAATCTTCTGCAAGTGCCATAATCGTGTTATCGGGCGTAATCGCCATTCCGCCCATTGAATAAAATTCACTGTGCGCCGCCCGTTTGTTCGCATCGAGCAGAGTCTCCCACTCGTCCCACTCTTCACTGAACGCCGACTGACGCTGGTAGATAGCATATTCACAACCAGGTTCATAAATATGTCGGTAGCGATAGCCATTTTTGACGTAAGGTGCAGAGACTTCTCTTTGCGGTATTCGGTCAATGATTTCTTTTAATATCCGATCCTGCAAGGCTTGTTGCGAAGCCATGACCTGATGACCGTAACTATTTTCTTGTTGCAGGTAATCCAGCACTTCCGGCTGCGAGCGTGAGTCGTCCCGCAGCCAGTAGTAATTATCGATGCGCGTATCGCCATGAAGCGTCATAGCGTGGGGAATTCGAGCAGCTTGTGGTAGCATGTTATTGTTCTTTCTGGTTGAAACATCTTATAAGGGTGGCAAAACTCACCGGGGATGCAAGCGAAACAGGGTAGTCATTGCTTAGATGATGACAGGTAATGGCGTGAAAATCGAAAGGATGTAGCCTGCGAAAATTAATTCGCTCAAATAGCTGTGCGGTTTTGTATAGCCCGATACACCGACATATCAGGCTATACGGAGTGATATATTATTCAGACAAAGTACGTTTTTGCTGTTCGAGATCGCGTTCAATTCCTTCACGGACTTCCTGGGGAATTTTCAGCGCATCCCCCAGTGCATTCAGGTAACTGCGCTCCATGAAATGGTCAATATCAATAGCCGCACAGCTCAGGAAATAGATCTCCAGCGCCTCTTCTTCGTTGCGAATCCCCTGGGCCAGGCGCTGCGGGTCCAACGGTTGCTCGATTGCCTGTTCGATAAGTACACGCCCCTGCTCTTCAACACCAGCTTCACGCAATTGCTGGTCGATAGCAGCGCGTTCTTTACTATCGATATGACCATCGCTTTTGGCAGCAAAAACCAGGGCCAGGATTAAACGTTCTGTACGTTCATCCAGCGGCGTACTTTGGGTGCCGAATTGCGGTTCGTTCTGATGCGCCGCACGAATTTTATCTTTGTATTTGTTCCACAGTACTGTACCGGCAACCGCTCCGCCGCCGACCAGCAACGCGTTTGTACCGTATTTCGTTAATAGTTTACGTGCTGATTTATTCGCAACCAGCAGTCCTGCCAACCCGCCTAATGCGCCGGGGACTAAAAGTTTGCCCAATCCCTGATCTGTAGACGAAGAGGAAGAACTGCTTTGCCCAAGAAGGGATTGCAGTTGATTTAACCAGTTAGCCATGTTTGCTCCTCAATTCACCATTTTAATGGCAACAGCATAGCGAATGAGGATGTCAGAAAGTGTATATAGAGACAAAAGATGCGCAAATAAGCGGGACGGAAAGCAGTCCTCACAGGAAATTCGCGTCAGGTAAGGTGATTACTGTATATCGGGCAGTAAAGAGGGTTTTAGGTGATAGTGGTTTAACGTTTTGGGTGGCTTTGTTTGATGCTGATTGCCCGATGAGACGCTGTGGCGTCTTATCAGGCCTACGGCTCTGGCGCGTTGTTAGGCGGATAAGGCGCTCGCGCCGCATCCGCCAACGGTCAACCGAATTACCAGAAGCCATTAACGCCGCTGATACTCCGC
This sequence comes from Escherichia sp. B1147, assembly GCF_001660175.1. Taxonomy (NCBI): domain Bacteria; kingdom Pseudomonadati; phylum Pseudomonadota; class Gammaproteobacteria; order Enterobacterales; family Enterobacteriaceae; genus Escherichia; species Escherichia sp. B1147. Next base: position 193,073 of record NZ_LFHY01000013.1, read on the forward strand.
GATTCCCGCTTTACAGTCCACATTAACCAGATAATGAATATCGGCACTTTTACCGCGTACGGTCAACGGCACTGACCATTTGTCATCTTTACCCTGAATATCCTGCAAACTAACCCACGCCACAGGATCGGCCTGACCGACGATTTTTTGATCGTCGGCCCAACGCGCAACGCGGTTTTGCTGATAATCACGTTTTACACTCGCAGCAATTCCGGCTGCATCCAAACCTTCACATTTTGGGAAAGTTACCGACTTGCTGGTTTCGTTATTGGCAGCAAAAACTGATGCACAGGCGGAAACCAACAACAGCCCCAACAACGCTCCTCTTTTTTTCATGTTTTTCTCCATAGCACAATGATTCAGGAGAAAGCATGGTACAAATTATCAGGAGCGCAAGTTGCTTCAGGCTGCGCGGGTTTCACCTTCCCCATCCGTGTCAGTCTCGACCACCTGAGGAGAAGGTAATTTACCGGTTTTCAGAATGGTACTAAGCACATCTTTTTGTTCTGCCAACCACAAAGAAAGCGCTTCACGCTGCTCGTCTTCCATTGTCACCGGAGAATTAGCCAACCATGTGTCGAGTAGATCCGCTGTATCGAGCATTTTGTCATAAGCATCGGCTTCCTTTTTGCTGGTAAACGACATCTTCTCTTCGCCCTCACGAATGACTACGTATTTAACTTCAACCGCCATTTGCAGCCTCTCATTATAACTGTAATTTTATACAGTATATTTCTTTTCAGTCGAGAAATCAACGCAAGCAATCAAGCAATAAAGACACGCGCAAACGTTTTCGTTTATACTTCACGCGGAATTAATCAGGGGATATTCGTTATGACGTTATTAGGCACTGCGCTGCGTCCGGCAGCAACTCGCGTGATGTTATTAGGTTCCGGTGAACTGGGTAAAGAAGTGGCAATTGAATGTCAACGACTCGGCGTAGAGGTGATTGCGGTTGATCGCTATGCCGACGCGCCCGCCATGCATGTCGCCCACCGCTCCCATGTCATTAATATGCTGGATGGCGACGCATTGCGCCGTGTGGTTGAACTGGAAAAACCACATTATATCGTGCCGGAAATCGAAGCTATTGCCACCGATATGCTGATCCAGCTTGAAGAGGAAGGGCTGAATGTTGTCCCCTGCGCGCGTGCAACACAATTGACGATGAACCGCGAAGGTATTCGTCGTCTGGCAGCGGAAGAGCTTCAGCTTCCCACTTCAACTTATCGTTTTGCTGATAGCGAAAGTCTTTTCCGCGAGGCGGTCGCCGCCATTGGCTATCCCTGCATTGTTAAACCGGTGATGAGCTCTTCCGGTAAGGGGCAGACGTTTATTCGCTCTGCCGAACAGCTGACTCAGGCATGGGAGTACGCCCAGCAAGGCGGCCGCGCCGGAGCGGGCCGTGTGATTGTTGAAGGCGTCGTTAAGTTTGATTTCGAAATTACCCTGCTAACCGTCAGCGCGGTGGATGGTGTTCATTTCTGTGCGCCTGTAGGTCATCGCCAGGAAGATGGCGACTATCGTGAATCCTGGCAACCGCAGCAAATGAGCCCACTGGCCCTCGAACGTGCGCAGGAGATTGCCCGCAAGGTGGTGCTTGCACTGGGTGGTTATGGTCTGTTTGGTGTCGAGTTGTTTGTCTGTGGTGATGAGGTGATTTTCAGTGAAGTCTCCCCTCGCCCGCATGACACCGGGATGGTGACGTTAATTTCTCAGGATCTTTCTGAGTTTGCCCTACATGTGCGTGCTTTCCTGGGACTGCCGGTGGGCGGGATTCGCCAGTATGGTCCTGCCGCTTCAGCCGTTATCCTGCCGCAACTGACTAGTCAGAATGTCACGTTTGATAACGTGCAGAATGCCGTAGGCGCAGGTTTCCAGATTCGTTTATTTGGTAAGCCGGAAATTGATGGCAGCCGTCGTCTGGGGGTAGCACTGGCGACCGCAGAGAGTGTTGATGAATCGATTGAGCGCGCAAAGCACGCCGCGGCACAGGTAAAAGTACAAGGTTAAATCTGACAAAAACACGCTATAAAAATGCCCGATTCACGATCGGGCATTTCAGATTGCTGACAAAGTGCGCATTTTTCATGTCAGATGGGACGTGAACGCCTTATCTGACCTACAAAATCTTATAAATTCAATATATTACGAATCACTCGTAGGCCTGATAAGCATAGCGCATCAGGCAATGTCGCGTTTGTCATCATCCTCAAAAATGCCCGCTCCATGATCGGGCATTTTGACTGTTACAGCTTCGCGCCTTCGACTGCTTCACGCGCCAGCTTAGTAATGCGGTCGTAATCGCCCGCTTCCAGCGCATCTGCCGGAACCAGCCAGGAGCCACCAATACACAGTACGCTTTTCAGCGCCAGGTAATCACGGTAGTTAGCCGGAGAAATACCGCCAGTCGGGCAGAAACGCACCTGGGAGAACGGACCCGCAATCGCCTGCAGTGCTTTCACGCCACCGTTAGCTTCTGCCGGGAAGAATTTGAACTCTTTCAGGCCGTAGTCCATACCCAGCATCAGTTCGGAAACAGTGCTGATACCTGGAATCAGAGGAATCGTACCTTCTGTCGCCGCTTTCAGCAGTGGTTCAGTCAGACCTGGGCTGATTGCGAACTGTGCGCCCGCTTCAGTCACTTCTGCCAGTTGCTGCGGATTCAGCACCGTACCGGCACCCACAATCGCTTCCGGTACTTCTTTGGCGATAGCACGGATAGCATCAACTGCACACGCCGTACGCAGAGTCACTTCCAGAACGCGCACCCCACCAGCAACCAACGCTTTTGCCATTGGCACCGCGTGTTCCAGTTTATTTACCACGATAACCGGTACTACCGGGCCGGTGGTCAGGATTGATTCTGCACTTGTTTTCCAGTTTTTCATCAGAGTTTTCTCTCGCCTGATTACAAATTTTGTCGTCTTAAAAAGTGATACAGGTTGCGCCCTGTTCAGCACCGGACAGTTTTTCACGCAAAGCGCTGAATAATTCACGTCCTGTTCCCACGCGTGACGCGCTCAGGTCAGGAATGTGTGGTTCGCGAGCTGCCAGTTCCGCTTCGTCTACCAGCAACGTCAGTTCGCCTGTCTGTCCATTCACACGAATGATGTCTCCATCGCGCACTTTCGCCAGCAACCCGCCATCGTAGGCTTCTGGTGTTACGTGGATAGCTGACGGCACTTTACCTGAAGCACCAGAGAGTCGTCCATCAGTAACTAACGCAATTTTGAAACACCGGTCCAATAATACACCAAGTGGCGGCATGAGTTTATGTAATTCTGGCATTCCGTTCGCTTTTGGTCCCTGATGACGGACAACAACCACACAATCGCGGTCCAGCAAACCTGCTTCAAAGGCCGGCATAACGTCATGCTGGCTCTCAAACACAACAGCAGGCGCTTCAATTATCTGGTTTTCAACCGGCACAGCAGAGGTTTTCATGACGGCACGCCCCAGGTTACCGCTTAACACTTTTGTCCCGCCATGATGAGAGAAAGGTTGTTCGAAGGAAGCTATCACATTGCTGTCGAGTGATTTTTCTGCGCCTTCACGCCAGTCCAGCTCGCCGTTATTCAGCCACGGTTCGAGGGTATAGCGCGAAAGACCAAAGCCTGCCACTGTATTGACATCTTCATGCAACAGACCCGCCTTGAGCAGTTCACGCACCAGAACCGGTACGCCCCCCGCCGCCTGGAAGTGGTTAATATCGGCCGGACCATTTGGATACAAACGCGCCATCAGAGGTACGACATCAGAAAGATCAGAGAAGTCATCCCAGTTAATCTGAATACCCGCCGCACGTGCCATCGCTACCAGGTGCATTGTGTGGTTAGTTGAGCCACCGGTCGCCAGCAACGCAACAATGCCATTCACTACCACTTTCTCGTCGATCATTTTACCGATCGGCATCCATTCATTACCGTTGCCGGTCATGCGTGTAACCTGGCGCGCAGCGGCTGCAGTGAGTGCATCACGCAACGGGGAATCCGGATGAACAAAAGAAGATCCCGGCAGTTGCATTCCCATAAACTCCACCACCATCTGGTTGGTGTTGGCAGTACCGTAGAAAGTACATGTGCCTGGGGCATGATAAGACGCCGCTTCTGACTCCAGCAGCGCCATACGATCCACCTTCCCTTCGGCATAAAGCTGGCGAATACGCACTTTTTCTTTATTTGGCAACCCGCTTGCCATCGGACCAGACGGCACAAACACCGCTGGCAGATGACCGAACGACAGTGCTGCCATCGTCAGCCCTGGGACAATCTTGTCGCACACACCGAGGAACAGCGCGCCATCAAACATGTTATGGGACAGCCCCACCGCCGCAGACATCGCAATGACTTCGCGGCTTAACAGCGACAGTTCCATACCGTCCTGCCCCTGAGTTACACCATCACACATCGCCGGAACACCACCCGCAACCTGACCAACCGCGTTGGCTTCATGCAGTGCTTTACGAATAATCTCCGGATAGTGTTCATAAGGCTGGTGGGCAGAGAGCATGTCGTTGTAGGAGGTGATGATAGCGATATTGTTACGCAACATGCTTTTCAGGGAGGCTTTGTCTTCTGGCTGGCAAGCGGCGAAACCGTGTGCCAGGTTACCACATGCCAACTGCGAACGATGAACGGTCGAGGTTTTCGCTTGTTCTATCCGGGCGAGGTAAGCAGAACGACTTTCGCGCGAACGTTCAATGATTCGATTTGTTACGCGTAACAATTGTGGATTCATAAAGGCTCCTGAAATTGAGTTGTCAGAGCAGGGTGATTCACAACGCGTTTCATTCAGAAGATTTATGAGTGAAACGCCTGTAACCGGAGCTCATAGGGCAGAAACGTTTCAGTCAGTGTAATAAAAAAAGCCCCGCGGGTGAATCCACGCGAGGCCTGAAAGTGTAAAAATTGTTCTACAATCTGTGCAAGATCATGTTACCGGTAAAATAATCCGTAAGGATAAGTCGAGATCTTACTCAAACTCATTCCAGGAGCGGCCATCACGGGTAATCATCGCCACCGAAGCAACCGGTCCCCAGGTTCCGGCCTGATACGGTTTCGGTGCATCGTTGTCCATCGCCCAGGCTTCAGTAATAGAATCCACCCATTTCCACGCTTCTTCCACTTCATCACGACGCACAAACAACGCCTGAATACCGCGCATCGTTTCCAGCAGCAGACGTTCGTAAGCATCAGCCAGATGCGTCTGATTAAATGTTTCTGAATAGCTCAGATCCAGCTTAGTGATTTGCAGGTTATGTTTGTGGTCAAGACCCGGGACTTTATTAAGTACCTGGATATCCACGCCCTCATCGGGTTGCAGACGGATAGTCAGTTTGTTCTGCGGCAGATCCTGCCACGACTCTTTAAACAGATTCAGTTCAGGCGTTTTGAAATAGACCACCACTTCAGAGCATTTAGTCGGCAGACGTTTACCGGTACGCAGGTAGAACGGTACGCCAGCCCAGCGCCAGTTATCAATGTCGACACGGATCGCCACGAAGGTTTCAGTGTTACTGCTTTTGTTCGCGCCCTCTTCTTCCAGATAGCCCGGCACTTTTTTGCCCTGGGCGAAGCCTGCGGTGTATTGCCCGCGTACTGTTTTTTCACGCACATTGGTGCGGTCAATTCGGCGCAATGACTTCAGTACTTTCACTTTTTCATCACGGATGCTGTCGGCGCTCAGGTCAGACGGCGGAGACATCGCAATCATGCAGAGAATTTGTAGCAGGTGGTTCTGGATCATATCGCGCATCTGACCGGCTTTATCAAAATAGCCCCAGCGCCCTTCGATCCCAACCTCTTCTGCCACCGTGATCTCAACATGATCAATAGTGCGATTGTCCCAGTTGTTCACAAACAGGGAGTTAGCAAAACGTAGCGCCAGCAGGTTCAGTACCGTTTCTTTACCCAGATAGTGGTCGATACGGTAAACCTGACACTCCTCGAAGTATTCGCCTACCTGATCGTTGATTTCACGCGAGGTCGCCAGCGACGTCCCCAGCGGTTTCTCCATGACTACGCGCGCTGGTTTGGCGTTCAGTTTTGCCTCGCCCAGCCCTTTGCAGATCGCGCCAAAGGTGCTTGGTGGCATGGCAAAATAGTTAATGGTGATACGATTTTTTTGATCCAGCATCGCGCCGAGACGACCGAATGCAGCCGTATCATTGACGTCAAGATTACAAAAATCCAGACGCGCACTCAGTGTGTCCCATAAACCTTCATCAATGGTTTCTTTCATGAAAGTTTCGAGCGCCTCGCGAACAACTTTTGTATATGCCGCTTTATCCCAGTCAGCACGCCCTACGCCGATAATACGGGTATCCGGGTTGAGCTGACCGGCTTTTTCCAGTTGATACAGGGAAGGCAGCAGTTTACGACGCGCAAGGTCGCCTTTCGCGCCGAAAATGACCAGGTCACAAGCCTGGGCTGTTTGCGTTACCGCCATGTCATTCTCCTTAAGTTAACTAACCCGGTACTTAAGCCTGGGTATACTTGTAATTTTCTTACGGTGCACTGTACTGCTTTTACGAGCTTGCGAAAACTGTAAACGCTTATCCACTCGTGCGATTACGATTAAACCGCGTAAAGTGCAGCAAAACTGATAAAAAAATCATCGTTAATGATGTTTTTTCATTCGAAAAAAATCTGACACCGATCATGTAATGAAAAAAAATGACAACTTTTTTATCCGCTTTTGTCATTAATACGACACACAGGCGTAATATCAGACCAAACTGCATTTCGATTTCTTTCAATGCGGAAATCGTCATTACCGTGAGTCTCTTTACATCATGAATATGCTGGAAAAAATCCAGTCTCAACTGGAACATTTGAGCAAATCAGAACGAAAAGTCGCCGAGGTCATTCTTGCTTCGCCTGACAACGCGATCCATTCGAGTATTGCTGCTCTGGCGCTTGAGGCCAATGTTAGCGAACCAACGGTGAATCGTTTCTGTCGCAGCATAGACACCCGCGGTTTTCCTGATTTTAAACTCCATCTGGCGCAAAGCCTGGCAAATGGCACGCCCTATGTTAATCGCAACGTTAATGAAGATGACAGCGTTGAATCATACACGGGGAAAATATTTGAGTCGGCAATGGCCACGCTCGATCACGTCCGTCACTCGCTGGACAAATCTGCCGTCAACCGTGCTGTCGATCTCCTGACTCAGGCCAAGAAAATCGCCTTTTTCGGTCTGGGCTCTTCGGCTGCCGTCGCCCACGATGCGATGAATAAGTTTTTTCGCTTTAATGTTCCGGTGGTTTACTCCGACGATATCGTGCTGCAACGCATGAGTTGTATGAATTGTAGCGACGGAGACGTGGTTGTGCTGATTTCTCACACCGGAAGAACCAAAAATCTGGTTGAACTGGCGCAGTTAGCACGGGAAAACGACGCGATGGTGATAGCCCTTACCTCCGCCGGTACACCACTCGCCCGGGAGGCAACGCTGGCAATTACTCTCGACGTACCGGAAGATACTGACATTTATATGCCCATGGTTTCTCGACTTGCGCAGTTGACCGTGATAGATGTGCTGGCAACAGGATTTACTTTGCGACGCGGCACAAAATTCAGAGATAACTTGAAGCGGGTCAAGGAAGCGCTCAAGGAATCGCGCTTTGATAAGCAATTACTTAAATTGAGTGACGATCGGTAAATCGATTATCACTGTTCTATCCTTATACGATATTCGCATGTGTTTAAATTACAACCACAATGGTTTTAATTTATGCGAATTCATGTTCAAGCAACACCTGGTTGTTTCAGTCAACGGAGTATTACATGTCCAGAAGGCTTCGCAGAACCAAAATCGTTACCACGTTAGGCCCGGCTACCGATCGCGATAATAACCTTGAAAAGGTCATCGCAGCGGGCGCAAACGTCGTACGAATGAACTTTTCTCATGGCTCGCCTGAAGACCATAAAATGCGCGCGGATAAAGTTCGTGAAATTGCCGCAAAACTGGGGCGTCATGTGGCTATTCTCGGTGACCTTCAGGGGCCAAAGATTCGCGTATCAACTTTTAAAGAAGGTAAGGTTTTCCTCAATATTGGGGATAAATTCCTGCTGGATGCCAACCTGGGCAAAGGTGAAGGCGATAAAGAAAAAGTCGGTATCGACTATAAAGGTCTACCTGCTGACGTCGTGCCTGGCGACATTCTGCTGCTGGACGACGGTCGAGTGCAGTTAAAAGTGTTGGAAGTTCAGGGCATGAAAGTGTTCACCGAAGTGACCGTCGGCGGCCCTCTTTCCAACAATAAAGGGATCAACAAACTCGGCGGCGGCCTGTCGGCTGAAGCGCTGACCGAGAAAGATAAAGCAGATATTCAGACTGCGGCATTGATTGGCGTAGATTACCTGGCTGTCTCTTTCCCACGCTGCGGCGAAGATCTGAATTATGCTCGTCGTCTGGCGCGCGATGCAGGTTGTGATGCGAAAATTGTCGCCAAAGTTGAACGTGCGGAAGCCGTTTGCAGCCAGGATGCAATGGACGACATTATCCTCGCTTCTGACGTGGTGATGGTCGCACGTGGCGACCTCGGCGTAGAGATTGGCGATCCGGAACTGGTTGGGATTCAGAAAGCGTTGATTCGTCGCGCGCGTCAGCTGAACCGCGCAGTCATTACTGCGACCCAGATGATGGAATCGATGATTACCAACCCGATGCCGACGCGTGCAGAAGTCATGGACGTGGCGAACGCCGTTCTGGATGGTACCGACGCCGTAATGTTGTCTGCGGAAACCGCCGCTGGTCAGTATCCATCTGAAACCGTTGCTGCAATGGCGCGTGTTTGCCTTGGCGCCGAAAAAATCCCGAGCATCAATGTATCTAAACACCGCCTGGACGTTCAGTTCGACAATGTGGAAGAAGCTATCGCGATGTCCGCAATGTACGCGGCAAACCACCTGAAAGGCGTTACCGCGATCATCACCATGACCGAATCCGGTCGTACCGCGCTGATGACTTCCCGTATCAGCTCCGGTTTGCCGATTTTCGCCATGTCTCGTCATGAACGCACTCTGAACCTGACTGCGCTTTATCGTGGTGTTACGCCGGTCTATTTTGATAGTGCAAATGATGGCGTGGTTGCTGCCAACGAAGCAGTAAATCTGCTGCGCGATAAAGGCTACCTGATGTCTGGTGATCTGGTGATTGTCACCCAGGGCGACGTGATGAGTACCGTGGGTTCTACTAATACCACGCGTATTTTAACGGTAGAGTAAGTTAGTTGCCGGATGCGGCGTAAATGCCATATCCGGCCTACAGTTCAATGATAATTCAACAGATTTAGAATCTTCTGAAGCAAACTTGAACTTATCATCAGGCGAAAGCCTCTCCTCGCGAGAGGCTTTTTTTATTTAATGGGATAAAGATCTTTACGCTTATACGGCTGGATTTCACCCGGTTTGCGAGTTTTCAGCAATTTTAAAATCCAGGTGTACTGCTCTGGTCGCGGACCAACAAAAATCTCAACTTCTTCATTCATACGCCGAGCAATGGTAGCGTCATCCGCCTCTAACAGGTCATCCATCGGTGGGCGTACCTGAATCGTCAGACGATGGGTCTTGCCATCATAGATTGGGAACAACGGAACGACACGCGCGCGACACACTTTCATCAGACGACCAATTGCTGGCAGCGTCGCTTTATACGTTGCGAAGAAATCAACAAATTCGCTGTGTTCAGGGCCATGATCCTGATCCGGTAAATAATAGCCCCAGTAGCCCTGACGAACCGACTGGATAAATGGCTTAATGCCATCATTTCGTGCATGCAAACGACCGCCGAAACGACGGCGCACGGTGTTCCAGACATAATCAAAAACCGGATTACCCTGATTATGGAACATCGCTGCCATTTTCTGCCCTTGTGAGGCCATCAACATGGCGGGGATATCAACTGCCCAGCCGTGCGGCACCAGAAAGATCACTTTCTCGTTGTTACGCCGCATCTCTTCGATGATCTCCAGCCCCTGCCAGTCGACGCGAGGTTGAATTTTCTCCGGCCCACGTATCGCCAGTTCAGCCATCATTGCCATCGCCTGAGGCGCGGTGGCAAACATCTCATCAACAATCGCTTCGCGTTCGGCTTCGCTACGTTCTGGAAAGCAGAGAGACAGATTGATCAACGCCCGACGACGTGAGCTTTTGCCCAGTCTTCCGGCCAAACGCCCCAACCGCGCAAGGATGGGATCGCGGAATTTCGCTGGTGTTAAGGCAATACCGGCCATTGCCGCCACGCCCAACCAGGCTCCCCAGTAACGAGGGTGACGAAAGGATTTATCAAACTCAGGAATGTATTCGCTATTATTTTTTTTCGTTTCCATGCTTTTCCAATTTCGGATAAGGCAATAATCAATCTGGTGGTAGTGTAACGGCGCAACTTGCCCCGCACCAAATAAAAAAGCCGGCACTAACTGTGTACCGGCTGCCAACGGGTATTAATTAATCAAATTGTAGCTGCGGTACAATCTCTTTGGCCTTCGCCAGGAATTCGGTACGATCGGCACCGGTCAGCCCTTCAGTACGCGGCAGTTTCGCTGTCAACGGGTTCACGGCCTGCTGGTTAATCCATACTTCATAATGCAGATGTGGCCCAGTTGAACGCCCGGTGTTACCGGAAAGCGCGATACGATCGCCACGCTTCACTTTCTGCCCCGGTTTAACCAGAATCTTACGCAGATGCATATAACGCGTGGTATAGCTACGACCATGACGAATCGCGACATAATAACCTGCTGCGCCACTGCGTTTAGCCACTACCACTTCCCCGTCACCCACCGAAAGCACCGGCGTACCCTGCGGCATGGCGAAATCAACGCCTCTGTGCGGCGCAACGCGAGCGGTTACCGGGTTCAGACGACGCGGGTTAAAGTTAGACGAAATGCGGAACTGTTTTGCCGTCGGGAATCGTAAGAACCCCTTCGCCAGGCCAGTACCGTTACGGTCGTAGAATTTGCCATCTTCAGCGCGAATAGCATAGTAATCTTTGCCTTCTGAACGCAAACGCACGCCCAAAAGTTGGCTTTGTTCACGTTTGCCATCAAGCATCTCACGTGACATTAACACCGCAAATTCGTCACCTTTTTTCACTTTGCGGAAGTCCATCTGCCACTGCATCGCTTTAATCACCGCGCTCACTTCAGCACTGGTTAAACCTGCATTTTTGGCGCTGGCAACAAAACTTGTCCCAACGGTTCCTTTCAACAGATTGTTAACCCACTCCCCTTGCTGTATTTCGCTGGTCATTTTAAAACCATTAGCGGCGGTGCGGTCATAGATACGAGTTTCGCGGCGAGACACTTCCCAGGTCAGACGCTGTAATTCGCCATCAGTGGTTAATGTCCAGGAGAGTTGTTGACCAATTTTCAGGTTACGCAGATCTTTATCAGCAGCAGCAAGTTGGGTGATATCACCCATCTCAATACCATATTGATTAAGGATGCTACTTAACGTATCGCCGGTAGAAACGACATATTCATGAACACCGGCTTCACCAGCGATTTTGTCGTCGAGTTCGTCCTGCGGAATGGCTTCATCTTCTTGCGCGGCTTGATCAATCGGCTCACTGGCCTCAGGTAAGAGAGAACGAATTTCGTTCTGTTCAAGCTCAATGGTTTTGACAATCGGCGAGGCGTCTCGGTGGTAAACATAAGGCCGCCAGACAGCGACGGCCAGTGTAAGAACGGTGAGCGACCCCAACATAACGCGGTGTGGTCGCGGTAAATTATTAAACGCCAGGGCGACAGAGCGGGCTATCTGTTGCACGTAATCACTTCCTCATTAATCTCCTTTCAGGCAGCTCGCGTACTGGTTAGCTAATTGATTCAGGAATTCTGAATAGCTCGTTTTGCCCAGTTTGATATTCGTCCCAAGGGGATCCAACGTTCCCATACGAACGGATGTCCCTCGTGCGACGCTTTCGACGACCGCAGGCCTGAACTGTGGCTCAGCAAAAACGCAGGTTGCTTTTTGCTCAACCAACTGTGTTCTTATTTGATGTAAACGCTGCGCGCCAGGTTGAATCTCTGGGTTTACGGTAAAGTGACCAAGCGGTGTCAGTCCGAATTGTTTTTCGAAGTAGCCGTAAGCATCATGAAAAACGAAATAACCTTTTCCCTTAAGCGGCGCGAGCTCGTTACCAACCTGTTTCCTACTTGAAGCTAATTGTGCCTCAAATTCCATCAGGTTGGCGTCAAGTTTGGCTCGACTTTGCGGCATAAGTTCCACTAATTTTCCATGGATTGCAACCGCTGTAGCCCGCGCTATCTCTGGGGAAAGCCAAACATGCATGTTGAAATCGCCGTGATGGTGATCTTCGTCACTTTTTTCCGCGTGGTCGTGATCATCATCAGCGTCGTGAATACTTTTCATCAGCAGCGGTTTTACACTCTCAAGCTGCGCAATGGTTACCTGTTTCGCTTCGGGTAATTTACTCACGGGCTTTTGCATAAACGCTTCCATTTCCGGTCCAACCCAGACAACTAAGTCCGCGTTCTGTAAGCGCTTTACATCAGATGGACGCAGTGAATAATCATGCTCAGAGGCCCCATCAGGAAGCAATACCTCCGTCTCTGTTACCCCATCAGCAATAGCGGAAGCGATGAATCCAACAGGTTTAAGCGAAGCGACAACGGCAGCTTCTGCTACCTGTGTTGCACTGCCCCAGAGAGCAGCAGATAATGCTGCGAAAAGAAGCGTTTTTTTATGTAACATAATGCGACCAATCATCGTAATGAATATAAGAAGTGTGATATTATAACATTTCATGACTACTGCAAGACTAAAATTAACATGACAAGTCTGGTTTCCCTGGAAAATGTCTCGGTTTCATTTGGCCAACGCCGCGTCCTCTCTGATGTGTCGCTGGAACTCAAGCCTGGTAAAATTTTGACCTTACTTGGGCCGAACGGCGCAGGTAAGTCGACACTGGTTCGTGTTGTACTCGGGCTGGTAACACCAGATAAAGGTGTTATCAAGCGCCACGGAAAACTGCGCATTGGTTATGTGCCGCAGAAGCTGTATCTCGACACCACGTTGCCACTCACCGTAAACCGTTTTTTACGTTTACGCCCCAGAACACATAAGGAAGATATTCTGCCTGCACTAAAACGCGTTCAGGCAGGGCATCTTATTGACGCACCAATGCAAAAGCTCTCTGGCGGTGAAACGCAGCGTGTACTGCTGGCACGCGCATTGTTAAATCAACCACAGTTATTAGTTCTGGATGAACCCACCCAGGGCGTGGACGTGAATGGCCAGGTGGCGTTATATGACCTTATTGACCAGTTACGTCGCGAACTGGATTGTGGCGTTTTAATGGTGTCTCACGATCTGCATCTGGTGATGGCAAAAACCGATGAAGTACTTTGCCTGAACCATCACATCTGTTGTTCTGGTACACCAGAAGTCGTTTCCCTGCATCCGGAATTTATTTCGATGTTCGGGCCTCACGGGGCTGAACAGCTGGGTATTTATCGCCATCATCATAATCACCGCCACGATTTACAGGGGCGAATTGTTCTGCGTCGGGGAAGTGATCGCGCATGATTGAATTATTATTTCCCGGTTGGTTAGCCGGGATTATGCTGGCCTGTGCCGCAGGTCCTTTGGGTTCGTTTGTTGTCTGGCGTCGTATGTCTTATTTCGGCGATACGCTGGCTCATGCGTCTTTACTTGGCGTGGCGTTTGGTCTGTTGCTGGACGTAAATCCCTTCTATGCAGTGATTGCCGTTACGCTGCTGCTGGCGGGCGGTCTGGTGTGGCTGGAGAAGCGTCCACAGCTGGCGATCGACACGTTATTAGGAATTATGGCGCACAGTGCCTTGTCGCTGGGCCTGGTCGTTGTCAGTCTGATGTCTAACATTCGCGTTGACTTGATGGCATATCTGTTCGGCGATTTGCTGGCAGTGACGCCGGAAGATCTCATCTCCATTGCGGTTGGCGTGGTCATTGTGGTGGCGATCCTGTTCTGGCAATGGCGCAATTTGCTGTCGATGACCATTAGCCCGGACCTGGCATTTGTCGATGGCGTGAAATTACAGCGCGTGAAATTGCTGTTGATGCTGGTAACAGCATTGACGATTGGTGTGGCAATGAAATTTGTCGGGGCGTTGATTATTACCTCGCTGCTGATCATTCCGGCGGCTACCGCACGTCGTTTCGCCCGTACACCGGAACAGATGGCTGGTGTCGCTGTTTTGGTGGGGATGATTGCAGTAACCGGTGGTTTAACTTTTTCAGCATTTTACGATACGCCTGCGGGTCCATCAGTGGTGCTGTGTGCTGCTCTGTTGTTTATTTTGAGTATGATGAAAAAACAGGCCAGCTAATTTCGCCTGAACACATTTGTCGGATGCGGCGCGAGCGCCTTATCCGACCTACGGTTCGTTATACATGCCAGGCCTGATAAGACACGAGCAGCGTCGCATCAGGCACATTGCCTGTGTCGGATGCGGCGCGAGCGCCTTAACTGATCTACGGCATTTCTGGCGGCGTGATGCCAAAGTGGTTCCACGCCCGCACTGTCGCCATACGCCCGCGTGGCGTTCGCTGCAAAAAGCCTTGCTGAATCAAATAAGGCTCCAGCACATCCTCAATGGTTTCACGTTCTTCGCCAATAGCCGCCGCCAGGTTATCCAGACCTACAGGCCCGCCGAAGAACTTGTCAATCACCGCCAGCAATAACTTGCGGTCCATATAATCGAAACCTTCGGCATCGACATTCAGCATATCCAGCGCCTGAGCGGCGATGTCTGCCGAGATGGTGCCATCATGCTTCACTTCGGCAAAATCGCGTACGCGACGCAGCAAACGGTTAGCAATACGTGGTGTACCGCGCGCCCGACGCGCCACTTCCAGCGCGCCATCGTCACTCATCTCAAGCCCCATAAAGCGCGCGCTACGACTGACAATATATTGCAGATCCGGCACTTGATAAAACTCAAGACGCTGCACAATACCGAAACGATCACGTAGGGGGGACGTCAGCGAGCCAGCACGCGTGGTCGCGCCAATAAGGGTGAACGGCGGCAGATCGATTTTAATCGAACGCGCCGCTGGACCTTCACCGATCATAATATCCAGCTGGTAGTCTTCCATTGCCGGATACAACACCTCTTCCACCACAGGCGAAAGACGGTGGATCTCATCAATAAACAGCACGTCATGCGGTTCAAGATTGGTGAGCATCGCCGCCAGATCGCCCGCTTTTTCCAGCACCGGACCGGAAGTCGTGCGTAAATTAACGCCCATTTCATTGGCGACAATGTTGGCAAGCGTAGTTTTACCTAAACCCGGAGGGCCAAAAATCAACAGATGATCGAGGGCATCGCCGCGCAGTTTCGCCGCTTTGATGAAAATCTCCATCTGCGAACGGACCTGCGGCTGACCAACATACTCTTCCAGTAATTTGGGGCGAATGGCGCGATCTGCTACATCTTCCGGCAAAGTCGTACCGGCAGAAATCAGACGGTCTGCTTCAATCATCCTTTACCTCATAACGCGGCGCGCAGGGCTTCGCGAATTAATGTTTCACTGCTGGCATCAGGACGAGCAATTTTGCTCACCATGCGGCTGGCTTCTTGTGGTTTATAGCCCAGCGCCACCAGCGCAGCAACCGCTTCCTGTTCAGCATCGTCGGTCGCCGGGCTGGCAGGCGACGTGAGTACCAGATCGGCGGCTGGCGTAAAGAGATCGCCGTGCAAACCTTTAAATCGGTCTTTCATTTCGACAATCAAACGCTCGGCGGTTTTTTTGCCAATGCCCGGCAGTTTCACCAGTGCCCCCAGTTCTTCACGCTCAACCGCATTAACAAACTGCTGCGCCGACATTCCAGACAAGATAGCCAATGCCAGTTTTGGCCCAACACCGTTGGTTTTGATCAACTCTTTAAACAGCGTACGCTCTTGCTTATTGTTAAAACCGTACAGTAGTTGCGCATCTTCACGCACCACAAAGTGTGTGAAAACAATCGCTTCCTGCCCTGCTTCCGGGAGTTCATAAAAACAGGTCATCGGCATATGCACTTCATAGCCTACGCCGCCTACTTCAAGTAACACCAGCGGGGGTTGTTTTTCCAGAATAATGCCTCTGAGTCTGCCTATCACATGACGCTCCTGCGTAATGAATCAAAGATAATGCTGTATGATAAAAAAATGCTGGATAGATATCCAGCGAAGGATGAAGAAAACTTGCGAGGCGTCTCGATTAACTGAAAAATGGCGCAGTATAATTCATTCGCTAAGTCATATTTAAAATAGATATTTAGTGGATAAAAGCATAAAAAAATAAACTTCTCCGCTCCTGCAAAAAATTTGTGGTATTAAGTATATTCATATTTATTTCAATGGAATGACAAAGTGAATATTAATTACCTTGCTGAATATGAAGTTGGAGATATCGTCTTTACATGTATAGGTACTGCCTTATTTGGTCAAATATCAGCTGCATCAAATTGCTGGAGTAATCACGTCGGGATCATTATTGGTCACGACGGCGAGGATTTTCTGGTCGCAGAAAGCCGAGTTCCTCTTTCGACCATAACCACCCTCTCCCACTTTATTAAACGTTCGTCAAACCAACGCTACGCCGTAAAAAGATTAGGCGCCGGATTAACAGAACAGCAAAAACAACGTCTGGTTGAACAGGTTCCCTCCCGGCTACGCAAACTCTACCACACCGGTTTTAAATACGAATCTTCCCGCCAGTTCTGTTCAAAATTCGTTTTTGATATTTATAAAGAGGCGCTATGTATTCCGGTAGGTGAAATAGAGACGTTTGGAGAACTGCTCAACAGCAATCCGAATGCAAAACTCACTTTCTGGAAATTCTGGTTCTTAGGTTCGATTCCGTGGGAACGTAAAACCGTCACGCCAGCCAGTTTGTGGCATCATCCGGGTCTGGTGTTGATTCATGCGGAGGGAGTAGAAACGCCTCAGCCCGAACTGACCGAGGCGGTATAACTTAACGCAGTCGCCCTCTCGCCAGGTTTAGTCGCGATTCGCTCATCTGCATCGCATTCTGACTAACGTGGCAGTGGGTGATGGCAATCGCCAGCGCATCGGCGGCATCCGCCTGTGGATTAGCGGGCAGTTTCAGCAAGGTGCGGACCATGTGCTGCACCTGGCTTTTTTCAGCGCTACCAATGCCCACCACAGTTTGCTTCACCTGACGCGCAGCATATTCAAACACCGGCAATTCCTGATTCACCGCTGCCACAATCGCCACGCCGCGTGCCTGCCCCAGTTTCAGGGCAGAGTCGGCATTCTTCGCCATAAAGACTTGTTCGATTGCGAAATAATCGGGCTGGAACTGGGTGATGATTTCCGTCACGCCCGCATAGATGAGCTTCAGACGAGACGGTAAATCATCCACTTTGGTGCGTATGCATCCACTGCCCAGGTAGGACAGTTGCCTGCCCACCTGACGGATAACACCGTAGCCGGTAACGCGCGACCCCGGGTCAATACCGAGAATAATAGACATCACGCGTCTCCGTTTTGTTGTTTAGCCGGCCTCATCAGAGGGTCGCTGCAACCTCATCAGAGATCTCACCGTTATGGTAAACTTCCTGCACGTCGTCACAGTCTTCCAGCATATCGATTAAACGCATCAGTTTCGGTGCAGTTTCTGCATCCATATCGGCTTTGGTTGACGGGATCATGGAAACTTCTGCGCTGTCTGCTTTCAGACCTGCCGCTTCCAGAGCATCACGTACTTTACCCATCTCTTCCCATGCAGTGTAGACGTCGATTGCGCCGTCATCATAGGTCACAACGTCTTCTGCACCTGCTTCCAGCGCAGCTTCCATGATGGTGTCCTCGTCGCCTTTCTCGAAGGAGATCACACCTTTTTTGCTGAACAGATAGGCTACAGAGCCATCAGTACCCAGGTTACCGCCACATTTGCTGAATGCGTGACGTACTTCAGCAACGGTACGGTTACGGTTGTCGGACAGACATTCAATCATGATTGCAGTGCCGCCAGGACCGTAACCTTCGTAGATGATGGTTTCCATGTTCGCATCATCATCGCCGCCCACACCACGTGCAATTGCACGGTTCAGGGTGTCACGGGTCATGTTGTTAGACAGCGCTTTATCAATGGCTGCTCGCAGACGCGGGTTGGCATCCGGATCGCCACCACCCAGTTTAGCTGCGGTCACCAGCTCACGAATGATTTTAGTGAAGATTTTACCGCGCTTTGCATCCTGCGCAGCTTTACGATGTCTGGTGTTGGCCCATTTACTATGACCTGCCATAAAAATATCTCCAAATAGCCCTGCCTGTTCAGGCAGCGTTAATTACATACTCTTCAATCGCCTGCCGGTTGCTCCAGGACATGGTGAGCGCCGCCGCAGCAGGCGCATCAAGCCACTTGTAGGCCAGATGTTCAGTGAAGACTACCTGGCGCTCGTGCGGTAGCGCAAGGCAGAACCATGATTCCGTATTACGCGTCACACCTGGCGCATAGCGATGACGTAAATGTGAAAAAATTT
Source organism: Escherichia sp. B1147 (assembly GCF_001660175.1). Classification (NCBI taxonomy): domain Bacteria; kingdom Pseudomonadati; phylum Pseudomonadota; class Gammaproteobacteria; order Enterobacterales; family Enterobacteriaceae; genus Escherichia; species Escherichia sp. B1147. The sequence continues at coordinate 211,581 of NZ_LFHY01000013.1, forward strand.
CAAACTCCACCGTGCGCTGACAGTCAATTAAGGTCAGTTGTTCAGCGACAACATCAATGGTGACCTCTTCCTTTACTTCGCGCATGGCAGCTTGCGACGCGGTTTCCCCTTCTTCCACACTGCCGGTTACCGACTGCCAGAAATCGGGGTCATCACGCCGCTGTAACATCAGCACCCGTTTCGTATCTTGTGCAAAAATGACCACCAGTACAGAAACGGGACGCTTATACACTTTATCCTTCACGCTGCCTCTTCGTTGGCTGTCTTCGCTCATCCCATTCACATAGTTATCTATGCTCATGGGAGTTCACTCAGTTGCCGCCTCGATGCACCGCAAATGATTTCGTGTATTTTATTCATATCAATTATTCTCAGCCTTCTTTACAACCTGAATGCTCAGTTCAGCCAGTGCAGTCGGGTTGGCAAAGCTCGGTGCTTCAGTCATCAGACACGCTGCCGCCGTTGTTTTCGGGAAGGCGATAACGTCACGGATGTTGTCGGTACCGGTCAGCAACATAGTCAGACGGTCAAGGCCGAATGCCAGACCTGCGTGCGGCGGGGTACCGTATTTCAGAGCGTCGAGCAGGAAGCCAAATTTCTCGCGCTGTTCCTCTTCGGTGATACCCAGAATGCCAAACACCGTCTGCTGCATATCACCATTATGGATACGCACAGAACCACCGCCCACTTCGTAACCATTGATGACCATATCGTAAGCGTTCGCCACCGCATTTTCTGGCGCAGCATTCAGTTCGGCTGCAGTCATATCTTTCGGTGCGGTGAACGGATGGTGCATTGCCGTCAGGCCGCCTTCACCGTCGTCTTCAAACATCGGGAAGTCGATAACCCACAGCGGTGCCCATTTGCTTTCGTCGGTCAGCGCGAGATCTTTACCCACTTTCAAACGCAGTGCGCCCATCGAGTCGGCAACAATTTTCTTGTTGTCAGCACCGAAGAAAATCATATCGCCATCTTGCGCGGCGGTACGATCCAGAATGGCTTCGATGATTTCCGCATTGAGGAATTTTGCGACCGGGCTGTTGATACCGTCCAGACCTTTCGCGCGTTCGTTGACTTTGATGTAAGCCAGACCTTTCGCGCCATAGATCTTAACGAAGTTACCGTATTCGTCGATCTGTTTACGGGTCAGCGATGCGCCGCCCGGAACGCGCAGAGCCGCTACGCGACCTTTCGGATCGTTCGCCGGACCTGCGAATACCGCAAATTCAACGGATTTCAGCAGATCAGCAACATCAGTCAGTTCCATCGGGTTACGCAGGTCCGGTTTGTCGGAGCCGTAACGGCGTTCAGCTTCCGCAAAGGTCATTACCGGGAAATCGCCCAGATCAACGCCTTTCACTTCCAGCCACAGATGACGCACCAGCGCTTCCATGACTTCACGCACTTGCGGCGCGGTCATGAAGGAAGTTTCCACATCGATCTGAGTAAATTCGGGCTGACGGTCAGCGCGCAGGTCTTCGTCACGGAAGCATTTGACTATCTGATAGTAACGGTCAAAACCAGACATCATCAGCAACTGTTTGAACAGCTGCGGAGACTGCGGCAGCGCGTAGAATTTACCTTTGTGCACACGAGAAGGCACCAGGTAGTCACGCGCACCTTCCGGCGTGGCTTTAGTCAGCATCGGAGTTTCGATGTCGAGGAAGCCGTGGTCATCCATAAAACGGCGCACCAGGCTGGTGATTTTCGCACGGGTTTTCAGGCGTTGAGCCATTTCCGGGCGACGCAGGTCAAGATAGCGGTATTTCAGACGCGCTTCTTCAGTGTTGACGTGGTTGGAGTCAAGCGGCAGAACGTCTGCACGGTTGATGATGGTCAGCGAGGACGCCAGCACTTCGATTTCGCCAGTCGCCATATCGCGGTTGATATTTTTTTCGTCACGCGCACGTACGGTGCCCGTGACCTGAATGCAGAACTCATTACGCAGTTCAGAGGCCAGCTTTAACGCGTCCGCACGATCCGGATCGAAAAATACCTGCACGATACCTTCGCGGTCGCGCATATCGATAAAGATCAGGCTACCAAGATCACGACGACGGTTGACCCAACCACACAGAGTCACCTGCTGCCCCACGTGGGACAAACGGAGCTGTCCACAATATTCTGTACGCATGAGATATCCCTTAACTTAGCTGCCGGCGGATGTCCCCTGCTGCGCAGGTGACCTAAGTCGCAGCGTTAGCTGTATGTCACAACTGAATGAAAAAAGGCGGCTATTATACTGGAAATTCTGCCGCACCGTAAGAGTCTGGCCCGCTCTGGAACGACTCGTTACCACTTTATATCAGGCCAGGAATCAGACTCTACCCTTGTTTGCTATAAAGGTGTTGCCCCAACACATAAAAATTAACAAAATTTGTCGTTCTGCCATCGGCTAATCGCATTAAGGTGAGAGGCTCGGTTTTGTTTTATCTGGAGTCATCATGCTTGAACTGAATACTAAAACCACTGCGCTGGTAGTGATTGATTTACAGGAAGGCATCTTGCCTTTTGCCGGTGGTCCGCATACTGCTGAAGATGTCGTGAATCGCGCGGGAAAACTGGCAGCGAAATTTCGCGAGAGCGGTCAGCCTGTGTTTCTCGTGCGCGTCGGCTGGTCTGCCGATTACGCCGAAGCATTAAAACAGCCGGTTGATGCCCCCGCGCCAGCCAGAACGTTGCCGGAAAACTGGTGGCAACATCCTGCAGCATTAGGTGCAACTGACAGCGATATTGAAATCATCAAACGTCAATGGGGTGCGTTTTACGGTACGGATCTGGAGTTGCAATTACGCCGCCGGGGTATCGATACAATAGTGTTATGTGGGATCTCAACCAATATCGGCGTTGAGTCCACCGCCCGTAACGCGTGGGAGTTAGGGTTTAATCTGGTGATTGCTGAAGACGCCTGTAGCGCTGCCACTACCGAACAGCACAACAACAGCATCAACCATATCTACCCGCGCATCGCCCGCGTGCGTCGCGTGGAAGAGATCCTCGACGCGTTATGATTTACATCGGTCTGCCGCAATGGTCGCATCCAAAATGGGTGCGATTGGGGATCTCCAGCCTGGAAGAGTACGCCCGCCATTTTAATTGTGTGGAGGGAAACACCACCCTTTATGCTCTGCCAAAGCCAGAAGTGGTTCTGCGCTGGCGCGAGCAGACCAGCGATGATTTCCGCTTCTGTTTTAAATTTCCGGCAACCATTTCGCACCAGGCGGCGTTACGGCATTGCGATGACTTAGTTGTGGAATTTTTAACCCGCATGTCACCGTTAGCGCCGCGCATTGGGCAATACTGGCTGCAACTGCCCGCCACGTTTGGTCCACGGGATCTGCCAACTCTTTGGCACTTTCTCGATTCTCTTCCTGGCGAATTTACCTATGGTGTGGAAGTTCGCCATCCGCAATTTTTTACCAAAGGCGAGGAAGAACAAACGCTTAATCGCGGTTTACATCAGCGCGGCGTTAATCGGGTGATTTTAGACAGTCGTCCGGTTCATGCAGCACGTCCGCATAGTGAAGCCATTCGCGACGCGCAACGGAAAAAGCCGAAAGTTCCGGTTCATGCCGTATTAACGGCGACAAATCCGCTGATCCGTTTTATCGGCAGCGATGATATGGCGCAAAATCGGGAATTATTTCAGGTCTGGTTACAAAAATTAGCGCAGTGGCGCCAGACCACTACGCCTTATCTTTTTCTGCATACGCCAGATATCGCCCAGGCACCAGAACTGGTACATACCCTGTGGGAAGACTTACGCAAGACTCTTCCAGAGATCGGAGCAGTCCCGGCTATTCCACAGCAATCTTCTCTTTTCTGAAATTGCCACCTATCATAGACAGGAGCCATCGGCCATTTTAAAGGGAGTTTGTATGGTAAGCGCGCTGTATGCCGTTTTAGGTGCGTTGTTATTAATGAAGTTCTCTTTTGATGTTGTTCGTCTGCGAATGCAGTATCGCGTTGCCTATGGCGACGGCGGTTTTAGCGAACTACAAAGCGCTATTCGTATTCATGGCAATGCGGTGGAATATATTCCCATCGCGATTGTATTGATGCTATTTATGGAAATGAATGGTGCTGAAACCTGGATGGTGCATATTTGCGGCATCGTTTTGCTTGCAGGTCGTCTGATGCATTATTACGGTTTCCATCACCGTCTGTTTCGCTGGCGACGTTCCGGCATGAGCGCCACGTGGTGTGCGCTGTTGCTGATGGTGCTGGCGAATCTTTGGTATATGCCCTGGGAGTTGGTTTTCTCCCTGCGTTAGCGCACAATACGCCACTTTCTTTTTCCCGGATTTTTACGTTATGTCTCACCGCGACACGCTATTTTCTGCTCCTATCGCCAGACTGGGCGACTGGACCTTTGATGAACGGGTAGCTGAAGTCTTCCCGGATATGATCCAACGTTCCGTTCCCGGCTACTCCAATATTATTTCAATGATTGGTATGTTAGCTGAACGCTTCGTTCAACCGGGTACGCAGATTTACGATCTGGGCTGTTCTCTGGGCGCGGCGACGCTCTCTGTGCGTCGTAACATTCATCATGATAATTGTAAAATTATCGCCATCGACAATTCCCCGGCAATGATTGAACGCTGCCGCCGTCATATCGACGCCTATAAAGCGCCTACGCCTGTTGACGTTATTGAAGGTGATATTCGTGATATTGCCATTGAAAACGCGTCGATGGTGGTACTGAATTTTACCCTGCAATTCCTGGAACCCGCCGAGCGCCAGGCATTACTGGATAAAATTTATCAAGGGCTGAATCCTGGTGGTGCACTGGTGCTGTCGGAAAAATTCAGTTTCGAAGATGCCAAAGTCGGAGAGCTGCTGTTCAACATGCACCACGACTTTAAACGTGCCAATGGCTACAGTGAGCTGGAGATCAGCCAGAAGCGCAGCATGCTGGAAAACGTAATGCTGACCGATTCCGTCGAAACTCATAAAGCACGCCTGCATCAAGCCGGTTTTGAACATAGCGAGCTATGGTTCCAGTGCTTTAACTTTGGTTCGCTGGTAGCATTAAAAGCAGAGGACGCTGCATGATCGACTTTGGTAACTTTTATTCTCTGATTGCCAAAAATCATCTTTCACACTGGCTGGAAACTCTGCCCGCGCAAATTGCCAGCTGGCAGCGCGAACAGCAGCACGGCCTGTTTAAACAGTGGTCCAATGCGGTTGAATTTCTGCCTGAAATTAAACCGTATCGTCTGGATTTGCTACATAGTGTGACGGCAGAAAGCGAGGAGCCGCTGAGTGCCGGGCAGATTAAACGCATTGAAACACTGATGCGTAACTTGATGCCCTGGCGCAAAGGGCCGTTCTCGCTATATGGCGTCAACATTGATACCGAATGGCGTTCCGACTGGAAATGGGATCGTGTTCTGCCACATCTTTCTGATTTAACCGGGCGCACCATTCTGGATGTTGGTTGCGGCAGCGGCTATCACATGTGGCGCATGATTGGCGCAGGCGCGCATCTGGCGGTGGGAATCGACCCTACGCAACTGTTCCTCTGCCAATTTGAAGCAGTGCGTAAACTGTTGGGTAACGATCAACGCGCGCATCTTTTGCCGCTGGGGATTGAACAACTTCCGGCACTGAAAGCCTTTGATACCGTCTTTTCGATGGGCGTGCTTTACCATCGTCGTTCGCCGCTGGAACATCTGTGGCAGTTGAAAGATCAACTGGTGAATGAGGGTGAACTGGTACTGGAGACGCTTGTTATTGATGGCGACGAAAACACCGTGCTGGTGCCGGGCGACCGTTACGCGCAAATGCGTAATGTCTATTTTATTCCATCAGCACTGGCACTGAAAAACTGGCTGAAGAAGTGCGGGTTTGTCGATATCCGCATTGCAGACATCAGCGTCACGACGACGGAAGAGCAGCGCCGCACCGAGTGGATGGTCACCGAGTCTTTGTCTGATTTTCTCGACTCGCATGATCCGAGTAAAACGGTAGAAGGTTATCCTGCGCCTAAACGCGCGGTGCTGATTGCGCGTAAGCCGTAAAAATTTAGCGCCCGTTTCCGGGCGTTGGGATCGATGACAAACGCCAAAACTGCCTGATGCGCTACGCTTATCAGGCCTACTCATCTCCTGCAATATATTGAATTTGCACAATTTTGTAGGCCGGATAAGGCGTTCACGCCGCATCCGGCATGAACAAGCACACGTTGTCAGCAAATTAGCGCCCGTTTCCGGGCGCTATTTATTTCTTACGCCTGAATGGCTGGCTGATCAAACGCCGTTAACTTCGGCGCATTGCCCGTATATTTTTCGATATACACCAGCGCAGAGTTACCAGCACAGGCATTCGCCAGTTGCGAGCTGGGGATATCCGCCGTTAACACGTTCGCACTGCCGTTTTTACACAAGCCATTTTCCAGATCCGGCCAGGCGCCTTCATGCACGCACACCACGCCTTTTTTGATCCCGTCAGTCACCACTGCGCCTGTCAGGATCTGACCACGTTTATTCCAGACGCGCACCAAATCGCCATTTGCAATACCAAAACGCGCGGCATCTTCGGTGTGAATAGTAATCGGTTCACGATCGGCAACCGCATATTTTTTGCGCAGTTCAGCGTAATTGAGCTGGCTATGTAAACGGTGTGCCGGATGCGCGGTCAGAAGCTGCAACTGCTTCTCGTCTGCGGTGCCTTTCCATTCATCAGGAGCCAGCCAGGTCGGGTGTGCGGGGCAATCCTTATAGCCAAATTTTTCCAGCGTTTTTGAGTAGATTTCAATTTTGCCACTTGGTGTACCCAGCGCATTTTTCACCGGATCGGCGCGGAAATCGCCATAGCGAACATATTGCTCGTTCTTCTCGCTGCGACGCATTTCAAGCAGTTTATTTTGCTGCCAGAAGGTATTAAACACTGGCATGCTAACACGCTGCGCTCGCGCGCCTTTCTGGGCGGCATCATAGAAAAATTTCAGCCACGCCATTTCATCTTTACCTTCGGTATAAATCTCTTTTCCGCCAGGTTTCAATAATTCCGCAAGGTCGGCAAATACTTCAAAATCGTTACGCGCTTCAAATTGCGGAGCGACAGCCTGCTTCATCGGCACAATATGCTGGTTGCTGTAATCGCCGGTCATCGTCAGGTCATTACGCTCAAACGATGTGGTGATCGGTAATACGATATCTGCGTGTTTGGCTGCTGCCGTCCAGTAGCATTCAGAAACGACAATCATCTCCGGTTTCTGCCAGGCTTTAATCAGGCGATGAGTATCCTGGTGATGGGTAAAGTTACCACCACCAGCCCACCAGATCATTTTGATATTCGGGTACGTTTGCTCTTTACCGTTGTGCTGATATTTGCCGCCAGGATTTTCCAGCGCATCGACAATACGGGCGACCGGAATCGCCGTCATTCCGCCATCATCAGCTTCCTCGCTTGCCTGTCCGGCTATAGCCGCAGACATTTCTGGTAGCACGCCGCCAACACGCGTTGGATTACCGCCGTTGGAGTAATGATAAGAGAAACCAAAACCGCCGCCCGGTGTACCAATTTGCCCTAACATCGCCGCCAGCGTCACCAGCATCCAGTGTTTCTGTTCGCCGTATTGCTGACGTTGGATCCCCCAACCTGCCATCAGCATCGTGCGATTCGCCGCCATCAGTTCAGCGAGTTTGACAATCTGCGCTTCCGGTACGCCAGTAATTTCTGCCGCCCAGGCCGCACTCTTCGGCGTATTATCGCTCTTGCCGGTCAGATACTCTTCAAACTGCGGATAACCAGTGGTGTATTTCTCCAGGAAGGCTTTATCGTGCTTACCTTGTGTCATCAGGGTATGCGCAATGCCTAACATCAGCGCCACGTCGGTCCCCATATTCGGCGCGATCCAGGTGGCGTTATCGCCAAAGAACTCGATCGTTTCGGAACGGATAGGGTCGATGGCAATAACCGGTTTGCCTGATTTCTTCAGCTGATGGAAGTATTCCAGCCCTTGTTCATCGGTACTGCTCCAGGCAATTTTTAAGGTATTCAGAGGGTTCATCCCCCACAACACCACCACCTGACTGTTTTCCAGAATCAGTGGCCAGGAAGTCTGCTGTTCATAGACCTCCACAGAACCAACAACGTGCGGCATGATCACCTGCGCAGCCCCGGTAGAGTAATCGCCACTATGCCCCGAATATCCCCCCGCAAGGTTCATATAACGTTGCAGTAAGGTTTGCGCTTTATGCAACACGCCAGAAGAGCGCCAGCCGTAAGACCCGGCAAAAATGGCCGAAGGACCGTTGGCCTTGCGAATGCGATTGTGTTGCTCATGAATCAGTTTTAATGCCTGTTCCCAGCTCACCTGAACGTAACTGTCTTCGCCACGACCTTTATCCGGTTGCAGTGGATTGTCGAGATAACTTTTACTCACCATCGGATGCTGAATACGCGCCGTGGTGTGTACCTGATCCGCCGCCGTAGACTGTAAGGAATTCGGGATAGACTTCGCCAGCGCGCCTGTAGAAGAAACAATCTTACCGTCCTTCACTTCTACGTTCATCGCTCCCCAACGACCCGCGGTGAGGATTTTTCCGCCCTTCTCTTCTGCCCATGCGGGTAACGGCGTAGCCGATGTCACCGCCAGCGCCCCGGCGGCAATACCACTATGTTTAATAAACTCACGTCTTGTTAATGTCATAACTTCCTCCCTGATCAACGAGGATCACTGTTTTTCGCTAATATCTTTGGCGTTGTACTGGAAGTACCGCGTCAAAATGTCCAGTTCGTTTTCGCTCATGCTGGTTCGCGCCCCCATTCCTTTGGCGATAGAGGGCCAGGCATTGACGGTGTAATGGTCAGCGGCAATAGGCGCATGGCAGCCAGCGCAATAGGTGCCATCGAGTTTTTCAGCGTATTGCCATAACGGTTTACGATCCGCTAATACGGGATCGATTAGCGCGCCCTGTAATGACGCCTGACGCCATTGATTACCGTATTCATCAGCCTGCCATTCCCAGTTTACCGTTAGCGCCTTGATACCTTCATCACTTAGTGTGGCTAATGCCAGGCGTTGACCTGCCGCCAGGTAGAGCGTGTTTTCACTGCCCTGCATTTGATAACCCTGTAACAGGACGATCGGTTGTTTGCCGCTGGCATCAACAACCGTGAGATCGGTGCCAGGATTCACAGTGGCCAGTTCGCCTATGCGGGAAGGTTTGAAAGGATAAATATGTGCGCCATTGGTCACTGAAGTGGCGGCCTGACTTTCCAGTTCATGCGCAGCGTTGTCATCCATTTTTATTTCTGGCGGGAAATGGGCAATCCCTTTATGACAATCAATACACGTTTCACCGTCCTTTTGTGCTTTGGTATGCATTTTCTGCGCAGATTCACTTTGCGATGCAATATCCATCGCATCAAAAGAATGGCAACTACGGCACGTTGCAGAGTCTGAGGCTTTTAATTCCTTCCATACTGTTTCGGCCATTTCCTGACGGTGGGCCTCGAACTTATCGTCACTGTCTATTTTGCCGCTAACAAATTCATGATAAATATCTTTAGATGCTTTTAATTTAGCAAATAAATAATCCATCCCTGATTTTGGTATATGACAATCAGAACATTCGGCACGTATACCTTTTTGATTGGAAAAGTGGACGGTTCCCTGATATTCCTCAAACGGTTTGCTCATTGAGTGACAGGAAAGACAAAATGCTGTTTCCGATGTTTTGTGTAACGCTTTTTGTGCCAGTAATAAACCGCCAGCACCAACCACCACTGCTATCAGCAGAAAAAATAACCAAATGCGTTTTTTCCCTCGCATAGATTCCTCTAATTAAATTCCAGGACACCGAAATCATTGTATAATTAAATATACAACGAATTAATAACTTACTAAATTCGGCACAACACTGCCTGAAATAACCGATAAAAAATATGATTTATTACAACTTAATCATTAATTATTAAAGAAGAGCTTACTGGTTATTTTGATATATATTTTCCAGTTTTGGTAATTTAAATCACATAATTAATATGAATATATAAAACATTTTTAGCAGCATGATTTAGCGCGCTATTACACGATAACTGTTCGTTTTTCATACTACTTAAGGATAAAAAAAGGCCCCTGTTGAAATTGCAGGGGCCTGGTACGAGCAAGCATCATATTGGGCGACATGATGCAACGGTAAAAATCATTTGGCCTGATGGCGTTCAATGATTCCTTTCATTTCAGCAACCGCCGCCCCGTCTACGACATAACGCGAATACTCGTCCGCGTGTGCATCTGATGACATGGACAATCCTTGATTACGATAGCGCATCGGTGAGGCTTGCCACGCTCCCGCGGAGCTATGGACTTCCAGCACTCCGGCATCGAGGAAGTGGTGCAGATTTTCTGCACGGACTCCTGCTCCGGCCATGATGATTGGAGTATCACCATAGGCAATAAGTTCCATAATTTTTGATAAACCTTGTAGAGCATCTGATTTTTGCCCGGAAGTCAGTACCCGGGCAATGCCCAATTGCGCAAGATTATTTAGTGTATTTAATGGGTTAGCACACATATCGAAGGCGCGATGAAACGTAACTGCCAACGGACCGGCAGCAGACATTATTTTTTCCATTCGTGGCATATCGACATTACCGTCAACATCCAGAACGCCCGTCACCAGTCCTGAAAATCCTAATTCACGTACTGTGCGGATATCCTCAAGAATGGCGGCAAACTCGCCGTCGCTGTAGCAAAAATCGCCACCTCGCGGTCGGATGATTGGATGCACAGGGATAGTAACCTGCCGGCGCACGGACTTCAGCACGCCCAGCGACGGCGTTAAGCCCCCTTCTTTCGGTGCCGCACAAAGCTCTATTCTGTCGGCACCGTTTTGCTGCGCCGTTAGTGCGCATTCCATGCTGTAACAGCAAATTTCCAGTAATGCCATTTTTGCTCCTTAATTACACCGACTGTTCACTGGCAACGATCTCTTCAATGGACCACGGATGAAACTTAATGGTTGTTCTGCCATCGGTGACCGCCAGAGTTGGATTCGGTAATCGCTCATGCTCGCCTTTTGGTGAACTTGTTTTCACCGAGATCCCCGGCAGGCTTAGTCCTTCATCAGAAAGCAACGCTAACGCGCGGGCATTCAGCGTTTCTGGCTCGCCCGGCAGAACGATTTCGATATGTTCCCAACCTTCGTGCGGGTAACGTTTTTCTCCGGGCCACGGTAACTCAACAATGGAAAACTGCCAGTGAGCAACCTGTACCGGTTCGTGCAATTTAAACAGACAAATTGGTCTGCCATTGATCATATTTTCTGACAGGAGTTCACCGCACTGTTCAAACCCGCGACGCCAGCGTTCAGCGGTGGTGTTTTGATGGCAGCGCAAGGATATGTGATCGGCAGCCAGCGGGGTGATATCCAGACCCAGACGACGAGAAAGTTCGTCTAATGCATGGATAAATCGCGGTAAATCTGTTGCAATATCCTGCAACTCGTCGATAGATTGCCAGTTCGCCATAATCACTCTTCGTCTTTCAGTAAAAGCGCTAATTTACCCTGTTGCCCTTCCCCAACCAACTGCTGATTTCATGTGGTACCCGATGCAATAGTAAAAACGGCAATGCGCCGCGCGCACGTTGCTGACGAAAACAGCCATTTGCAGTATACTCCCGCCCTAATTTCTTTAACTGGTGCGAGCAATTTTTGCTCGCTTCATCAATGTAAGGTATTCCGGTGAATATTCAGGCTCTTCTCTCAGAAAAAGTCCGTCAGGCCATGATTTCGGCAGGCGCGCCTGCGGATTGCGAACCGCAGGTTCGCCAGTCAGCAAAAGTTCAGTTCGGCGACTATCAGGCTAACGGCATGATGGCAGTTGCTAAAAAACTGGGTATGGCACCGCGACAATTAGCAGAGCAGGTGCTGACTCATCTGGATCTTAGCGGTATCGCCAGCAAAGTTGAGATTGCTGGTCCGGGCTTTATCAATATTTTCCTTGACTCGGCATTCCTTGCTGAACATGTTCAACAGGCGCTGGCGTCCGATCGTCTCGGTGTTGCTACGCCAGAAAAACAGACCATTGTGGTTGACTACTCTGCGCCAAACGTGGCGAAAGAGATGCACGTCGGTCACCTGCGCTCAACCATCATTGGTGACGCGGCTGTGCGTACTCTGGAGTTCCTCGGTCACAAAGTGATTCGCGCTAACCACGTTGGTGACTGGGGTACCCAGTTCGGTATGCTGATTGCGTGGCTGGAAAAACAGCAGCAGGAAAACGCAGGTGAAATGGAACTGGCTGACCTTGAAGGTTTCTACCGCGACGCGAAAAAACATTACGATGAAGATGAAGAGTTCGCCGAGCGCGCACGTAACTACGTGGTAAAACTGCAAAGCGGTGACGAATACTTCCGCGAGATGTGGCGCAAACTGGTCGACATCACCATGACGCAGAACCAGATCACCTACGATCGTCTGAACGTGACGCTGACGCGCGATGACGTCATGGGCGAAAGCCTCTACAACCCGATGCTGCCGGGTATCGTGGCGGATCTGAAAGCCAAAGGTCTGGCAGTAGAAAGTGAAGGCGCGACCGTTGTATTCCTTGATGAGTTCAAAAACAAGGAAGGCGAACCGATGGGCGTTATCATTCAGAAGAAAGATGGCGGCTATCTCTATACCACTACCGATATCGCTTGCGCGAAGTATCGTTATGAAACCCTTCATGCCGATCGCGTGTTGTATTACATCGACTCCCGTCAGCACCAGCACCTGATGCAGGCGTGGGCAATCGTGCGTAAAGCAGGCTACGTGCCGGAATCCGTACCGCTGGAACACCACATGTTTGGCATGATGCTGGGTAAAGATGGCAAACCGTTCAAAACCCGCGCGGGCGGCACGGTAAAACTGGCGGATCTGCTTGATGAAGCACTGGAACGCGCGCGTCGTCTGGTTGCCGAGAAGAATCCAGACATGCCAGCCGACGAGCTGGAAAAACTGGCCAACGCGGTTGGTATCGGCGCGGTGAAATACGCAGATCTCTCCAAAAACCGCAACACCGACTACATCTTCGACTGGGACAACATGCTGGCGTTTGAGGGTAATACCGCGCCGTACATGCAGTATGCCTATACCCGAGTGTTGTCCGTGTTCCGTAAAGCGGAAATTACTGAAGAACAACTGGCTGCAGCTCCGGTAATCATTCGTGAAGATCGTGAAGCGCAACTGGCTGCTCGTCTGCTGCAGTTCGAAGAGACGCTCACCGTGGTTGCCCGTGAAGGTACGCCGCACGTGATGTGTGCTTACCTGTACGATTTGGCTGGTCTGTTCTCTGGCTTCTACGAGCACTGCCCGATCCTCAGCGCAGAAAACGAAGAAGTGCGTAACAGCCGTCTGAAACTGGCGCAACTGACCGCGAAGACGCTGAAGCTGGGTCTGGATACGCTGGGTATTGAGACTGTAGAGCGTATGTAATCGATTTTTCGTGAGAGTGAAGCCTGATCAGGAGCACCTGATCAGGCTTTTTTATTACCATCTAAATGTATTCTGAAAATGAACATGCCATTGTTTTCTCGCTGTTGAGTAAGAGGTCAGAAGCGTAATATCCAGCCCCAGGAAAACGATAACGGTTGAATTTAAGGAATACAGTAGTGTTTAAATTTCTTGTATTAACATTGGGCATTATCTCTTGCCAGGCTTACGCAGAAGATACAGTTATAGTAAACGACCATGACATTTCACCCATAAAAGATTGTTGGCAAAAAAATTCAGATGATGATACTGACATTAACGTGGTCAAATCATGCCTGCGACAAGAATACAATCTCGTCGATGCGCAATTAAATAAAGCCTATGGTGAAGCTTATCGTTATATAGAACAAGTGCCACGCACAGGTGCAAAAAAACCTGATACAGAACAACTTAACCTGCTTAAAAAATCACAGCGAGCGTGGCTGGACTTTCGGGACAAAGAATGTGAATTAATTCTTTCCAATGAGGACGTTCAGGATTTAAGCAACCCTTATTCTGAATCAGAATGGCTATCATGTATGATCATACAGACCAACACGCGAACTCGTCAGTTGCAGCTATACCGTAATTCTGAAGATTTTTATCCAAGCCCTTTAACAAGAGGATAATTCACATATTGCTGGCATGTTTTGTTGCAAGCTATTCCTGATAAATCATTGCAACAAAACATGAAGCCGTTTAACCGTATTATTAAGTATGCACCTTATTTATACGTCAGCGATAATTCACAATCACTTCATTACGCTGCACCTTTAGCGGCGGAATTAACCGCCCACCACCTGGCACTTCCCAGATAAAGCGCAACGGTTCTGCCGCTGGTATATCGGAAAAGGCCACTGTACTCCCGCTCTGCCCGTCTAATTCGACACAACGAGATTGCGAACATAAGCGAACCCGCAGTCCCGCAGGGGTCGGGCCGATAAGCTGATAACGCCATGCCACCAGCGTCATTAATCCTGAAGCAGATTGTCGCGAAGAAAGAGGCGCTGACGACATCGACTCACCACGATGATTCAACGTCACGCCCGCGCTACTTGCCTGCCACATCCCCTCCCCGGCGGCTTGCGCCATCAGCGGAAACAATAACATTGCCAATAAGATTTTCATCATTTACCGCCAATTGTCGCCGTCATTCGGATTTGCCGATTATCAGAGAGTTCGAGATTCGACAGCACCACCAGTTGCGGCAGGCTGCGGCGCAGGAAGCGAGACAATAATGGTCGCAGCGCGTGGTTCACTAACAGTACCGGCGGCGCACCTAACATCTCCTGACGGGACAGCGCTTCCTGAGTCTGCGCCAGTAAACGATCCGCCAGCCCAGGTTCCAGTCCCCCTCCGCCCTGCAACGCCTGTAATAATAAACGTTCCAGCGGCGTGTCGAGGCCAATAACATTAACTTCATCTTTGCCGGGGAACCACTGCTGGGTAATCGCTCGCCCCAACGCCACGCGGACGACGGCGGTTAATTCATGCGGATCGCTCTGAATGGGCGCATGCTCCGCCAGCGTTTCGAGAATGGTGCGCATATCGCGAATCGCTACTTTTTCATCGAGCAGGTTTTGCAGCACTTTATGCAACGTGGTGAGCGTGACGACGCCTGGAACTAAATCTTCCGTCAGCTTTGGCATCTCCTGGGCGACGCGATCCAGCAGTTGTTGCGCCTCCTGGCGACCAAACAACTCTGCGGCATGCTGGCTAATGAGATGGTTAAGATGCGTTGCCACCACCGTGCTGGCCTCAACCACGGTATACCCCTGAATCTGCGCTTGTTCTTTCAGCGCACTTTCGATCCAGATAGCATTCAGACCAAATGCCGGATCGACGGTTGCCTCACCAGGTAACGTTCCGGCAGCGGTCCCCGGGTTAATCGCTAACCAGCGCCCCGGATAAGCATCACCACTGCCAATCTCTACACCTTTCATCAAAATACGATAACGTGCTGGTTGCAGATCCATATTGTCGCGAATGTGCACCACCGGCGGCAGGAATCCCATTTCCTGAGCAAATTTCTTGCGAATACTACGAATACGGCCCAACAACTCGCCATCTTGTTGGAAATCAACCATCGGAATCAGTCGATAGCCCACTTCCATTCCCAGGGAATCTTCCAGTTGCACATCATTCCACGTTGCTTCGACTACAGCATTATTCTCCGCCATTTTTACCGGCTTTGGTTCGGCAGGCGCTTTTTGTTCGCGCCCGCGTATCCACCATGCCAGCCCGAGCAATCCCGCCGTGAACAGTAAAAATACCAGGTTCGGCATTCCTGGCACCAGCCCCAGTAAACCGAGCACGGCGGCGCTTAACAACATAACGCTTGGGTTACTGAAAAGCTGATTCACCATCTGCTCACCAACGTCCTGATCGGTGCTGACACGCGTAACGATGACCCCTGCGGCGGTAGAAATTACCAGCGCCGGAATTTGTGCCACCAGGCCGTCACCAATGGTCAATAGCGTATAACTTTCCGCCGCATGCCCCATGCTCATACCATGTTGCAGCACGCCGACCAACAATCCACCGACAACGTTAATGACCATGATGAGGATCCCGGCGATGGCATCGCCACGGACAAACTTACTTGCCCCATCCATTGAGCCATAAAAATCGGCTTCCTGTGTTACTTCGGAACGGCGTTTTTTCGCTTCCTCTTCACCAATCAATCCGGCGTTGAGGTCGGCGTCAATCGCCATCTGCTTACCTGGCATACCATCGAGAACAAAGCGCGCGCCCACTTCCGCGATACGCCCGGCACCTTTGGTAATAACCATAAAGTTGATGATCACGAGGATGACGAACACCACAATACCGATAGCAAAATTGCCGCCAACGAGAAAATGACCAAATGCTTCGACCACCTTCCCTGCCGCCGCCGCGCCGGTATGGCCTTCCATCAAAATGATACGGGTTGAAGCCACGTTAAGTGCCAGACGCAACAGCGTGGTGAACAGCAGGATTGTCGGAAACGCAGCAAACTCGAGCGTACGCTGAGTAAACATCGCCACCAGTAACACCATGATCGACAACGCGATATTAAAGGTAAACAGCAGGTCGAGAATGAATGCGGGCAGTGGCAGCACCATCATCGACAATATCAGCAAGATCAAAATCGGTCCGGCAAGGATCTGCCATTGTGTTGATTTCAGATTTGCGGGCAGGCGCAGCATCGCGGCCAGATTACTCATGGGTCGGTTTCTCGTTGATAAAATCCAGGGCTTCCGGCACCGGAAGATGAGTAGGTTGTACAGGGCGTTGTCCCCCCGCCAGACGCCAGCGTTTCAGTTGCCAGACCCAGGCCAGCACTTCCGCCACGGCGGCATAGAGTTGACCAGGTATTTGTTGACCGATTTCGGCATGTCGATACAGCGCACGCGCCAGCGGCGGCGCTTCGAGAGTCGGGACGTTATTTTCAGCGGCTATTTCACGAATGCGTAATGCCACCAGCCCCACGCCCTTGGCAACGACTTTTGGCGCACTCATTTTGTTTTCGTCGTACTGCAAAGCCACTGAGTAGTGAGTTGGGTTATTGACGATAACGTCCGCTTTCGGCACATCGGCCATCATCCGCCGCCGCGCTGCAGCCCGCTGCATCTGACGAATTCGCCCTTTGACATGGGGGTCGCCTTCGCTTTGTTTGAACTCATCACGAATATCCTGCCGTGACATACGCAGTTTTTTCAGGTGGCTGAAGATTTGGAAAAAGACGTCAAATCCCACCATTGGAATAACGCCTAGCACAACCAGCAGCGCGCATAGCCCGACCAGATCCATAGCGTTTCCCATCGCGGTTATGGGGGACTCCGCCATTAAGCGCATCATCTGCGGCCAGTGGTGCCAGAGATAAAAACCAGTCACACTGCCAACCAGAAGGGATTTCAGTATCGCTTTCAGCAACTCCGCACCAGTTTGTGCCGAAAACATCCGCTTAATGCCTGGTAACGGATTAAGTTTGGAAAACTTTGGCTGCAAGGATTTACCGCTAAATACCAGGCCACCCAGCATCACCGGCGAAATGAGCGCCACCAGCACCACGCCGCTAATCAGTGGCAGCAGTGCCAGCATAGCTTCTCTGATCAGCAGAATAATTTGCCCGAGGATCAGATTCGGGTCCTTGATGATACTGTGATCAAAATGCAATCCCGCGGAGAGCATGCCCGACAATCGACGGGCCAGCGACACACCGCCAAACCAAATAACACACACGCCCACCAACAAAATCAGCAGCGACGTTAACTCACGGGAACGCGGGATTTGCCCCTCTTCCCGCGCTTTTTCAAGTCGGTGAGGTGTGGGGGCTTCTGTTTTGTCGTCGCTCTCGTCAGACACATCGCCAATCCTGGAAAGTGTAATAAGCGTGAATGATGCCAGAGCGAAAAGAGTTCAATGGTTAGAGTAAGAGGTAAAACAGGCGGGATTTATGGCTTTTGCCACCGCACACCAGGCATGGTGACATGTTTGTCGGGTACGGCGTAAACGCCTTATCCGACCTTGAAGAACTGATGTGACGGAGCCGCGTCACATCAGGCAATACAAATCAAAACCCAAGGCTATCCAACAAATCGTCCACCTGATCCTGACTGGCTACCACACCAGCTTTGCTGGTATCAACCTGTGGTCCATTCAGCAAGCTCTGGCTTTCACGCTTTGGACGTGCATCCTGTTCCGGGATATTTTCCAGCAGCACCATTAGCAGCTGGCGTTCAATCTCCTGAATGACATCCATCATCCGCTTAATCACCTGCCCGGTGAGATCCTGAAAATCCTGTGCCATCATGATTTCCAGCAACTGCGCATTGGTAAAACCAGTATGCGTCGGCACATCCGCCAGAAATTGCCGTGTATCGGTCACCAGTTCGCGGGCGTCGGCAAGGTCAATGGGATCGGCAAACCAGTCATCCCAGCGTTGGGTTAACGCTTTTGCTGATTTCTCCATGTGATCCTGATGCGGTTGTGAAGCCTCAACGCTGTTCAGCGCCCGTTCCGCAGCCTGGGCGGTCATCTGCACAACGTAGTACAAACGATCGCGGGCATCGGGGATGGCTTCCGCCGCTTCGGCAATGGCTTGGTCCAGCCCCAGCTCCCGCAGACTGTCGCGCAGCATACGCGTCAGGCTGCCGATGCGCGCAATGATATCGCCAGCTGAATTTTCATCAGCAGGTTTGATTGATGGTTGCATCATAGTCGCATCCTCACATGCCCAGTTTCTCAAAGATTTTGTTGAGTTTTTCCTCCAGCGTCGCGGCGGTAAATGGCTTAACCACGTAGCCACTGGCCCCCGCTTGTGCTGCGGCAATAATGTTTTCTTTCTTCGCTTCCGCAGTCACCATTAACACCGGCAATGCCGACATCGCACCATCAGCACGAATCGTTTTCAGCAATTCCAGGCCGTCCATGTTAGGCATGTTCCAGTCGGAGATAACAAAACCATATCCTCCCGTCTGCAACTTATTGAGAGCATCGGCGCCATCCTCCGCTTCCTCAACATTATTAAATCCAAGCTCTTTCAGCAGGTTACGCACGATGCGCCGCATGGTGGAAAAGTCATCCACAACCAAAAATTTAAGCTCTTTATCCGCCATCTCACACTCCTGATTTAAATACGTATCGCCTGTCCGGCACTGATTTTTGCCAGCATTTGCTGGCTTACCTGGCTAAGATCGACCACTTCGCAGACGCCACCCATATTGATGGCCTCGCGCGGCATGCCGAACACCACGCTGCTTGCTTCGTTTTGCGCAAGAGTCCATGCCCCTGCCTGACGCATTGCTAACATTCCCGCCGCGCCGTCGTTGCCCATGCCCGTCAGGATCACCCCAACAGCATTACGTCCTGCCTGTTTCGCCACAGAATGGAACAACACATCTACCGATGGCCGATGGCGATTAACCGCCGGGCCATCGTGAATTTTGATTTGATAATTCGCGCCGCTACGCGCCAGTTCCATATGCCGATCGCCCGGGGCGATATAGGCATGCCCCGGCAAGACGCGTTCTCCGTCCTCGGCTTCTTTCACGCCGATTTGACACAGCTTATTAAGTCTGTCGGCAAAAGAGCGGGTAAAACCGGGCGGCATATGTTGGGTAATTAACAGTGCCGGGCTGGATAGCGGCAACGGTTGCAATACGTGGCGAATCGCCTCGGTGCCGCCTGTTGAGGCGCCAATCGCAATCAGCTTTTCTGAACTCAACAACGGTCCGGCCTTCAGCGTTGTCGGTGCCGATAACGGTTTATGCGCGGTAAGGCTCGCTCTTGCGGCTGTACGCACCTTTTCAGCAATCATTTCGCTATACGCCAGCATTCCTTCGCGGATCCCCAGTTGCGGTTTGGTGACAAAATCTATCGCCCCCAACTCCAGAGCACGCAGCGTGACTTCAGAACCTTTGCCAGTCAGAGAAGAAACCATCACTACTGGCATTGGTCGCAAACGCATTAATTTTTCGAGGAAATCCAGTCCGTCCATACGCGGCATTTCGACGTCCAGCGTCAGCACATCAGGGTTGAATTTCTTAATCAAATCACGTGCGACCAGCGGATCGGGAGCGGTCGCTACCATTTCCATGTCGCTGTGGCTATTAATGATTTCTGTCATGATCTGGCGCATCAGCGCAGAATCATCGACCGACAACACCCTGATTTTGCTCATCGTTAATCCTTACTTAGCGCATACACCGTCTGTCCACGCAGGATGAAGCTGCGCTCAAGGTGGCTAAAGTTTTCAGAGTGACCCGCAAACAACAATCCGTCGGGTTTAAGCAGCGGAACAAAGCGGCGCAAAATCTCCTGTTGAGTCGTTTGATCGAAGTAGATCATGACGTTACGACAGAAGATCGCATCGAACGGCCCCGGTGCTGCGTACTGTTTCGCTAGCAAATTCAGCGGGGAAAAATCGATATAGTTCGCCAGTGCCTGACGCACACGCACCAGCCCTTGATGCGGCCCCGTGCCGCGCATGAAGTAGCGCTGGAGTTGCTGCGGCGTCAGGTCTTTCAGCTCTTCATGGCGATAAATGCCGCTTCTGGCTTTCTCCAGCACTTCGGTGTCGATATCGCTGGCGAACACTTTCCAGCGTCCGGGCGCGGTGCCCAGCGTGTCCGCCAACGTCATGGCAATGCTGTACGGTTCTTCACCTGTCGATGCCGCCGCACTCCATACGCGATACTCACCAGAACAGCGGCGGGCGTGCTCCGCGAGCAATGGGAAATGATGCCCCTCGCGGAAAAATGCCGTCAGGTTTGTGGTCAGTGAGTTAATAAACGCCTGCCACTCACCGCTGTGCTGATTAGATTCCAGTAAATTCAGATAGTGGCCGAAGTCTGCAAGCCCCAGCGAACGCAAACGACGAACCAGTCGGTTGTAGACCATGTCGCGTTTATGGTCGGCCAGGACTATCCCCGCACGTTGATAGATCAATTGACTTATCCGTCGAAAATGCGCGTCGGAAAGCGCCAGGCGCTCGGTCATCTGTAACAATAAAGACGTTTGCCCGCAGGGCAGAGATGATGTCATAGCGCCTTCTCAGTCACTTCAGGAAACCACTGATTCGCCCGTTGTGCCGTTGCAGCCGCTTCGTCTGCCAGTGCGACGTTTTGTTGCATCACCTGATCCATCTGGCTGAAATGACCGAGTGAGTAAATACTCATCAAAATGTTTCCCAGTTTGGATCTTGTTCAGAAATACGCAGTCGCGGCTGTGCGGGTGGTTGTTCAGTACCAGGACGGGATTGCGGTTTGTTCGTTTGCGAATTGGCAGCCAGACGGAATGTGGAAACGGCTTGCGTTAAACGGCTGGCCTGCTCTTCAAGGGCCGCCGCCGCGGAAGCAGATTCCTGCACCAGCGATGCGTTTTGTTGGGTGACGCGATCCATTTCCGACACCGCCAGCGCCACTTGATCAATGCCGCGACTTTGTTCATCCGATGCCGATGCAATCTCGCCCATAATGTCGGTAACTCGGGTGACGGCATTAACAATATTCGTCATGGTTTCCCCGGCACTTTCTACCAGCACCGAACCGGTATCAACGCGGGAGACGGAGTCTTCAATCAGCGTTTTGATCTCTTTTGCCGCCTGGGCGCTGCGACTGGCGAGATTACGCACTTCGCCCGCCACCACGGCAAAACCACGCCCCTGTTCCCCTGCTCGGGCGGCTTCAACAGCAGCGTTCAGCGCGAGGATATTGGTCTGGAAAGCAATGCCGTCAATAACGCTAATAATGTCGGCAATTTTCTGTGAACTGTCAGCAATTTCGTGCATGGTTTTCACCACGCCGTCCACGACTTTGCCACCATGCTGGGCAGTATCGGAGGCACTTTGCGCCAGTTGTGAGGCTTGACGAGCATTATCGGCGTTCTGTTTCACCGTCGCGGTGAGCTGTTCCATGCTGGCGGCCGTTTCTTCCAGCGCCGATGCCTGCTGTTCAGTACGAGAGGAAAGATCGGTATTACCCGCAGCAATTTCACGTGTACCAGCATAGATAGCGTCAGAACCTTCGCGCACATGGTTGACCGTGTCAGTCAGAGAGCGCTGCATATGTGAAACGCTCTGTGCCAGGTCGCCCATTTCACTTCGTCCGGCAATGCTGAGGGTATTTGCCAGATTGCCACCAGCAATTTCTCGGATGTGGGAAATGATCTTCGCTAACGGGTTAAGTAGCATGCGACGGATGCCATACCATGCCACCAGCAGAATCAATACCACCACCAACGCGATTACCGCCAGTTGCCACTGGGCAAATCGGTAATCATCCGCGTTGGCATTAACGATATCGCGATACAGTTTTTCACTACTGAGGGCGTACTGGGCAAAGGCTTCGCCCATCGCATTTTGCATTCCCTGGGTTGGCTGAGTGAAATAGGCTCCGGTATTGCCATAATCAAGATAATCAATCAGCTCTGTTAATGCTGTGTGATAGTTTTTATATTTTTCATCGATATTACGACTGGTAGCGACCATTTCAGGTAACGGCGCCATGATTTTGAATTTTTTATAATGGATTGCAGCCTGAGCCAATGTTTTCCTGGCGCTATCAAGCAATTCAGCTTTGGCGTTACTTTGTTGATTGGATGAATCCATCATCATCCGCACGGCTGAACGACTCAGGTTAATGCGCGTTTGCAGCATTAAATCCCAGGTTGAGGTCAGCTCGCTCTGCTGTTCCCGTAATTGATTGGAAACGACAAAACTTTTCTGGCTATGGTGAAGAGAAGAAAAAAACAGACTTCCGGAAATAAGCTGTAACAGTGCGAATACCCCCAGCACCATTACCAACAGCGTGACTACGCGGATACGGTTAATCATAAGGCACCTTCCTGAAAACAAGTTGATTTCGTTATCGGCAGGAAGGTGGGAAACTTTATTTCTGATGCCAGTCATGGCGAAATTAAAATAAAAAACCCGATATGCAGGGCATCGGGCTCATTTTATTTGAACACAGCGGGATAAATTATGCGACTTCTGACGCAGCGTTATCCAACAGCGCCATCTCTTCGCTATTCAGCAGCTTTTCGATATTAACCAGAATTAGCATGCGATCGCCCAGCGCGCCCAGGCCCGTGAGGTATTCTGTGGAAAGCGTCACCGCAAATTCCGGCGCCGGGCGAATTTGTTCCGCCGTCAACGAAAGAACATCTGAAACGCCATCTACCACAATGCCGACCACCCTCTGCCCAAGATTCAGAACGATAACCACCGTGTTATCGTTGTACTCCACATCGACCTGGCTGAACTTAATACGCAAGTCGATAATCGGCACAATCACGCCGCGCAGATTAGTGACGCCTTTGATAAACGCTGGCGTATTGGCAATCCGCGTGACCTGATCGTAGCCACGGATCTCCTGCACTTTCAAAATATCTATGCCGTACTCTTCGTCACCGAGAGTAAATACCAGAAACTCCTGGCCTGACGGTTCGCTGGCCAGCTTTGTTACATTTGTCATACCGGTCATATTTATTCCCTTTTTACTCAATCAGGCGGCGGTATTCGCCATACGTTGTTCGCGGTTTATTGCCTGCAAGGCGGAGACATCAACAATCAGTGCCACGCTGCCGTCGCCAAGAATGGTTGCAGCTGAAATTCCAGGGACTTTGCGATAGTTACTTTCAAGGTTTTTAACCACCACCTGATGTTGACCAATTAACTGATCCACCAGCAAGGCATAGCGGCGACCGCCACTTTGCAGAATGACAACAATCCCCTGTGTAGCTTCGGTTTTCGCGCCTGCGACGTTGAACACTTTCCACAGTTCGACGATGGGCAGATATTCACCACGCACTTCCAGTACTCGCTCGCCGCCTGCCAGTGGATGGAGATCGGCTTCAGGAGGTTGTAGTGATTCCATGACGGCGTTCAACGGCAGAATGAAAACTTCATCAGCAACGCGTACGGACATGCCATCGAGGATCGCCAGCGTTAGCGGCAGTAAAATGCGGATTGTAGTGCCAACGCCCTGCTTCGACTGGATTTCAACGTGGCCGCCCATCTCCTGGATGTTACGCTTGACGACATCCATGCCGACGCCGCGCCCGGAGACATCGGTGACCTGCTCCGCCGTGGAAAAACCAGGCGCGAATATCAACATCGCCACTTCGTCGTCAGTCATGTTGTCGCTAACGCTCAGACCTTGCGAGGCGGCTTTTGCCAGAATCCGCTCACGATTAAGCCCAGCACCATCGTCGGTCACTTCGATGCAGATGTTGCCGCCCTGGTGTTCCGCAGACAGAATTAAATTTCCAACGCTATCTTTGCCCGTAGCAAGTCGTTTTTCCGGCAGTTCAATACCGTGGTCGAGGCTATTGCGTACCAGGTGGGTCAGAGGATCGATAATGCGTTCTATCAGACTCTTGTCGAGTTCGGTGGAACTGCCCACCAGCGTCAGTTCCACCTGTTTGCCGAGTTTACCCGCCAGGTCGCGCACCAGCCGGGGATAGCGGCTAAAGACATATTCCATCGGCATCATGCGAATCGACATCACTGATTCCTGCAAATCGCGGGCGTTACGTTGTAACTGCCCCATGCTGGTAATCAAATCCCCATGATTCACCGGGTCCAGTTCACTGGAGCGCTGGGCCAGCATCGACTGAGTAATCACCAGTTCGCCAACGAGGTTAATCAGCTGATCAACCTTTTCAACCGCCACGCGGATGCTGGTAGATTCGCTACCGCGCGGCGGTTTTTCCCGTTCCACACGTCCTGCTGGCGCTTGTTCGGCTGCCAGTTTAAGTACCGGTGGCGTGGATATTTTTGGCGCGGATTCTACTGTTTCAAATGCAATCTGATCGGCCTCAATCACAAAACAGAGCACCGCTTTGATATCATCTTCCGCGATGTCGCCCGGTAATATTGCCGAAAGAGTATCAGCGGCTTTCACCACATCAGTTAACGTTGTCAGATAGCCCAGCTCTTCTTCCAGCAGATCGACTTCTCCCGCCTTCAGGCACGAAAGTAGAATCCGTCGCGGCGACTCACTGTTACTCTGCTCATCTTGCCGTTCACTTTTGGCAACCACACTTAACCGGGTCATGGCGGGTGCCGTTTCGCCTTTCGCTTCTATTGCCAGTTGACGTAAAGCCTGGCAGATATAGTCAAAGCTGGCGGCATCCGGCTCTTGCGACTGTTTATAAGCGTCGAGCTGTTCCTGCATGATGTCCTTCGTTTCCAAAAACAGATTGATAATGTCGGTGTTAAGCAGCATTTCACCGCGTCTGGCTTCGTCGAGCAGGTTTTCCATCAAATGCGTGGTTTCCTGCAATATGCTAAAGCCAAAGGTTCCTGCCCCTCCTTTGATGGAATGGGCTGCACGAAAGATGGCATTCAACTGTTCGGCATCTGGCGCTTCTGGCTGTAAATTCAGCAGATGCTGCTCCATATCGGCCAACAGTTCGTCCGCTTCATCAAAAAATGTCTGATAAAAATCGCTTATATCCATGCTCACGCTGTCACCTCGGTTCGGCTGATGGCATTGTGGGACTACTGACCTGCGGTGTTATCCCAGGTTTTTCCAGAACGCTTACCGGCTCATTCTGGCTTTCGGCGTTTTCATGCAAAATGGCCTGTTCGGCTTGTTTATTCAGTACCAACAGACTGATTCGACGATTAACGGCATCATCCGGACCGCGATCGCTTAAGCGCATGGTCGCCGCCATGCCGACAACGCGTAAAATTTTGCCGTCAGCCAGGCTCCCCACCATTAGCTCACGGCGCGACGCATTGGCGCGTTCAGTGGAAAGCTCCCAGTTGCTGTAACCTTTCTCACCATTGGCGTAAGGGAAATCATCGGTATGACCTGAAAGGCTTATACGGTTAGGAATACCGTTCAGCACCGGCGCAATGGCGCGCAGAATGTCGCGCATATAGGGCTCGACGTCTGCACTGCCAGTTTTAAACATCGGGCGATTCTGGCTATCAATTATCTGGATACGTAAACCTTCCTGTACCAGATCGATTTTGAGATGCGGACGCATCGCTCGTAGTTTCGGGTCTGATTCAATAAGCTGGTCGAGATCGCCACGCAACTTCCGCAGCCGACTTTGCTCCATGCGTTTTTTCAGCTCTTCAATATTCGGCTGCTTATTCACTTCCCCCTGGCTTTGGGTGAAATCATCACCACCGCCGGGAATTGGGCTTTCGCTATTAGAAATTCGATCGCCGCCCGTTACCGCGGTCGCCAGCGGCGTACGGAAGTATTCCGCAATCTGAATCAGCTCTTTTGGGCTGGAGATGGAGATAAGCCACATCACCAGAAAAAAAGCCATCATCGCGGTCATAAAGTCAGCATAAGCAATCTTCCATGATCCATGTGCTGCCCCGTGGCTTTTCGCTTTGCGTCGTTTGACGACAATAATCGGATGCGCGTGATTCTTCATGCTTCCTCGGTTGTCGTCTGCTGTTGCGGATTTTTCACCGCGCGCACATGCTCTTCCAGTTCAACAAACGACGGACGTTCGCTGGAATAGAGCGTTTTGCGACCAAATTCAACGGCGATGGGCGGTGCGTAACCGTTAAGATTAGAAAGCAGGGTGACTTTTACGCACTGCATCATTTTGCTGGTTTCGGCGCTTTTCTGGCGTAATACCGAGGCCAGCGGTGATATAAAGCCATAAGCTAAAAGAATGCCAAGGAAAGTCCCCACCATCGCATGTGCAATAAGCGCCCCCAGCTCGGCGGCAGGACGGTCGGCTGATCCTAATGCATGCACCACCCCCATTACGGCCGCAACAATACCAAACGCAGGAAGTGAGTCTCCGACCAACGCCAGGCTGTTCGCCGGGACTTCCGCCTCGTTTTCGTGCGTTTCTATCTCTTCGTCCATCAGGGCTTCGATTTCGAAGGTATTCATGTGGCCGCTGATAATCAGGCGCAGATAATCGACGATAAAATCCAGCATAACGGCATCCGCGAGGATGCGCGGATAACTGGCGAAGATCTCGCTCTCTCGCGGATTTTCAATATCGCGTTCCAGCGAGAACATACCCATTTGCCGCGATTTCGCCATCAGGCGGTAAAGCAGTGCCAGCAAATCCATATACATTGCTTTGGTATATTTAGAGCGACGAAACAACAATGGCAGCGCCTTCAGCGTACCTTTGATTGATTTGCCATTATTACCGACGATAAACGACCCAATGCCTGCACCGGCAATAATCACCAGTTCAGCGGGTTGATAGAGTGCTCCAAGGCTTCCACCGGTCATCAAATAACCGCCGAAAACTGTACCGAGAACAACCAGGTAACCTAATAAGATAAGCACGACATCATCCTTCCACTGTTGACCATGACAGGATGTTCAGTCGGCAGACGTTACCTTACGGCTGGAGAAAAATAAGCAGCGGCAATTACTTACCGCTGCTGGAGTGTTTCGCCATACCGTATGGGTTAAACAGCCTGTATTCTCTGTTCATCCAGCAGTTGAGGGATAATATCGGCAGGGTTCTGAGAAAGTTTACGTCTTTTTACGGCGCGCGATGGCGGTTGACATAAGCTGCAGGCAAAACTGCCAACAGGTTGATGAGCATGGGTGATAAAATTACCGCCACAGCAGTTGCAGCTGGATAGTTGTAGTAAATCACTTTCGACAAATCGTACCAAAGTCCAGGCACGCGTTAGCGCCAGCAGCGGTCCGTTTTCTGCTTGTGGACACTGTTCGAGGTATAACCGATAGGCTTTGATTACCGCATCGACGCCATTACATAACCCGGTTTTTAGTAAAAACTGCCATGCATTACAGAACATCGACGCATGGACATTTTGTTCCCAGGTCATAAACCAGTCGGTGGAGAACGGCAACATACCTTTCGGCGGCGGGCTTCCGCGTAGCTCTTTATAGAGCTTGATCAGGCGTCCGCGACTTAATTGTGTTTCGCTTTCCAGCATCTGCAAACGAGCGCCCAGTGTTATCAACTCCATTGCAAGTTGAATATCACGGGCTTCCTGAACAATGCTTTTTTCACTCATGATCAGGCCCTTTTATTTCGTTGTACTTCTTCGGGCTGATTAACATCATTCAACAAACGCGTGGAGAGCATAATACCGGTATGAATTTGCTGGAGATCGTCAACACGGGAATCCTGCGTCAGTTGGTTAATAGTCTGGGGGCTGTCAAAGCGGAATTGACAAATCAGTTGATTGGTTTCGGCCAGTTTAACCATTTGTTGAAGAGTCAGCGTCGCCAGCGTTGTTGCCATTTCTTCATTAATACCGAGACGAAACATGGCGGACGCTTTGTCCTGAACGATCAGACGCTGTGCAAGAAGTAAATATGACAAATTGATGTCATAAATATGTTTCAGCAACTCGGAGGTATGCATTATTCCCACCCAGAATAACTAACTTTATTTTTTATGCGGTATCACCGCACCCCGTGATGTCGCCGGGAAATCCCGGTAAAAAGTAAATAAAAATGGAATAGTAGCGATCAACGAAAAAACACACAGACATCATAAGAGGTGAAACACTTCTTACACAGAGTGATGCTTTTTACACTTATCTAAGATTTTTCCTAATTCGACGCAACTGTACTCGTCACCACTCTGACATACAACGGAGCGGAGCTGCGATTTTCGACAATGTGTGACGCAGATCACACAAAACACTCAATTACTTAACATTAATGTATAAGTCATACTTTTGTTTTGCACATATTTCATTCTGTTAAAAAGTTTTTCAGCTTATCTGTCAGCAAAAATGATGTGGAGGGATAAAATTGAGATATTGCGCACTGTTAATATAAATCACCGTGAATAACCATATGTCTGGCATGGGATAAATATCTTTGATCTCTATAAATCATTTAAAAACAGTTAATTAAATAATACAACGCCATTAAAGAAAAAATAAGACTGCCAACAACCGCAATGTTAATAATGTGTTTCATTAATATTACCCATTTGTTTGATAAGGAAAATAATTTTCCCGACCTCCTCATCATCCCCCGCATGACCATATAGTAACACTACGTCATTAATTAATTATATTTATTAATAATCATGCTAATATTTGCCTTTTTGACAAAGTTGTTATTGCATCTGTACCTCTTTCAGAGTAAAGCTGTTCTCACCTGAAGTTCACAGAATAAGGAGCAGGTTATGGGATATGCCAATATTCTTGTTGCCGTTGCTGTCTCACCAGAAAGCCAGCAACTGTTAGCAAAAGCGGTATCTATCGCCCGTCCCGTTAATGGGCGTATCAGTTTAATCACTCTCGCTTCCGATCCAGAAATGTACAATCAATTAGCCGCGCCGATGCTTGAGGATTTACGCAGTGTGATGCATGAAGAAACACAAAACTTTCTGGACAAATTAATTCAGGATGCTGGATATCCCGTAGAAGAAAAGTTTATAGCTTATGGTGAGTTGAGCGAACATATTCTGGCGGTATGCCGTAAACATAATTTCGATTTGGTGATTTGCGGTAATCATAATCACAGTTTCTTTTCGCGAGCATCCTGCTCGGCGAAAAGTGTAATTGCCTCAAGTGAGGTAGATGTGCTGTTGGTTCCGCTTATGGGAGATTAATCACAATTACGCCAGCTTTGGAAAGGTCGCAACTTTATCGCGCTGCTGGCTTTCCGCGCTGCGCGGAACTATCAGCTTTAGGTCGCTAATAAAGCACTCCTGCCAGTGGTTAATATCGTTTTTCACGATAATTTCCAACATTTCTGCATGACGGGAAATACGTTCCGCCAGCGACATGGTCAATGCCCGATTCAACGCCGCAGCGACTTCATCACGATCGTATGGGTTAACGATTAACGCTGATGTCAGTTCATTCGCCGCCCCCGCAAATTGTGAAAGTACCAGTACGCCGGGATTGGCAGGATCCTGGGCGGCGACATATTCTTTCGCCACCAGATTCATCCCGTCACGCAGCGGAGTCACTAATCCGACATCAGAATAGCGGAAGATTTTCATCAGTAATTTACGATCGAAATGCTGGTTCAGATAATAAAGCGGTGTCCAGCCTAATTGCCCATATTTTCCGTTAATTCTCCCGGCTTCATTTTCCAACTGATGACGAATATCCTGATACGCCTGCACATCACCACGCGAGGTTGGCGCTATCTGGGTATAACGTATTTTGCCGTGATGTTGCGGATATTTTTCCAGCAAGGCTTCATAGGCGAGAAAACGCTCAGGCAGACCTTTGGAATAATCCAGCCGTTCGACAGAAAAGATGTTTTGTACGTTTTTCAGCTCTGCTTTTAATTGCGCCAGTTTTGCCGGCAGCGGTCCGGCAGCCTGTTTGGCTATTTCATCCGGTTCAATACCAATGGGGTAAACTTCGGTACGAAATGCCTTGCCCAAGGCCGTATGATTGCGCGAGCTACGCGTCGTGACGCGCGTCAGGCTGGAAAGACAATCCAGAAACGCCAGGCGATCGTTTTCTGTCTGAAACCCCAGCAAATCATAATCACAAAGCTGTTCAAGCAACGTGTTATAAGTCGGCAGCGCGTTGAAGATTTCCGGTGTTGGAAAAGGAATATGCAGGAAGAAACCAATGCGATTATTCACGCCACGTTTACGGAGTTCATGCGCAAATGGCAACAGGTGATAATCGTGGATCCAAATAATGTCATCGTCTTCCAGCAATGGCAGTAATTTATCCGCCAACAATGCATTCACGCGTAAATAGCCTTCCCAGGCGGAACGCTGAAATTGCACCAGATCGAGTCGATAATGAAATGCGGGCCAGAGAACGGCATTGGAGAATTGGTTGTAGTATTCGTCGAGATCCTTTTCACTGAGGTTAAAAGAGGCCCAGGTGATATTTCCTTTTTTCACCTTTTTTAGCGGCTGATCCTCATTCCCTGTTTCGCCACTCCAGCCAAACCACAGTCCACCTGCGGCTTTCAGCGCCCCCAGTATGCCGACAGCAAGGCCACCGGCACTGGCGGCGTGCTCGTCTGGTGGTGCAATCCGGTTAGATACTACGACTAAACGACTCATAGTCATCACTCCTGTTATTGTCTTTTTTTAGTTGTTGTAATGCGTTGGTTATCATTTCAAGCCAGCTCCAGACATCCGGCACGCCCGCCAGCCGCCATGATGCCTGAGTTGCGCCTGTGCCAATTTTCACTGACATTCCGCCCTGCCTGTTAACGACCGAGAAACCAGACTCATCGGTTAAGTCATCGCCCAGAAAAATGGGCTTGCGACCAATAAAGGGAACTTCCTGCATAAAGGCGGCAATCGCGTCCCCTTTGCTGGTGCCTCTCGGTTTTATCTCAACGACACACTTTCCCTGTTGTAACGCCATTTGCGGCCAAATCTGGGTAATGCGTTGCGCTAATGTCAATAAGGCGTCCTCATGTTGCGGAGCCTGACGATAATGCAACGCAAACGCCATCCCTTTAGCCTCAACCTCCACCCCGGGAAGCCTGGCGATAGCCGTATGCAGTTGAACGCTAATATCCCGGGCAATCGCCTCCGGCAAATGAACAATATGCGTTTTACCATTGATGTCACGGCGCTCTGCCCCATGCACACCCGCTAACGGGAATCGATAAGGTTTCGCCAGCGCGTCAAGCTCTACCATTGAGCGCCCTGATATCAATGCCAATGCACCATCACTTGCGGTTGCCAGCAGCTGAAGTCCTTGCAGAATATTTTCAGGTACGACGACCTGATCGGGATGCGGTTTGATTTCCGCCAGCGTTCCATCGAGATCAAAAAACCAGGCATAATTCGCGGATAGTTCAGGGGGTTCGGTTAACGGTTCTGTCACCCGGTACTCCTCCTTATCTTTTTATTGTTCGCGCAGAACGCGCTGTACAGACATGTAAGTATAGACAGTGTGACGAGGCTCGCCATTGGCAAAAAGAACAGCCAACCGTTGTGGCGGTTGGCTGTGGAGGATTTTTGAACTAAATAATTATCGGATAACGCATCAAACAGTGCGTTTCGCTTTTTGCTTATAACGGTCGAAGATCACCGCAGCCAGCAGGATTAAGCCACGGACAACATACTGTGCAAACGGAGAAATATTCAGCAGGTTCATGGCGTTTTCCACGGTGCCTAAAATTAAGATACCCGCCACTACATATGAGATTTTTCCGATGCCGCCTTTCAGAGAAACGCCACCTAAAACGCAGGCAGAGATAACAATCAACTCATAACCAATAGACGTCATTGGCTGGCCACTGGTCATACGAGAAGCCAGAATAATCCCGGCAATTGCCGATACCAGGCCAGAGAGAACGAAGATAATAATTTTGGTACGGACCACCGGTACACCCGCGAGACGCGCCGCCTCTTCGTTACCGCCAATTGCCAGCGTATTACGACCAAAAGTGGTTTTGTTCAGCAGCAAACCAAAGACGACCAGGCAAGCCACAGTGAGCCAGATTGGCGCTGGCAGGCCGAACCAGTTGGCATAACCGAGTGCAAAGAAGCTTTCATCTTCGATGCCAACCGCTTTACCGTCAGAGATAATATACGCCAGACCACGGACAATCTGCATCGTCGCCAGCGTGGTAATCAAGGCGTTGATTTTCAATTTAGCGATAACAAAGCCGTTCACCAGGCCGCAGAGAACGCCCAGCAGTAAACCTGCCGCCACGCCAATCCACAGACTTTCGGTCAGGTTAATAACCACCGCAGTGGTTACCCCTGCGCAGGCAATCACCGAGGCGACAGAAAGGTCAAAATCGCCGGAAGCAAGGCAGAACAACATGCCACACGCCACCATCCCCGACATGGAGATTGCCAGGCCCAGCCCTTTCATATTAATGAAGGTGGCAAAGTTCGGTACGAAGATGGCACAGGCGATAAAAAGCACCGCAAACACCACCAGCATCCCGTACTGATCCCAGATACGCCCGAAGCTGAATGACGACTTAGGTGCGCCAGAACCCGATGTAGAAACAGAAGACATCTTATTCTCCTTACTCAGGCAACTGCCTGGCTGACTTTAGGCATCGCAAGGCTCAGTGCCTGACGCTCATCTGCCTGCTCATGTAACAATTCACCGGCGATTTCGCCTTCCCGCATCACCACAATCCGGTCGGCAACGCCGAGGACTTCGGGCAAGTCACTGGAGGCAAACAGTACCGCCACGCCCTGCGCGGCCAGCGCATAAATCACGTTATAAATTTCATGTTTGGCCCCCACATCAATGCCGCGCGTAGGTTCATCCAGCAAAATGACCTTCATCTCTTCGGATAACCAGCGCCCCAAAATGGCTTTTTGCTGATTACCGCCTGAGAGATTCATGATCAATTGCTCTGCACCTGGCGTTTTGATGTTGAGAGAACGAATGTGGTGATCGGCATTATTGGCTTCCCAGCCGTTGTTGATCACGCAACCGCCGCGCAAATGTTTGCGACGAGCGCTGATGTTGATATTGTCGCGCACCGAATGCACTGGAATAATGCCTTCCGCTTTGCGATCTTCCGGGCAGAGCATCATGCCTGCGGCAATGGCGTGGCCCGGTTTACGAATATCGATCGGCTGTTGGTCGATATAAACCTGGCCGGCAGTGATTTGCGTCCCGCCAAACATGCCTTTCATTAATTCGCTGCGCCCTGCCCCCACCAGACCAAACAGACCGACGATTTCGCCACTGCGAACAGCCAGACTTATTGGCGTACGCACACCAGGTGCCTTTACAGCATCCAGACGCAAGCGCTCCTCGCCATAGCTGCGCGGTTGCCAGCCGTAGATATCGCCGATGTCGCGGCCGACCATTGCCTGTACCAGCGAGTCATGATCTACCTGCTGCATGTCGGTAAAGGTTTTGACGTAACGACCATCTTTAAAGACAGTGATGGCATCGCTGAGGGCAAAAATTTCTTCCATACGGTGAGAAACGTATAAGATCACCCGTCCCTCTTTTCGCAGTTCACGAATAACGCGAAACAGGTTGTCTATTTCACGCGCAGATAAGGAGCTGGTTGGTTCATCAAAAGCGATAATTTTAGCGTTACGTGCCAGAGCTTTGGCAATTTCAACCATCTGCCATTGCCCAATGGAGAGATATTTCAGCGGCGTATCCGGGTCAATATCCATACCCAGATGTTTGAGCTGTATCCCAGCTTCATAATTCAGCAGTGAACGATTCACGATACCGCCTTTATGAGGAAGCTGGCCGAGATAGATATTTTCCGCGACGGTCATTTCCGGCACGAGATGCAGTTCCTGGTAAATAATCGCGACACCCGCATTAAGTGCTGCGGTCGTGTCGGAAAAGGACATTTCCTGCCCATTAATCACTACAGAACCCGTGGTTGGCGCATAGTTTCCACTAAGGATTTTTAAGAGTGTTGATTTTCCGGCGCCATTTTCACCCATCAACGCATGGACCTGACCGGCATAACAGTCAAAACTGATATCCGTAAGCGCCTTGACGCCTGGAAAGGTTTTACCAATGCCGCGAAATGAGAGATACGGGGTAGACTGTTGCATAACGTCTCCGTGAATCACTGGTCGTTTTACACCCCCTCTGCATAACGCAGAGGGGAATTTTTCCGGCAGATTACTTACCGCCTAAACCTTTTTTCTCCAGTTCTTCTTTAAAGTTGTCACGCGTGATCAGCACCACGTCGGTAACTTCGGTGAATTTTGGCGGTTCAATGTCTTTTGCTACCCAGTTGTAAAGCATTTCGCTGGATTTATAGCCATGAACGTCCGGGCTTGGCAGCAGTGAACCATAGAAACCTGTGGCCTGTGCCTTTGACAGTTCGCTCACCGCATCCACACCGTTAATACCGATACCGATAATATCTGCTGCTTTAAAGCCCTGACCTTCCGTCGCGCGTACGCCACCCAACACGGTGCTGTCGTTCATACCGACGATCAACCAGTGTTTAACTTCAGGATGCTGAACCAACATGGAGTTGGCGGCGTCAAACGCCCCCGGAATGTCGTTAGATTTGGTAGGAACCTGATAAATTTGTTTTTCCGGGAATCCAGCGGCTTTCAGCGCGTCCATAGAACCGGTAGTACGACGACGGGCGGTATCCAGTTCGTTGGCAGTAATCGCCATTACGGCGCTTTCTTTCACATCCCAACCACGTTTCTGCATCTCTTTATACAGTTCCTGGCCCTGACGTTCGCCAATTTTCGTCGCCGCCATCATCACCAACGGAACGGTATCAACCGGCTTACCTTTGGCATTAACAAACTGATCATCCACGGCAATAACTTTCATATCGTAGCCACGCGCTTTCGCCACGATGGCTGCACCCAGTTTCGGGTCCGGAGTACAGATAACAAAGCCTTTCGCGCCACTGGCTGCCAGGCTATCAATAGCGTTCAGTGTTTTTTCGCCATCAGGTACAGCTATCTTAATAACTTCAAAGCCTAAATCTTTCCCGGCTTTATCGGCAAACTTCCATTCGGTCTGAAACCACGGTTCTTCTGGTTGCTTCACCAGGAAACCGAGTTTCAGATTTTCCGCCATAGCGGATTGTGACATAACGGCAGCCAGACCGATGGCTGCAAGAGCTTTAGTAAATTTGTGCATGGTTATCTCCAGCTTTAGCATCATTTTGTGTAGGGCAAAACCTAAGAACTTTCGTTAATTCAATCGGAAAACAAAGCATTACCTTTGGCGAAAAGATAAGTGACTGTGTTGGCATAGTTTTAGCGAGAAATTAATTCTCCATAGGAGAGCAATATCACACCGCAGAATTACAGTGAGAACGTGCATAAATTTAGCAATAAAAGACATACAGAAGACGTTAATTGTATGACAAATGAGAAGTAGCCTAGCAGATTAATCCATAAGATTAGCCTGGAAATCCTTGTAGCATCATTTGATAGCTCTGGCGTGTCTTCTTTTTAATCTAATTTGCTCAGGCAAGAAGCTTGCTCATTACAGGTGAATGGAGAATCAGGTAAGAAGTATCAAAACTCCACACAAAATTCCTTTCGCTGTTAATTATCACCACCTTCATTAATTAATAATTAAATCCATAATGCGAGCACCATCGCAAAACTGAAAAAATACCAGAAAATATAATAACATCATCATGATATTAATAAATCAGTTTAATATCAATAAGATATAAAAACAGGCAACGTTGATAATTATTGCAAATCAATAACTCTAATCAATGAAATGTAAAAAAATATAAACTTTGTGATTTAAGGATTTTCTTATAATCCTTCAGGCGTTATGCTTATTTCAGATCATCGTCAGAATTGACTCCAGGATCACATTTCGGACCCGCAGAAAGGAATTATTCTGCAAACAGTAATTACGGTGTTTTGATTTATCTTGCACCTCTCGTCTTCTGGATATAAGGATATTAGGTATGGCAACCACTGGAATGCTTCTCAAACTCAACACCCAAATGAACCGCGAGTTTTATGCATCCAATCTCTACCTTCACCTGAGCAACTGGTGTTCTGAACAAAGTCTGAATGGCACCGCGACTTTTCTTCGCTCCCAGGCACAAAGTAACGTGACTCAAATGATGCGCATGTTTAACTTCATGAAAAGCGTCGGGGCGACGCCCATCGTTAAAGCCGTTGATGTACCTGGCGAAAAACTGAGCTCTCTGGAAGAACTCTTCCAAAAAACGTTGGAAGAATATGAGCAGCGTTCAAGCACGCTGGCGCAATTAGCAAATGAAGCTAAAGAATTGAATGATGATTCTACTGTCGATTTCCTGCGCGATCTGGAAAAAGAACAGCAGCACGATGGCCTCCTGCTGCAAACCATTCTTGACGAAGTGCGCAGTGCGAAACTGGCCGGTATGTGTCCTGTCCAGACCGACCAGCATGTTCTGAATGTCGTATCTCATCAGATACATTAATAAAATCGGCGCATAAAAAGATGCGCCGAATACAAAAAAATGGTGAAAACCGCTGCCTCACATCACTGAAGCAGCGGTTTTTTAATGGGATTCGTTTTGTGGGGTGAACTTTAGCTCAATCAACGCGATGGCTTTTTGAATAGCCCGCATAGTGACTGGGTCAGCAGCAGCCGGATGGTGAGTGAAATCAATATTCTTCAGCTGGCTGGACATTTTTTCACGAACCTCAACAGGCGCGATCACATCGAGCACATCGAGAATTTGTTTGATCACCAACTGGCAAGCAACAACATCAGAAACCAGTTCCTGATCGGCATTCAGCGGCTGGGACATCCTAAACTCCTGATAGCATTTTGAAAGCCGTTATAGTAGCGGCTTCCCTTCCTCAACGATAGTCACATCAGGGTACAAAAAAACCTGCCGGAGCAGGTTTTTTTATTATCTGAACATATTGCCAGGCGGTACGTCTTTGAACGTCTTGCAATAATTATTAAACATGCTTTTCAGGATTTTACGCAGTTTCATCGCGCCACTCCGATTATTTGTTATGCAGGTGTTATTGTTCTTGCTGCTTATAATATGACACTCATCACAAAAATCAATCTTTATGTGATGCAAATCACATAAATACCCCTTTAATGTTACGTAAATGATAACCATAAGATGTGTGCGTTCTGAAGAAAGCAAGGAATAGCGCTAATCCGTCGTCTTTTCTGTCCATAACCTGGCTGTGTCCACAAGTACAATACCTGTTTCTTCTCCCTCTTCAGGCTGTGACATGAAACATCTGATAATTGTTTTTTCACTTTTAACAGTAGCGGGCTGTACCGTAACTCGTCAGGCTCGCCTCAGCGATGTTGACGCCACGAGTGGCATTGTACGCCTCGTTTATAATCAGGCTTTTTTACAACACGCCCGCACTGACAACTATCTCGATCAGGGAATAGCGAACCGCGCATGTCAGCAGGTTGGATTTACCCGCGCCTTTGCGTTTGGGCAACCTGTAAGTAACTGTAGTTTGTTTGCAGGATCATTATGTCTGAATACGCAATTTACGCTGTCGTATCAGTGCCCATACTTAACCCCCTCGGCTTATCAATAAAGATTTTAATCAGCGAGGAATACTTCGCTGGTTAATTACCATCTCAAATAGCGTTAATGCGTTTTATTCACATTCGCATTTTTAATAATTAACTTTAATATTTTACCTTTTGCAAATAATAAAATAACAAATTATAGTGGCGCCACAGCAACAAATATAACCTTTGTGGAGCACTATCATGCTGAAACCAGAAATGATTGAAAAACTTAATGAGCAGATGAACCTGGAACTCTACTCTTCACTGCTTTATCAGCAAATGAGCGCATGGTGCAGCTATCACACCTTCGAAGGTGCTGCCGCGTTTCTGCGTCGCCACGCCCAGGAAGAGATGACGCATATGCAGCGTCTGTTTGATTACCTGACCGATACCGGAAATTTACCGCGAATTAATACCGTTGAATCACCGTTTGCTGAATATTCTTCACTTGATGAATTATTCCAGGAAACCTATAAACACGAACAATTAATTACGCAAAAAATTAACGAACTGGCTCACGCTGCCATGACTAATCAGGACTACCCAACGTTCAATTTCCTGCAATGGTATGTGTCTGAGCAACACGAAGAAGAGAAATTGTTCAAATCTATTATTGATAAATTGAGTCTGGCGGGG
This sequence comes from Escherichia sp. B1147, assembly GCF_001660175.1. Lineage (NCBI taxonomy): Bacteria > Pseudomonadati > Pseudomonadota > Gammaproteobacteria > Enterobacterales > Enterobacteriaceae > Escherichia > Escherichia sp. B1147. The sequence goes on from NZ_LFHY01000013.1 coordinate 250,041, forward strand.
AAAAGCGGCGAAGGACTTTATTTCATCGATAAAGAACTCTCTACCCTCGACGCACAAAACTAATCTTCTCCGGCGGCAGATTTTCTGCCGCCGTTTCATATCAGTGACGGCAAATCTTACTTTTATCGGTTGAGAACCCTTCTTCGCAGGGAATAAATTTGCCTTTTGCCGCCAGAAAAGCCACCAACTCTCCCGCAGTCATCCCTTCAGCCGAGCAAGTATGAAAACGTGTCTGGTCACCAAAACGTGCTTTGATCGCCGCTTCCAGACTGGCGTGCGTATATTGCTCACCTGATTCAATCATCATATTTAACACTTCATGACCGTGAATAGATTCCATCGTTCCTCCTCAAAAAAGGCATAGCGTAACGATCCCAGCGTCTTAAGGCTTTGCGCCAGCGCAGTTCTGAATGCATTTATTGTATGTTTTTGTTTACACCAGATGTAACGCCGATTTGACGAAGTATGGATAATGCCTTAACCTGCGCCGCAGATATCACTCATAAAGATCGTCAGGACAGAAGAAAGCGTGAAAAACAGAACTCTGGGAAGTGTTTTTATCGTGGCGGGAACCACAATTGGCGCAGGTATGCTGGCAATGCCGCTGGCAGCGGCTGGCGTCGGTTTTACCGTCACTCTGACATTGTTAATTGGCCTGTGGGCCCTGATGTGTTACACCGCACTGTTACTGCTGGAAGTGTATCAGCATGTCCCTGCGGATACTGGTTTAGGCACGCTGGCAAAACGCTATCTGGGTCGCTACGGTCAGTGGCTGACCGGTTTCAGTATGATGTTTTTAATGTACGCCCTGACCGCAGCATATATCAGCGGTGCCGGTGAGTTGCTGGCCTCCAGCATCAGCGACTGGACAGGCATTTCAATGACTACAACCGCTGGTGTGTTGTTGTTTACTTTTGTTGCCGGTGGTGTGGTTTGTGTTGGGACGTCGCTGGTCGATTTGTTTAACCGTTTTCTGTTCAGCGCCAAGATTATTTTCCTGGTGCTGATGCTCGTATTGCTGCTACCACATATTCATAAAATCAATCTGCTAACGCTGCCGCTGCAACAGGGGCTGGCATTATCAGCAATTCCGGTGATTTTTACCTCGTTTGGTTTTCACGGTAGCGTGCCGAGCATCGTCAGCTATATGGATGGCAACATTCGTAAATTGCGCTGGGTGTTTATTACCGGTAGCGCGATCCCTCTGGTGGCATATATTTTCTGGCAACTGGCGACGCTGGGCAGCATTAATTCAACAACCTTTATGGGACTGCTGGCGAATCATGCTGGATTAAATGGATTGCTACAGGCATTACGCGAAGTGGTGGCCTCGCCGCATGTCGAGTTGGCTGTGCATTTATTCGCTGATTTAGCCCTCGCCACATCTTTCCTTGGCGTAGCGTTAGGCTTATTTGATTATCTGGCAGATTTGTTTCAGCGTTCCAATACCGTTAGTGGAAGACTGCAAACCGGCGCAATTACCTTTCTGCCACCACTGGCGTTTGCGCTGTTTTATCCACGTGGTTTTGTAATGGCGCTCGGGTATGCTGGCGTGGCGCTGGCAGTACTGGCGTTGATAATTCCTTCATTGCTGACCTGGCAGAGCAGGAAGCATAATCCACAAGCAAGTTATCGGGTGAAAGGTGGACGTCCAGCTCTGGTGTTGGTATTTATCTGTGGCATTAGCGTGATTTGCGTGCAATTTTTGATTGCGGCAGGGGTGTTGCCAGAAGTGGGGTGAAAATAGCCTCACATATCCTTATTGGGGGCCAGAATTAACTCTGGCCCCCAATGTGACCTCTTAATGCAGGCAGCACTGCTTATATTTCTTGCCACTACCACATGGGCAAGGATCGTTACGACCTGGTTTTTCTTCAGCTTTAATCGGTTGCTGAACCGCTTTTTCCTGAAGATGCGTCATCCAGTAAGCATGCAAATCAAGCGCCGCCAGTCGAATGGCATCCACGCTTTCTTCAAACGCTTCTGGCGACATCTTCTCTACCCGCTCGAAGTTTTCCTCAGTACCGTGCAGCGCAATCGCTTCAAGCGCCGGTTTTAATGAGTCAGGCAATGCTGACCAGTCAGAAAGCGCAACGCCACGCATATAGCCAAAGCACCACTCTTCGACAATTGTCAGCTCGCTACCGTCAACTTCTCGCAGACCAAACAACGGTTCAAACTGTTCCGGGAACTCGTTGAGGCGCTCTGCCGTATCGGCCATATGCTGAAACGCCAGGTTCATAAAGCGCGTCATCTCTTTCTCTGACGCCCAGCGCGGCACATAATCCGCCCCACCCCACACAGCAACCAGCCACTGTTCGGGTTCAATTTCTTGCGGAGAACTCAACACCGCCGTCAACAAACCGTCCAGCTCTGCCACATCAAGGATGGCGTGCTCTGTGTTGTATTTGGTCAAGATATCATCCAGCCATTCCAACTCACTTTCGTTTAACGGTCCAGTTTTCATACGCTTTTCCTTGTGGATCTCGACTCGCCAGCGCCTATCTTACATGTCGGTCTGGCATAGAGATACTTTTCGAGTGGATTACCCAGAGATTAAAAATCAGAGAGGGTGTAACGACAAGTTGCACATACAAAAAAACCACCCGAAGGTGGTTTCACGACACTGCTTATTGCTTTGATTTTATTCTTATCTTTCCCATGGTACCCGGAGCGGGACTTGAACCCGCACAGCGCGAACGCCGAGGGATTTTAAATCCCTTGTGTCTACCGATTCCACCATCCGGGCTCGGGAAAAATTGGAGGCGCGTTCCGGAGTCGAACCGGACTAGACGGATTTGCAATCCGCTACATAACCGCTTTGTTAACGCGCCGAATTCTTCAGGCTTTTCAGCCGGACACCCGCTTAACGCCGATGCCTTTTAAACTGGAGCGGGAAACGAGACTCGAACTCGCGACCCCGACCTTGGCAAGGTCGTGCTCTACCAACTGAGCTATTCCCGCAATCATCAAGCAATCAGCTAATCATTTGATTTTATTATCGTCTGGCAATCAGTGCCGCCGTCCGATGCGTTGCATTCTACTTACCTGACGCGATGAGTCAACGATATTTTTCATCACTTTTGATCGTTTGCTGAATTTTGCGCCGAAACGATCACTGATCAAGCAAATCTGCGCGAGCTGCGCTCAAATATTGCAACATAGACCACAGAGTCAGTACCGCAGCCACAAAGAAAAGGGCAATACCGGCGTACTCAACCCAAATGTTCGGACGCCATAACAGCCAGGCCAGCGCCACCATCTGGGCAGTCGTTTTCACTTTACCAATCCAGGACACGGCCACACTGCTGCGTTTACCGAGTTCAGCCATCCACTCGCGCAGAGCAGAAATAATAATTTCACGAGCGATCATCGTTGCCGCTGGCAAAGTGACCCACCAGCTATGGTAATGCTCAGTTACCAGCACCATAGCAATGGCAACCAGCACTTTATCTGCTACTGGATCAAGGAAGGCACCAAAACGGGTACTCTGATTCCAGCGACGCGCCAGAAAACCATCGAACCAGTCAGTCACCGCTGCGACGCAGAAAATGAGCGCGGCAGCAAACGGTGACCAGGTAACAGGTAGATAAAAAACCAATACAAAGAATGGGATAAGGATGACACGGAACAGTGTGAGCAACGTAGGGATATTAAATTGCATAATGACGGGTAACTATCTGTTGTCAGTAAGATTACCCCTATGTTGCTACAGAGACATCAATGTTTCAACGACCAGAAGATCTTTTCTGCCAGACCTTGCGAAATACCCGGCACTTTTGCAATTTCTTCGACGCTGGCGTTACGTAAACCTTGCAAACCGCCCATATATTTCAACAACATTTGCCGACGTTTTGGCCCGACACCTTCAATGGTTTCCAGAGTGCTGGTATTTTTGACCTTCGCCCGTTTTTTGCGATGCCCGCCAATAGCATGATCGTGTGATTCATCGCGAATATGCTGGATGACGTGCAACGCAGGCGAATCTGGCGGTAAGCTAAAGCCCTCTCCTTCCGGCTCGAAGAACAATGTTTCCAGCCCAGCCTTACGGTCGGCCCCTTTGGCAACGCCAAGTAACAGTGGATGGTTTTTATCCCATGGGACGTCCAGCTCGGCGAAGACATTTTTCGCCTGAGCAAGTTGTCCTTTGCCGCCATCAATCAGGATCACGTCCGGAATCTTACTTTCATCGATGGCTTTACCATAACGCCGACGCAACACCTGATTCATCGCCGCATAATCATCGCCCGGCGTAATGCCATTGATGTTATAGCGCCGATATTCCGCACGCAGTGGGCCATTAGCATCAAACACCACACACGAGGCGACAGTTTGTTCACCCATCGTATGGCTGATATCGAAACACTCCATCCGCTTCACTTCCGGCAATTTCAACACGCTGGCAAGCGCTGTCAGTCGCTGATGAACGGTTGATTGCTGCGAAAGTTTGGTGGTTAACGCTGTTGCTGCATTCGTCCGCGCAAGTTTCAGGTAACGCGCCCTGTCGCCACGCGGTTTGGTCTGAATGTTTATCTTGCGCCCCGCCAGTTCTGATAATGAATCGGCGAGCAGTGTTTTATCGCTAAGATTAAAGTCGAGCAGGATCTCACCCGGGAGAGTGCGCATCTGGCTGCCCTGTAAATAGAACTGACCAACAAAAGTTTCCACTACTTCACCCAGTTCCGTACCGCCCGGCACCTTCGGGAAATAGCTACGGCTACCAAGCACTTTGCCCTGACGAATAAACAAAACGTGGACGCATGCCATGCCCGCATCGAACGCAACGCCAATAACATCAAGGTCGTCGCCAGTGTTAGAGACAAATTGTTTTTCGGTGACGCGTCGCACCGCCTGAATTTGGTCGCGAATACGTGCCGCTTCTTCAAACTCCAGATTCTGGCTGGCTGTTTCCATGCGGCTAATCAGTTGCTTAAGCACCTGATCGTCTTTACCCGATAAAAACAGGCGCACATATTCAACCTGCTGGGCATACTCGTCTTCGCTAACCAACCCGGCCACGCACGGCCCAAGGCAGCGCCCTATCTGATATTGCAAACACGGACGCGAGCGGTTGCGATAAACGCTATTTTCGCACTGGCGAATGGGGAAAATCTTTTGCAGCAACGCCAGAGTTTCACGCACCGCATAACCATTCGGGAACGGGCCGAAATACTCCCCCTTAGCGTGCTTCGCACCGCGATGCATCGCCAGACGTGGATGGGTATCGCCACTGAGGAAAATAAAGGGGTAAGATTTATCATCGCGTAACAAAACGTTGTAACGCGGTTGATAAAGTTTGATGTAGTTGTGTTCCAGCAATAATGCTTCGGTTTCAGTATGAGTCACCGTGACATCGATTTGCTGGATCTGGGCGACCAACGCTTCCGTTTTGCGCGAAGCGAGATTGCTACGGAAATAGCTGGAAAGCCGTTTTTTCAGGTCTTTCGCTTTGCCGACATAAATTACCGTACCACCAGCATCATACATGCGATAAACGCCTGGCTGGCTGGTGACGGTTTTTAAAAACGCTTTTGCGTCAAACTGAACACTCACTGACTTGTTAACGTCTCCGCATTACACAGACCGTGGCGAATTGCCAGGTGAGTCAGCTCAACATCGCCATGAATGTTTAATTTACTGAACATACGGTAGCGATAGCTGTTCACCGTTTTCGGGCTGAGATTAAGCTGTTCTGAAATCTCATTGACCTTCTGGCCTTTGGTAATCATCAGCATAATCTGCAATTCGCGTTCAGACAAACTGGCAAATGGGCTTTCTGTTTTTTCTGGTTCGATCTGACTTAACGCCATTTGTTGCGCAATGTCAGAAGCAATGTAACGCTGCCCAGAATAGACAGAACGAATCGCGCTCACCACCTCCTGCGGGGCCGCACCTTTGCTGAGATAGCCCGCAGCGCCGGCCTGCATGACTTTTGCTGGTAAAGGATTTTCGGTGTGAACCGTAAGCATGATGATTTTGACATCTGCGGTTGAACGGGCGATTTTACGCGTCGCCTCAAGGCCGCCAATGCCAGGCATACTCATGTCCATTAGCACCACGTCGACGGAATTTGCCCGGCACCACTTAACGGCATCCTCACCACAGGAAGCCTCACCAACGACTTTAATACCCTTTATATCTTCCAGAATGCGTCGTATCCCTGCGCGCACCAGTTCGTGGTCATCAACAAGTAGAACGTTGATCAAAGGAATATCTCCAGAAATAGGGATAACGCTACTGATAGTTAGTCGTCCGTATATTAGCGGGTTTTATTGCAACTTTGAAACGTTAAAAATGGTGGGTATTCGATTTTTCTCTCATTTTTGATAATTCGATTGTCCACAGTTATGGTCACGTCCGTCACAAAAAAGCTACCGGAGCGTTGTAACCTGTCTGTTAGACTGAAATGTGACAAAAATTGACTTTATTCAGCATAAATGAAAAATCATCGGCATGAATATGTAACATTAATTAACTCAATAAATACGCACAAAAAACATTCATGATATAAATATTTATTAACCACTATATTAACTCATTTAATATCAATGAGGCGTCAGCGACCAAAAAACAACCACTGCTATTTTTAGCAAAGCTTATGGTATACTCCGCCGCCTTAACATTTTTTACTGCAAATTTTCATTGCAACATGACGAGGAAAATAAATGAGTACGCCTGATTTTTCTACTGCCGAGAATAATCAAGAACTGGCAAATGAAGTCTCCTGCCTGAAAGCGATGCTGACGCTGATGCTGCAGGCGATGGGACAAGCTGACGCGGGCCGCGTGATGTTAAAGATGGAAAAACAGCTTGCGCTGATCGAAGACGAAACCCAGGCTGCGGTATTTTCCAAAACGGTTAAGCAAATTAAACAGGCCTATCGTCAGTAATATAAAACCGGCTGAAAGCCCCCCTTTCAGCCGGTTTTGCATCTGGCACGCAGAATGTAATAGAGATCATATTAAGCCAGTTGCGGCAGCGTAACAGGCAACCTGGGTCTTATTCGGCGCGTTGATTTTTTTCTGCATGTTTTTCTGATGAAAATTAACCGTGTTCTCGGAGATTGACAAGATCATCGCTATCTCTGCCGATGTCTTACCTTCCGCGGTCCATTTCAAAATTTCCTTTTCCCGCTTACTGAAATTCATCTCCGGCGTCATCACTATTTGATCATTTAAACGCATCAGCGCCATCAAACTTTCGCGCACCAGTAGCTGCATTTTTAATTGCAACTCATCACTAAGAACGGGTATTTCGCGCGTGCTGCTACGAGAAAATGACAAAAATCCCAACGCCCGGTTCGGTAGCATTAAATACTGAGTGACTCCCCTGCGTAAACCATGTGCACGCGCAGCCTCCCATAATGGCTGGGCTTCACTGAATAAGTCATCATTCCACAATAAATGGCCCTGACTGAAGTTTTCAGGGTTGAGCACGGGATCAATAGCGAGAAAGTTTTTTGCCTGGTAATAACTGACCCATGACTCGGGGTAGTTGGTGTAAAACGCCACTTTTGGCCGAGTAAACGGTACTGGGTGACGCACACATAATGAATAGAAATCGTACTCAAGTTGGTGAGCCTGAAGCTCTATTTCATGGTAGACCTCTTCTGCGGCCTCCATCCTCTGAAAGCGTGACAGCATTGTGCGACGCCAGCTAAAAAAATCCGTATCCTGCATAGTAAACCGCAATGCCCCTGAGAGTGAGTATCATTTATACTGAAAACTCAAGCTATCACATAAATAAGATTTATATATAATTTATATTATTCAGATAATGAATTACTTTTGCAAGACATCGCATTCTCTTATGTTATTAATGAGTTATGCTGATTTATTGACCGTTTATTCAGCCTTCAGAAGAGTGGATCGCCCCGGTCATTAACCCACCGGGGCTGATTTTTTCTTATTATTGCAGTAGAAATTTCTCGAGAAACTGGCGGGTGCGGGGCTGCTGTGGATTGGCAAATAACGCTTTCGCCGATCCCTGCTCTACTATCCGCCCCTGGTCCATAAAGATCGCGCGGTCAGCAACGTCGCGGGCAAAACTCATTTCGTGCGTGACAATGACCATTGTGCGTTTTTCCTGCGCCAGCTGGCGGATAGTATTCAGAACTTCGCCCACTAACTCTGGGTCCAGGGCCGACGTTGGCTCATCAAACAAAATCACCTCGGGGCGCATCGCCAGCGCTCGGGCAATCGCCACACGCTGCTGTTGACCGCCAGATAAACGACGTGGATAGCTGGTTTCTTTGCCTGCAAGGCCAACTTTCGCCAACAATTCACGTGCGCGCGCCGTGGCATCCTCTTTAGGTTCACCTTTGACAATCACCGGCCCTTCAATAATGTTTTCCAGCACCGTACGATGCGGAAACAAATTAAAGTTCTGGAAAACAAAACCAACGTGCTGGCGCAACTGACGAATCAAGGATTTTTGCTGACTTAACGAACGCGCGGTATCAATGGTGATATCCCCGACGGTAATCGTCCCCGCTTCTGGTTGTTCCAGCAAATTTATACTGCGTAGCAACGTGGTTTTCCCAGAGCCGCTTGGACCTATAATCGCCACTACTTCGCCGGTTTTAACCTCCAGATCTATGCCATGCAGCACCGTCTGACCGTGGAATTTTTTCACCAGGTTTTTAACGTCAATGGCACTCATTTTGGCTCCCTCTCCTGGCGATTAAGTTGATTCTCAAAATGGTTCTGCAACGTCGATAACACCGTCGCCATAATCCAGTAGATGAGCGAAGCCGCCAGATACATGGTGAAAACTTCTAGTGTGCGCGAAGTAATCAGCTGCGCCTGACGGAACAGCTCTGGCACCTGAATCGTCGCAGCCAGAGAAGTATCTTTTACCAGGCTAATAAAACTGTTCGACAGCGGCGGCAGTGCTACCCGCGCAGCCTGTGGCAAAATAGCACGACGCATAGTTTGCCACGGCGTCATGCCGATACTGGCAGCCGCCTCCCACTGACCTTTATCAATAGATGAAATCGCTGCCCGCAGCGTTTCGGCTGCATAGGCGGCGGTGTTCAGTGACAGGCCAATCATCGCTGACGGAATCGGGTCTAATTCAATACCAAACTGCGGTAAACCGTAGTAGATCATAAACAGCTGTGCGATGAGTGGCGTACCACGGAAGATGGAGATATAAAAACGCGCCAGCCAGCGCACAGGCCAGACGGGCGACAAGCGCATCAGCGCGAGAATAAATCCCAGCAGTAAGCCAAAAAACATGCCGCCGATGCTGAGTTGCAGCGTATACCCTGCCCCTTTCAACAGGAACGGCAGAGAATCAATAACCAGTTGTATACTTTCTTGCATGAGCATTTCCGGCGCTAAACGTGGGGATGATAGGCGAACAGTGCAGGCGCGCCCCCGGTATGAATAAACAGAATCGGTCCTTCATCTTTGAAGCGTTTCTGACTTATACCATCAATCAGCCCCGCCATCGCTTTTCCGGTATACACGGGATCAAGCAGAATGCCTTCCAGACGCGCCAGCAGTTTCACCGCCTCCATGTCTTCGTCATTCGGCATACCGTAGCCAGGCGCAAAATAGTCATCCCAGAGTAAAATTTCCGCTGATGCAGTCAGCTCCAGTTCTTTCGCGATCGCCTGTTGTAGGCTAACCACTTTCGGCAACTGGTCAGCAACAGAACGTGAAACAGTCACGCCAATCAGTTCTGTTTCAGGCATCAGTTGTTCCAGCCCTACTGCAAGCCCGGCGTGAGTTCCGGCACTGCCTGAAGCCACCACCACCGACGATATGTTAACCGCCCCTTCACACTGCTGGGCGATTTCCAGCGCACTCTCCACATAGCCCAACGCGCCTAAAGCATTGGAACCGCCAACCGGAATGACGTATGGGCGAAAGCCTTGCGCCTCGACGCGAGTCGCTAACTCTTCCAGTTGGGCATCAGGATCGGTCAGCGCATCGCACATTTCAATCTGAGTATTGAACAGATCCAGCAACAAGCGGTTGCCGTTAGTTAAATAGTTTTCTGCGGTAGTACCAATGGGATTTTCCAGCAGCGCCACGCAATGCAAACCGAGTTTTGCAGCCACTGCGGCTGTCTGGCGCACATGGTTAGACTGAATCGCTCCGGCTGTAATCAGTGTGTCGGCACCTTCGCGCAAGGCGTCTGCTGCGAGAAATTCCAGTTTGCGTAACTTATTTCCGCCCATTGCCAACGGGGTGACGTCATCCCGTTTGATGAAAATGTCCCGCCCGAGATAATCAGAAAAACGTGGCAGATATTCGAGCGGTGTCGGTGCGCCGATAAACTCCAGCCGTGGAAAACGAGTTAAATTATGCAGTGGCATAAAAGCCTCCGATGTGTGTTGTTGTGATCTTGTTATTATGCACGCAGGAAACGTATAAATAAAAAATGCGCCGATTAAAGCGCCCTTTTTTGTCATTTTGCCCCGCCCAGAGTAGCGTTGACACGTTCCTGGCTGTGAGTTCAACCGAGGGATGCAACACACTGGTTGAACCGATCTGCGGATGATTCATAGTTTAGCGTTTTTCTCAGTCTTTCGTTGAGCATATGGCAACTGTAGTACCCATGGATACCGGGCGATAGCAGATAGTGTGTTAATAGAATCAGATTTGTGGTCGCGTGATACTGTTGAATGTCCGATGGGTCATCAGGAACGTAACGGTGTAAAGGCTGCTTATGTCCATAAAGCAGAAAATCTGATGTCCCCTGGTTACGGGGATAACTTCTCCTGGCATCTTAGGTTGATCAAGCATGGTTATCCATACCCGTTCATTAATATGGTAATCATTATCTCTGCATTAATTATTATTTATATCCAGGTCTGTTTTTAGGATAAAAATATTATATTCCATGACGATACTTTCAGGCACTTTTCTTATAAAAAAAGCAGAAAAACAGTCACTATCTAAAATTACGCCAATCAATAAACAAACTAACATCCAGAAAACATTACAATTTCAAATTACTCGTCAAAAAAAAATCAACCTGATTGCTTGAGATGGATTTTTTCTGTTTATTTGCAATAATGCTCGCATCGATCATTTGTATGATGATTAGATAATACATATTACTTCCCAATGACATTTACACAGTCAAAACATTTAACTCACCATTCTTAAACAAAAAAAATTGGAGCTTTTGTGAAAATCAAAATTAATAAAAAAGAAAGGTTTAATGTATATATAAACAACAGAAAAACATTCGGCGTAACGCAAGAGGGAATGAAGACTACATTACTTTGCAGTCTTATATCTGCCACTCTGACCATTCAGCCTGCTTTGGGAGCCAAAATGGAAGTCACTCTTTCTGAAGGAAACCCTGCAGAAATATCTGAAAATATCATTGGTGCTGATGCCTCGCATCACAGGCCAGATAATAATGATGATGGGGAAGCCGGTGAAGATGCTCTCATTGTTAATGTTGTACCAGGTTCATTACAGGATGAAAATATCCTGACAATTAACAGCGGTAGTCGCATTAGTGGCGGTGAAGGCGGATGTGCTGGTGATGATGATAATACGAAGATGGGATCTGCAGGAGGCCAGGGCGGCACAGCTATTACTGGAAATAATTTTACTCTTGTTAATTCTGGTGATATTTCCGGTGGTAAGGGTGGTTGGGGAGGTGATGGTAATGGCGGGGGCGATGGAGGTGAAGCAGGTACCGCTATTTCCGGAGATGATCTTACCATTACGAACAACGGAAGCATTACAGGTGGCGATGGCGGTATGCCTGGAGCCAGTGGTTATGGCGATGAGAGCAGTGGTTTAACTGGGACTCCTGCTGTTGGTGGGACTGCCATATCTGGCAATAATCTTCAAATAAGCAATAACGGAAATATCACTGCCGGGCAAGGTAGTAGTGGTGCCTGGTGGGCGGTATGGGGGTCTTCTGCCGGCAACGGAGGGAATGGAGGCACGGCAATATCCGGAAATAATATGGAGATAACAAATAATAATCACATTACAGGTGGCCAGGGGGGGGATGGTGCTCGCGGTGGTGAAGGTAGTGTCGAATTTACTACCGATCAAAATATTAATGGGAGTACCGGTGGTAGTGGTGGTATTGGTGGCACCGGGGGGATTGCCATATCTGGGAATAATATGGAAATAAATAATTATGGAAATATTATTGGCGGCACTGGTGGCACTGCTATATCCGGGAGTGATATTACGATAAATAATCATGGCAGGATATTGCCTGGTAGTGGCGGAAATGAAGGTCAAGGTGAATTTCCCGGGGGGGATAAATGGCAACAGAGGGCAAGATTGTGATACCGCAATATCTCTGAATGGTGGAACTAACTCGTTGAATCTCTACGCCGGTTCTACCATTCAAGGTGATATTGTTTTGAATAATGTTGAAAATAATGCTGATGGTAATTCTCTGTCCATTACAAATAAAGACTCCGCCAGCTCTGAAATAAAAGGCAATCTGAGAGCGGGTACAGGTACACATGTTTCCGTTTCGGGAGCTGATGTTTCCTTTAGCGGACGTTCGATATTTGACACAGATTCATCGCTGAATATGAGCACAGGTTCCAGTCATTTAACTGCCAACAGTATTCAGTTCAATAACGGTGCAGTGCTTAATGTTGATACTGCCATGACAATATGGAAGCAAAATGAGTACGGCTTGTTGACGACCTCCAAGGGCATAACAGGGCTCTCTGAAAATAATATTTATCAGCATAATAATCTACTGAGTGATGGTGCTGAAGACTATGTTTTAACATCACTTAGTGGTAACGGGCAGACAGTAAACGAGGTTAGTTCTTCCCTGAAGTGGAATGACCCTTCAGGAAATGGATATGGCACGTTTGACCTGAGATATGGCGCGGTGTTAGAGCTGAAGGTACGACTTGCAGATAACAATGCGGCTCAGTTATCTCATGGCTGGGATGGAAAAACGCTGACCAAAGCCGGCGAAGGAACACTGATTCTGTCTTCCCAAAACACTTACACGGGTGTAACAGACATCCGCGGCGGCAATGTCCGCATGAACAGCAACAGTGCTCTGGGGCAGACCAGCGAGATTCGCCTGGCAGCTGACACCATGCTGGATATGAACGGTCACAGCCAGACCGCAGGCAAACTGAACAGCGCAGCAGGTTCCATACTGAACATTAATGGCGGTAATCTGACCCTCGCAGGTGGAGGCCTGTCTGCAGGTACCCTCATCGGCTCTGGCTCCCTGAACATCAGCGGTGGCGTGTTCGATATTACTGGTGCCACCCGCGCCCTGAATGCCACCATTGCTATCGCAGATAAGGCAATGGTGAAGGTGCTTAATACTGACGGACTGGGAGCAGGCTCGGTTAACACTGTCGGCACACTGATTCTGGGCAAGGCTGATGCACCTGTCATGCTTGCTAACAGCCAGGTCACCATCGCTCAGCAGGGGACACTCTCCGGCTCTGGTGGTGTCGCCGGGAACGTAACCAACAGCGGTACTCTTGACCTGAGAGCCGATGCTCCGGGTAACGTACTGACGATCGGAGGTAACTATACCGGTAACAATGGCATACTGCTCATGAACACCGCTCTGGGAAATGACAGCTCCGCAACAGACAAACTGGTTATTAAAGGCAATGCTTCCAGTCAGACCCGAGTGGTTGTTATAAATGCAGGTGGTACCGGAGCACAGACACTGAACGGTATTGAGTTGATTCATGTCGACGGAAATGCTGACAGTGCTGCATTTATTCAGGCCGGGCGTATTGCTGCCGGGGCTTATGACTACACGCTGGGACGTGGTCGGGGAAGCAACAGTGATAACTGGTATCTGACCAGTGGTAAAAACACGCCGTTCCTGCTGCGCGCTCTGAAAGCAATGCAACCCCCTGCCCCTGAACCTGCTCCGGGTGGTAATGACAACGACTTGCGTCCGGAAGCTGGCTCCTATACGGCGAACATGGCTGCAGCAAACACCATGTTCGTATCCCGTCTTCATGAACGCCTGGGGCCGATGCATTACACCGATGTGATTACCGGCGAGCAGAAAAAAACCAGCATGTGGATGCACCATGAAGGGGAACACAACCGCTGGCATGACGGTACAGGTCAACTGAAAACACAGGGTAACCGTTACGTCCTGCAGATGGGCGGTGACCTGGCTCTGTGGAGCCAGAACAGCTCTGACCGCTGGCATCTGGGTGTTATGGCTGGTTACGGTAATGACCATAACAATACAGATTCTGTACGTACCGGATACAGTTCAAAAGGCAGTGTGAACGGATACAACACAGGTCTGTATGCCACCTGGTATGCTAATGATGAGACACATAGCGGGGCTTATCTGGATAGCTGGGCACAGTACAGTTGGTTCGATAACGATGTGAAAGGTGACGGCCTGCCGGGGGAATCCTGGAAATCAAAAGGTCTGACAGCCTCACTAGAAACCGGTTATGCCTGGAAAGCCGGTGAGTTTACCGGCAGCCATGGCAGTCTGAACGAATGGTATGTCCAGCCTCAGGCTCAGGTTATCTGGATGGGCGTAAAAGCTGATGAGCACCGCGAACGCAATGGTACCCATGTTGAAAGCACCGGTGACGGCAACGTCCGTACCCGTCTGGGCGTGAAAACCTGGATTAAGGGACACAACACAATGAACGGCGGCAAATCCCATGAGTTCCGTCCGTTCGTTGAGGTGAACTGGCTGCACAACACCCGTGATTTTGGCACTCGCATGAACGGTGTGACGGTACATCAGGACGGCGCCAGCAATATCGGAGAAGTAAAAACCGGTGTTGAGGGGCAGATAAATGACCATCTGAACCTGTGGGGCAATGTAGGTGTACAGATCGGTGACGAGGGATACAGCGACGCCTCTGCCATGCTGGGTGTGAAGTATACATTCTGAACCGGGTAGTGGAGTAGCCAGCTCTTTATCAGTCAGTGCATGAGAGAAACGGGATAACTGTGCAATAACCGATGGTTATGACTGCGACCAGAATGCGCTGGCTGAACGAATAAACGGGCTCCTGAAAAATGAGCTTTTACTCTCGCGTCCTGCTGGCCCGGGAAATAGTAAAAAAACCGAGGCCATTTATAACCATGAGCGGCCACACCTGGCACTGAAATACAAAACGCCCGATGAAGTTCATCAGGCGTTTTACAGACAGAAAACTGTCAACTTATAGCAGGACCCGTCAATACGTTGATTATTTGGTCACATCAGCACCAAACCATTTTTCCGAAAGGGCTTGCAAGGTTCCATCTTTTTGCATTTCTGCAATGGCATCGTTGACTGCTTTCAGCAAGTCTTCGTTACCTTTACGCAGCGCTACACCTGACTCCTGGCGGGAGAAGGCTTCGCCAGTTACTGCCAGTGTATCATTGGTTTTCTTCACCAAATCCAGCGCCGCCAGACGGTCAACCAGGATGGCATTAATACGGCCTACGCGCAGATCCTGGTACTTGGTCGGGTCATCATCATAGGTGCGCACATCAACACCCTGAACATTCTGACGCAGCCACTCTTCATAGTTAGTGCCTAAACCAACGCCAACTTTTTTACCTTTCAGATCGTCTGCGGTTTTAATTGTGCCTTCATTCCCTTTTTTCACCAGCGCCTGAATACCGGAAATGGTGTAAGGGGTAGAAAAATCGTATTTTTTCTTGCGTTCATCAGAAATGGTGACCTGGTTAATCACCACATCGATGCGTTTAGAATCCAGTGACGCCAGCATCCCATCCCATTTGGTCGGTTTTAATTCGGCATCAACGCCCAGATGTTTTGCCAGTTGTTGGGCAAATTCCACTTCAAAACCAGTCAACTTGCCGTCATCGCCCTGAAAGCTGAACGGCGGGTAAGTCCCTTCCAGTCCCACCAGCAACGTGCCACGCTCTTTTACTTTATTGAGCAGGCCTTCGTTGGCAAAACTTTTCACGCTCATACCCGCAACCAGCGCCACGGCCATAACACCCATCAACGCCTGATGTCCCAGATGTGCTAGTTTCATATTCACCCCGAATGTTGTTTTGTTGGTTTGCAGTGTAGAGCCATTGTTTGTAAAAACAAAAACAACTCTGCTACATCTTATTCTTATTTAATATATATCAGAAGCTGACAGGCAGGGGGAATTCTGCGCAAGATCACCGCGGGTTTGCGTCTGGTAACACTGATACTTACGTAATGCGATGCGGTAATTATTGGTGCTTGTGGTGGGTAGCCAGGGCGCCAGGTTTTCATCAAGAAAACCATCCTGCAGCAGGTCGGTGGAAATATCTTGCTCGCTTAAATAATTACCCAAACGACGCAGACGTACCACATACTCGCGCACAGTACCGGGGCTCATTTCAGTATGATCAAAGAGAAACTGCTTAAAGCCGATAATATCAAAAAAATCACTCTGCGTTTTGCAGTGTAAATCGCCGCAAAAACGACACAACGCGGACCATGATTTTTGTTCTTCCTGCCAGCCATTTTCATCAAGCAATGTGTCGAGACGGGAAATCTCGATTTTATTCAATATTTTGCCGTCGCGAACCAGCGTAATGCGATCAAGTAGTTTACGGCAAAATGCGCAATGGGTCTGACTGTGTTTAAAGTCTTTAAGATAGCGACTCAATGGCCGCCTTTTCTGGTGCTGCATCATTATTAAGAACTCCTGGTATTCAAAATTAATGTGCGGCATTTACCTAAGTTATAACTTACCCAGCTTGGTGCGTAACCGTTTAATGGCCTGACTGTGTAACTGACTGACCCGCGATTCACCAACTTCCAGCACCGCGCCAATCTCTTTGAGATTAAGCTCTTCCTGGTAATAGAGCGTTAATACTAACTGTTCACGCTCCGGCAACATTTCGATGGCTTCCATCACCCGTTGACGCAGATTACTTTCCAGTAATTTTTGTAACGGGTTTTCCCGCTGATGATCGTCACTTACCAGTTCAATACTATCGCCGTGCTCTTCGCGCCACTCATCGTAGGAAAAGAGTTGGCTGTTATTAGTATCAAGCAACATTTGTCGGTAATCGGCGATTTCGATCCCTAAACGTTCTGCCACCTCAGTTTCTGTGGCGTTACGGCCAAGTTCCTGCTCCAGTTGCCCCATTGCCTGCGCCACTTCACGCGCATTGCGTCGCACGCTACGTGGCACCCAGTCACGGCTGCGAAGTTCATCCAGCATAGCACCACGGATTCGCTGCACTGCGTAAGTTGTAAATGCCGTTCCTTGCAGGGCGTCATAACGTTCAACGGCATTAAGTAATCCAATGCCGCCTGCCTGTAGCAGATCATCAAGTTCTACACTCGCGGGCAGTCGGACCTGCAGGCGCAATGCTTCGTGACGCACCAGCGGGATATAACGCTGCCACAGCGAGTATTTATCCATTACACCTTCAGCGGTATAGAGTGATTTCACGATAAACAACCCTGCGTTATATAAGTAATCGGCATAATTATCCGTTTCTGCAGGTTTTTTAATCGGACGATTAATGGGTGAAATAAGTGGTTATTTGGGGTGATCGGTAAATAACGAGCAGAATAACCCCGCGGGAGCGGGGTTAAGGGAGCTGACAACGTACGCTTTATCTTGCCGGATACGGCGTAAACGCCTTCTCCGGCCTGGACGAATATGCAAATTTAATTAATTGCGATTCACCTTGTAGGCCTGATAAGCGTAGCGCATCAGGCAATTTGGCGTTGGCTGTCATTATCGGTTAGTCCAGTTTTGGCGATTAACCCTGCAGCAGAGACAGAACTTGCTGCGGCACCTGGTTAGCTTTAGACAACACGGAGTTACCCGCCTGCTGGATGATCTGCGCTTTCGACATGTTGGACACTTCGGTCGCATAGTCGGCGTCCTGAATACGGGACTGCGCTTCAGACAAGTTGGTGGTAGTGTTGTTCAGGTTAGTGACCGCAGAATCCAGACGGTTTTGTACGGCACCGAGGGAGGAGCGGAATTTGTCGACAGAAGCAATCGCTTTGTCCAGCAGCGCCAGTGGGTCAGAGGTAGAAGCGCCGACAAACTCATCGGTCTTCGCGCCCCCGGAGAGCGCAACGGTCGTCGCGTTGTTTGCCCCTGCGGTTTTCGTTGAATCATCCGTTAACGCACCAGCTGCCGTCACTGCAAAATTCTTGCCCTGGAAGGTGACGTACGCGGCTGGATTACCCATATCATCGGTGGCGACTTTAATTAACTGGTCAGCCTGTTTAGCCGCCGTGGTCAGCCCATTATCAGTATCCGTGTAGCTTACATCCGTTTTGTTCAGCGATACTTCGCCGTTCGAGTGGTCAATGGATGCCGCATAACTGTCACTACCATACTGAACAACGAACTGTGCAGTCGGCACGCCGTCCTTATCCAGTACGTTATGGAAGGAAAGATCGGCTGCATTAACTGTTGTCCCTAGAGAGGCTGACAGCGTGGATGCTGCCGTCTTCAGGTCAACATTCACCACTACGTCGCCTTTAGCCGCAGTCAGTTCAGTAATTGAAGAACCGACATTCAGCGCATTTTTGGAAACGGAGAAACCATTCAATCCCAGCGTTGAAGAATCAATTTTCTGCAAATCGATAGAGATGGTCTGCCCGTCATTGGCACCAACCTGAATCTTCATCGAACCGTCTTTCGCCAGCACGTTCACGCCGTTGAACTGGGTCTGACCGGAAACACGGTCAATTTCATCCAGACGGGATTTGATTTCGTCCTGAATAGAAGACAGGTCAGAATCAGAGTTAGTCCCGGTCGTCGCCTGAACGGTCAACTCACGCACACGCTGCAAGTTGTTGTTGATTTCAGACAGTGCGCCTTCTGCGGTCTGCGCCAGAGAAATACCGTCATTGGCGTTACGCGCGGCCTGAGTCAGCCCTTTAATGTTAGAGGTGAAACGGTTAGCAATCGCCTGGCCAGCGGCGTCATCTTTCGCGCTGTTAATACGCAGACCAGAAGACAGGCGTTCGATAGACGTCGACAGCGCTGACTGGTTTTTGTTGATGTTGTTCTGAGTGATCAGCGAGAGGCTGTTGGTGTTAATGACTTGTGCCATAATTTTTATTCCTGTTTTTTAGCTCTACGGTTTAAGTATTGGGCTTCCACCCTTCGGCTTCGTCGCCGTCAACCCTGTTATCGTCTGGTCACTCACAACCTTTAGAATTTTTTTCTAGCCGTCGAAATACTCCCCTTCCTCGTTGCTGTTCTTGTCATTAAGCAAAAAAATAAATCGTAAACTTTGCCCCGCTTTCGCCGATAACCCCGGTATTCGTTCTACATGTCGCATGATTAAGGAATATATATGGCTAGTATTTCAACGCTCGGGGTTGGGTCGGGGCTGGATCTCAGCAGCATCCTCGACAGTCTTGAGGCGGCGGAAAAATCTACCCTGACGCCGATATCAAAACAACAAAGCTCGTACACCGCGAAACTGAGCGCCTACGGGACGCTGAAAAGCGCGCTGGAGAGTTTTCAGACCGCCAACACAGCACTGAATAAAGCCGACTTATTTACCGCTACCTCAACCACCAGCAGTTCCTCGGCTTTTAGCGCCACCACCACGGGCAGCGCGATTGCCGGAAAATACACCATTAGTGTCAGCCAACTGGCACAGGCTCAAACGCTTACTACCCAAAACAGCCAAAAAGACAACAAAGCCGCCATCGCCACCAGCGATAGCGTACTGACCATCCAGCAAGGCGGCGGAAAAGATCCCGTCACGATTGACATCAGCGCGGCTAACTCGTCACTCTCTGGCATCCGCGATGCAATTAACAACGCCAAAGCCGGTGTCAGCGCCAGTATCATCAATGTGGGTAACGGCGAGTATCGTTTGTCTATCACCGCCAATGATACCGGTAGCGATAACGCCATGAAACTAAGCGTCAGCGGCGACAGCGCCCTGCAAAGTTTTATGGGTTACAACGGAACGTCGGGTGACAGCAGCAATGGCATGATTGAAAGCGTCACCGCGCAGAACGCCAAACTTACGGTTAATAACGTTGAGATTGAAAACAGCAGCAACACTATCAGTGACGCGCTGGAAGATATCACTCTCAACCTGAATGACGTCACCACCGGTAATCAGACCCTCACCATCAGCAAAGACACATCCAAAGCTGAAAATGCGGTTAAAGCGTGGGTGGATGCCTATAACACGTTACAGGATACGTTCAGCAGCTTAACCAAATACACCGCAGTCGATGCCGGAGCAGAAAGTCAGGACTCCAGCAACGGCGCATTACTCGGTGACTCCACGCTGCGTACCATCCAGACTCAGCTCAAAACCTTGCTCGCCAATACCCACAGCAGTTCGGCCTATAAAACATTGGCACAGATCGGTATTACCACCGACGCCAGTACCGGAAAACTGGAAATAGCGACCGACAAACTGCAAACGGCCTTGAAGAAAGATGCCGCTGGCGTGGGTGAAATGTTTATTGGTGACGGTAAAAGCACTGGCGTAACCACCAGCATTAGCAGCAACCTGACCAGTTGGCTCTCCTCCACCGGGATAATTCAGGCTGCAAAAGATGGCGTAAGCAAAACACTGAACAATTTGACCGATCAGTACAACGCAGCCAGTGAACGTATCGATACATTAATGGCGCGCTACAAAGCCCAATTCACCCAACTGGATGTGTTAATGAACTCGCTTAACTCCACCAGTAGCTATCTGACACAGCAATTCGACACCTCAAATAGCAGCTCGAAATAATTTTCAGGAGAGACTATGTACAGCGCAAAAGGCACGCAGGCCTATGCACAAATTGGCGTTGAGAGCGCCGTGATGAGCGCCAGTCAACAGCAACTGGTTACCATGCTATTTGACGGCGTGTTGAGTGCGCTGGTAAGAGCACGCCTGTTTATGCAGGACAACAATCTGGAAGGCAAAGGCATTTCTTTATCGAAAGCCATCAACATTATTGAAAATGGGCTGAAGGTGAGCCTCGAAGAAGAAAGCCAGGATGAATTAACTCAGAATTTAATTGCGCTCTATAGCTATATGGTCAGGCGTTTGCTGCAAGCGAATTTGCGTAACGATGTCTCCGCAGTCGAAGAAGTGGAAACATTGATGCGCAATATTGCCGATGCCTGGAAAGAGACTTTACTCTCCCCTTCTTTGATTCAGGACCCTGTCTGATGAACCATGCACCGCACTTGTATTTTGCCTGGCAACAACTTGTCGAAAAAAGCCAGCTCATGTTACGCCTGGCGACAGAAGGACAATGGGATGAACTCATCGCCAGCGAAATGGATTATGTGAATGCGGTGCAACAAATCGCACACCTGACGGAAGAGATGGCACCCTCTGCCAGGATGCAGGAACAACTCAAACCGATGCTGCGCCTCATCCTGGACAACGAAAGCAACGTTAAGCAGTTATTGCAGGTCAGGATGGATGAGCTTGCGAAGCTGGTTGGTCAGTCATCGATGCAAAAATCCGTATTAAGTGCTTACGGTGACCAGGGCGGCTACGTACTGGCGCCGCAGGAGAATATCATCAATTTTTCTACCCATCTGAATTTTGGCAAAGCATAAAGGTTGGATTACTCGCGAATAGCCTGATTACGGCTACGCTTCTAATGTTCCCCTTGAGTGGAGTCGAAGAATGCGTAATCCCACGCTATTGCAATGCTTTCACTGGTATTACCCTGAAGGCGGCAAGCTCTGGCCCGAGCTTGCCGAGCGCGCCGACGGTTTAAATGATATTGGTATCAATATGGTCTGGCTACCGCCTGCCTATAAAGGCGCATCGGGCGGGTATTCTGTCGGCTACGACTCCTATGATTTATTTGATTTAGGCGAGTTTGATCAAAAAGGCACTGTCGCTACGAAATATGGTGATAAAGCGCAATTGCTGGCGGCCATCGACGCGCTTAAACGCAATGACATTGCGGTACTGCTGGACGTGGTCGTCAACCACAAAATGGGCGCAGATGAAAAAGAAGCCATTCGCGTCCAGCGCGTCAATGCTGACGATCGTACGCAAATTGATGATGAAATCATTGAGTGCGAAGGCTGGACGCGTTACACCTTTCCCGCTCGTGCCGGGCAATACTCGCAGTTTATCTGGGATTTCAAATGCTTTAGCGGTATCGACCATATCGAAAACCCGCATGAAGATGGCATCTTTAAAATCGTCAACGATTACACTGGCGAAGGCTGGAATGATCAGGTTGATGATGAATTAGGCAATTTCGATTATCTGATGGGCGAAAATATCGATTTTCGTAACCATGCCGTCACCGAAGAACTCAAATACTGGGCGCGCTGGGTGATGGAGCAAACGCAGTGCGATGGCTTTCGTCTCGATGCGGTAAAACATATTCCGGCGTGGTTTTACAAAGAGTGGATCGAGCATGTACAAGAAGTTGCGCCGAAACCACTATTTATTGTGGCGGAATACTGGTCGCGCGAGGTCGAGAAACTGCAAACGTATATTGATCAGGTGGAAGGTAAAACCATGCTGTTTGATGCACCGCTGCAGATGAAATTCCACGAAGCGTCTCGTATGGGGCGTGATTATGATATGACTGAGATTTTTAGCGGCACATTGGTTGAAGTCGATCCTTTCCACGCCGTGACGCTGGTCGCCAACCACGACACCCAACCGTTACAAGCCCTTGAAGCCCCGGTGGAGCCGTGGTTTAAGCCGCTGGCATATGCCCTTATTTTGCTACGGGAAAATGGCGTGCCTTCGGTGTTTTACCCTGATCTGTACGGGGCTCATTACGAAGATGTCGGCGGTGACGGACAAACCTATCCGATAGATATGCCAATAATCGAACAGCTTGATGAGTTAATCCTCGCCCGCCAGCGTTTTGCCCACGGTGTACAGACGTTATTTTTCGATCATCCGAACTGCATTGCCTTTAGTCGCAGTGGCACCGATGAATATCCTGGCTGCGTTGTGGTTATGTCGAACGGCGACGATGGCGAAAAGACCATTAATCTGGGGGAGAACTACGGCAATAAAACCTGGCGCGATTTCCTCGGTAATCGACAGGAGAGCGTAGTGACCGATGAAAATGGCGAAGCGACTTTCTTTTGCGACGGCGGCAGCGTCAGCGTTTGGGTTATCGAAGAGGTGATCTAAAACCGATTGCTGACAATACACTCATCGTTATTGCGGGTTCGTTACAGTTCCAGGCCCGATAAGCGTGCGCATCGGGCACTTTTTTTGACATACAAATCCCCCAACTCCAGGGGGATTTCATTACGGCAACGGCGTAGGTAGCGGCGCTTTTTCCAGCGCAGCGGCACACTCTGCCGTGGGGCGAGCCACGCGTTCCATCGTCATGCCATCATACTCAATGGTGTTACCGTCACGTTCAATCTCGTACAACTCACGTTTCACAGTAACGTTAGTGAGAGAGTCAGACATCAGCGTCAGCTTACCCGGCAACGCAATCACGCGCTGCCATTGGCGGCAATCCAGGGTATCACCCTCTTTAGTGACAATCAGGCTACCAATCGCTTCCGGACTGACCAGCGCACGTTGTGGCCCTTTGGTCTGCCAGTACCCTGCCAGCCAGTCTGGCGCAGGGGTTTTTACAACATTATTATAGTTTTCGACTTCGGCACAGCCCGCCAGCAACATGAGTGCGCCTGCAATTGCGAGTTTTTTCATCATTCGTCCTGCATGAGAAGAAAAGTGGATTGTGGCATTAAAGCCCTGACGCTGCCAGCCTTTCCAGGCCCAAAGAGAAATTTGATCTAACTATTATTTTTGTGAATTATTGCCACGCAAATAAATTCTCCTGATGTATGATTCGCGACTCTTGTTTAAACCTTCTGAGTTCAGAGGCTACATACATGTCATGGCAGCAATTCAAACAAGCCTGGTTGATTAAATTCTGGGCGCCAATCCCTGCGGTCATCGCGGCGGGTATTCTCTCCACTTACTATTTTGGCATTACCGGCACCTTTTGGGCAGTTACGGGTGAATTTACCCGCTGGGGCGGTCAGCTCCTACAACTGTTTGGCGTCCATGCTGAAGAGTGGGGGTATTTTAAAATTATCCATCTGGAAGGATCGCCATTAACCCGCATTGACGGGATGATGATTCTCGGTATGTTCGGCGGCTGTTTTGCCGCAGCATTATGGGCCAACAACGTCAAACTGCGCATGCCGCGTAGCCGTATCCGCATTATGCAGGCCATTATTGGCGGGATTATTGCTGGTTTTGGTGCGCGTCTGGCGATGGGCTGTAACCTGGCGGCGTTCTTTACTGGCATTCCGCAGTTCTCGCTGCACGCCTGGTTTTTTGCCATCGCCACCGCCATCGGCTCATGGTTTGGTGCGCGCTTTACCCTGCTGCCTGTCTTTCGTATCCCCGTAAAAATGCAGAAAGTCTCTGCCGCCTCACCGCTGACGCAAAAACCGGATCAGGCGCGGCGCCGTTTTCGTCTCGGGATGCTGGTCTTTTTCGGCATGCTGGGCTGGGCGCTGCTGACGGCGATGAACCAACCGAAACTGGGGCTGGCAATGTTATTTGGCGTCGGCTTTGGCTTACTTATTGAACGCGCGCAAATCTGCTTCACTTCCGCGTTCCGCGACATGTGGATCACCGGACGTACTCACATGGCGAAAGCGATCATTATCGGTATGGCGGTAAGCGCCATCGGGATTTTCAGTTACGTACAGTTGGGCGTAGAACCTAAAATCATGTGGGCGGGTCCGAACGCAGTAATTGGCGGATTATTGTTTGGTTTTGGTATTGTGCTGGCGGGCGGCTGCGAAACGGGCTGGATGTACCGCGCGGTGGAAGGCCAGGTACACTACTGGTGGGTCGGCCTGGGCAATGTTATCGGCTCCACGATTCTGGCGTATTACTGGGATGATTTCGCCCCGGCACTGGCAACCGACTGGGACAAAATCAACCTGCTGAAAACCTTTGGTCCAATGGGCGGGCTGCTGGTGACATATTTGCTGCTGTTCGCTGCATTAATGTTGATTATCGGCTGGGAGAAACGCTTCTTCCGCCGTGCCGCGCTACAGACAGTTAAGGAGATCGCATGAAAAATATCGTTCCTGATTACCGCCTTGATATGGTGGGTGAACCCTGCCCTTACCCGGCGGTCGCTACCCTTGAGGCGATGCCGCAGTTAAAAAAAGGCGAGATCCTCGAAGTGGTCAGCGATTGTCCACAGTCGATTAACAATATTCCACTGGATGCGCGTAATCACGGCTACACGGTACTGGACATTCAACAAGACGGGCCGACCATTCGTTATTTAATTCAGAAGTAATCTTTTCTCCCGCTGTTTCAGGCAGCGGGAGTCACTTGCTACGAATACTCCGTTGTCTATTTTCTGTACCACAGTTGGATTATCATTGATTCACACAGACACAGCATTAAGTGATCGGACCAGATTGAAGGAATAACACCGATCATGCAAACTACTATCCCTCACAACTGACGAGAGATTATTTCCCTGATGGATCAGGTTGCTATTTTTCAAAAGATGTTTGAGCAAGTGAGAACGGAGCTAAATTTTTCCTGGTTTTATACTGAGTTAAAACGTCATCATATTGCGCATTATATTTACTATCTTGCCACAGATAACATCAGGATCGTCACACACGATGACAATGTTTTGTTAATAAGAGGAAGCAGAAGTCTATTAAAAGTCAGTACCACCAAGGATCCTGAGCAAGTAAAAAAAGCAGCCCGAACTCACATTTCAAGGCAGTCTACATTTCGGGAATACTGTATAACGCTTGCAAATGCTGGCGTTTTTCGGTGGGTTACTGACGTTTGTGATAATAAGCGGCGTTACTATTCTATCGATAACACACTCTTATATATTGAAGATGTTGAAAACAATAAGCCCTTAATTTAGATGTATTAGCTCATCCCAGATCTGACAGTTATCTGTTATTTATACAGGTATCTGTCAGATTATCTCTGGCTTGATTTACTCTTCCCTGACGCCACTCCCGTTCCATGAGCCTCCTGCGGGAGGTTCATGGAAAATACCTGCCAAAAATTGTTATATTATAACAACAAACAGTTTTACCATGACTGAGGAAAACACACATGAAAATCAATGGTATAGGTAAAGCCATTTTTCTTTTTGCACTGCTAACCTCAACGGCATCTGCTGCTGGCAAGGACGTTAATGTTGAGTTCAGGAAGGATCATAGTAGTGCACAGTACTCAGGAGAGATAAAGGGATACGATTACGACACATATAATTTCT
This sequence comes from Escherichia sp. B1147, assembly GCF_001660175.1. Lineage (NCBI taxonomy): Bacteria > Pseudomonadati > Pseudomonadota > Gammaproteobacteria > Enterobacterales > Enterobacteriaceae > Escherichia > Escherichia sp. B1147. Next base: position 276,195 of record NZ_LFHY01000013.1, read on the forward strand.
ATGCCAAAAAAGACCAGAAAGTACACGTCAGCATCTCCAGTGAGGATGCTGATATTGTCCTCTTCGGGCCTGGAATCAGCAATTCGGTTGATCTCTCCAGATACTCTCCCGAACTTGATGACAATGGTCAGTACATCCTTCCCGCTTCCGGTAAATATGAGCTAAGAGTACTTCAAACTCGTAATGACGCTCGTAAAAACAAGGCTAAAAAATACAGCGTCAACATACAGATTAAGTAAACAGAGAGCGACGGGGCTATCCCCGTCATTACTTTCCAGTATCTGAGGATGATTGTCAGTGCTGCTTTAATCGTGAATGCCGTGAGGATATGTCGGTAAGAATTACCTAAAAATACGATTAATTTTATAGTTTAAACCTTTTTTAGTTGTTAGTAAGATACATCTGCTTCCAAAAAACTTGGAAATTCAACAAATCATGGAAATTTTTGACCTTGTCCCGCGGCTCCAATCCGACAGCCGCGTTTCTTTTTACTATCTAGCCCATCGCTAACTTACGAACTTTGCCTTCACGCTTTCAAACGCTGTTTTGGCGCATGATTGGCGAGTTTAGTCAGCGTCCTGGTTTGTGCAATGCCGATGCCAACCGTGAGATGTTAAGGCTCCGGTGACATGATGGCTGGTTGATTATGGATAATCAATTTAAGATGAAATTCAATAATACCTCATAGTATCTAATTAATTAAATAACTGCCGAGAAAACAGATAATCCAGTGATGATTTGTATTAAATCAAAGCAGAAAAGTCTGACAATGGGGATAATGAACAGCACCGCTTGACATAAGCAATTCTCAAAAACGAATCATACCAGCCTGGTTCCACTACTCAGAGATATCACATAATCATTTTCATGCCACTATATAACACCCAAATAATAACAACCATTCATTCATTGCATTAACATCCTCATATTCCTTTGCACAGGAATAAAACCATTTATTTAATTAATAACAAGGATTTAACGATGAGCAAAATTACAGGTGTTTTAGTTGATGACCATATCTACGATATTAAAAATGACATGGAGAGTGGTTACTGCTTTCCTAACAGCTTGTTCCCTGGCGCTACCTTCAAGATGGTCATTGATAATGACCCTGCAAATAATGACAAGGTGAAATGGAGCTGTAGCACTAATGCAGATGATGATATTCTGGCTATTAGTCAAGATGGCACAGTAACCTTTCCTGACGTAGATGAAACGTGCATTGGGAAAATTTTTGTTATTTTCGCCACTGATATAATAACGAATAAACCTGCTGGCATTTATATTTTTATCGTGAAACGTTTTTTTAAATACAGCGCTGAGATTTATAATTCAGTTAAAGACATTTCACCGTGGATTGAAAGCATGGGCGGACAATTTCCGGCACCGCTTGATGTCGATAGTGGCGCTTATTGTATTGATGAAACCCATATTATCAATCGAGAAGTTAACGCAGGGCTTTACCAGGAATGGGGCAACGTAGGTCATGGTGGATGGAAAGTAAATACAACGATCCACGATGATTGTTGTATTTACACTTTTGATAAAGAAAATAATCTTTATTATTGGCTGGAAAATTTTGGATTCGTACAGATTATGACTCACTTACTTAACGCTCAGGCAGTTGCATTCTACGGTGAATCCCTCGGTCGTTAGAGCTTTTTTGCCCACTGTCATTTGCATTATTGCAGAGTAAACATTCACTGAAATTGTCAAATTTCACGTAAGCAAAACCACCCGTTTAGCGGTGGTTTTCATTTTTATTCGCTATGTGTATGAAGTTTAGAAATAAATGGTTGTTGGCTGTTTATACGGGAGTTCGTCACGGAATGAGCATAGTCAACAGGCTACAAAACCTACACCTGCATGGACATCATTTCCTGGTACGCCGCCACCAGCTTATTACGCACCTGAATCCCCATTTGCATTGAAACTGAAGCTTTTTGCATATCGGTCATCACATCGTTTAGCGCCACGCCGGGTTCGCCGAGGGTGAATTTTTCTGCCTGGGTGCGGGCGGCGGTTTGCGTATCACTTATACGATCGAGCGCGGCATGAAGTTGTCCGGCAAAACTGATGCCAGGTTGTGGTAGTGATTCCTGTGCACGGGCACTCATCACCGTAGCCTGTAACTGGCTGATAACCCCTTCAATCCCCTGTATGGCTGACATATTCATCTCCTGGATCATTTCTGGTAGCAGAGATTAACAGCAAGTCAATAAGATAAAGGCGTTAAATAACGATAAAAAACCGGGTTAATTGGCGCATAGAAAAAAACAAAACCACAAATAATGAGGCCGTTAATTTTTCGAGTGTGCTGACCCGGGAGTGCGTCTTGTTCCACTTTGCCAATAACGCCGTCTTTCATCTGCCGCGAGGTGCGCGATGAATACGACTGCAGCCCAGACAAAATCTCTTGAGTGGCTTAATCGCCTACGCGCGAATCCGAGAATCCCTTTGATTGTTGCTGGTTCCGCTGCGGTGGCAGTGCTCGTCGCGTTAATTCTATGGGCAAAAGCCCCCGATTACCGCACGTTGTTCAGCAACCTTTCCGATCAGGATGGCGGCGCGATCGTCAGCCAACTGACGCAGATGAATATCCCTTACCGCTTTAGTGAAGCCAGTGGCGCGATTGAAGTTCCGGCGGATAAGGTTCACGAATTGCGTTTGCGTCTGGCGCAGCAAGGCTTGCCTAAAGGCGGAGCGGTCGGCTTTGAGCTGCTCGATCAGGAAAAGTTTGGTATCAGCCAGTTCAGCGAACAGGTGAATTATCAGCGAGCGCTGGAAGGCGAACTTTCTCGTACTATCGAAACCATCGGCCCGGTAAAAGGGGCGCGCGTGCATCTGGCGATGCCGAAACCGTCTTTATTTGTCCGTGAACAAAAATCCCCTTCCGCGTCGGTGACAGTGAATTTATTGCCAGGACGTGCGCTGGATGAAGGGCAAATTAGCGCCATTGTGCATCTGGTTTCCAGTGCGGTTGCCGGTCTACCGCCAGGAAACGTCACTCTGGTGGATCAGGGGGGACATCTGTTAACCCAGTCCAACACCAGCGGGCGTGATCTCAATGATGTTCAGTTGAAATATACCAGCGATGTTGAAGGCCGGATTCAGCGTCGTATTGAAGCAATTCTGTCGCCTATTGTCGGCAACGGTAATATTCATGCGCAAGTCACGGCGCAGCTGGATTTCGCCAGTAAAGAGCAAACAGAAGAGCAGTATCGTCCTAATGGCAATGAATCACAGGCGGCGCTTCGTTCCCGTCAACTGAATGAAAGCGAGCAGAACGGTTCCGGTTATCCGGGCGGCGTGCCGGGCGCATTGTCTAATCAGCCCGCGCCAGCAAACAACGCGCCGATTAGTACGCCTCCGGCAAATCAAAACAACCGCCAACAACAGACGAGCACCACCAGCAATAGTGGGCCGCGCAGCACACAGCGTAATGAAACCAGCAACTACGAAGTCGATCGCACCATTCGTCATACCAAAATGAACGTCGGCGACGTGCAACGTCTGTCTGTCGCGGTAGTGGTGAATTACAAAACGCTGCCGGATGGCAAACCGTTGCCACTGAGCGCCGAACAGATGAAACAAATTGAAGATCTGACCCGCGAGGCAATGGGTTTTTCGGAAAAACGCGGTGATTCGCTCAATGTCGTCAACTCGTCGTTTACTAGTGGTGATGAAAGCGGTGGAGAACTGCCGTTCTGGCAACAACAAGCGTTTATCGATCAGTTACTGGCTGCCGGGCGCTGGTTGCTGGTGATACTGGTGGCGTGGCTGCTGTGGCGTAAAGCGGTGCGTCCGCAATTAACCCGCCGCGCCGAGGCGGTGAAAGCCGTTCAGCAACAGACACAAACTCGTCAGGAGACGGAAGATGCAGTGGAAGTACGCCTGAGTAAAGACGAACAACTGCAACAACGTCGCGCTAACCAACGTCTGGGGGCTGAGGTAATGAGCCAGCGCATCCGCGACATGTCTGATAACGATCCGCGCGTAGTGGCGCTGGTCATTCGCCAGTGGATAAATAACGATCATGAGTAACCTGACAGGCACCGATAAAAGCGTCATTCTGTTGATGACCATTGGCGAAGACCGGGCGGCAGAGGTATTCAAGCACCTGTCCCAACGAGAAGTGCAAACCTTGAGCGCGGCAATGGCGAACGTCTCGCAGATCTCCAACAAGCAGTTAACTGAAGTACTGGCAGAGTTTGAACAAGAAGCCGAACAGTTTGCTGCGCTGAATATCAACGCCAATGATTATCTGCGTTCAGTGCTGGTCAAAGCGCTGGGCGAAGAGCGTGCCGCCAGCCTGCTGGAAGATATTCTCGAAACCCGCGATACCGCCAGCGGTATTGAAACGCTCAACTTTATGGAGCCGCAGAGCGCCGCCGATCTGATTCGCGATGAGCATCCGCAGATTATCGCCACCATTCTGGTGCATCTGAAGCGCGCCCAGGCCGCCGATATTCTGGCGTTGTTCGATGAACGTCTGCGCCACGACGTGATGTTGCGTATCGCTACCTTTGGCGGCGTACAGCCTGCCGCGCTGGCTGAACTGACAGAAGTGCTGAATGGACTGCTTGATGGCCAGAATCTCAAACGCAGCAAAATGGGCGGCGTGAGAACGGCGGCCGAAATTATCAACCTGATGAAAACTCAGCAGGAAGAAGCGGTTATTACCGCCGTGCGTGAATTTGACGGCGAGCTGGCGCAGAAAATTATCGACGAGATGTTCCTGTTCGAAAATCTGGTGGATGTCGACGATCGCAGCATCCAGCGGCTGTTGCAGGAAGTGGATTCCGAATCGCTGCTGATCGCGCTGAAAGGTGCCGAACAACCACTGCGCGAGAAATTCCTGCGCAATATGTCGCAACGTGCCGCAGATATTCTGCGCGACGATCTCGCCAACCGTGGTCCGGTACGTCTGTCGCAGGTGGAGAACGAGCAGAAAGCGATTCTGCTGATTGTGCGCCGTCTTGCCGAAACCGGCGAGATGGTGATTGGCAGCGGCGAGGATACCTATGTCTGATAATCTGCCGTGGAAAACCTGGACACCAGACGATCTTGCGCCACCACAGGCGGAGTTTGTGCCGCTAATGGAGCCAGAAGAAGCCGTCACTGAAGAGGCCGAACCCAGCCTTGAGCAACAACTGGCGCAATTGCGAATGCAGGCCCACGAGCAAGGTTATCAGGCGGGCATTGCCGAAGGTCGCCAGCAAGGCCATGAACAAGGCTATCAGGAAGGTCTGGCCCAGGGACTGGAACAAGGACTGGCACAGGCAAAATCTCAGCAAGCGCCGATTTATGCCCGGATGCAGCAACTGGTCAGCGAGTTTCAGACCACCCTTGACGCGCTGGATAGCGTGATTGCTTCACGCCTGATGCAGATGGCGCTGGAGGCGGCGCGCCAGGTGATCGGCCAGACGCCAACGGTAGACAACTCGGCGCTGATTAAGCAGATCCGACAGTTGTTGCAGCAAGAACCGTTATTCAGCGGCAAACCGCAGCTACGCGTGCATCCCGATGATCTACAACGTGTTGATGAGATGCTTGGCGCAACGTTAAGTTTGCATGGCTGGCGCTTGCGCGGCGACCCGACCCTGCATCCCGGCGGCTGTAAAGTCTCCGCCGATGAAGGTGATCTCGACGCCAGCGTCGCCACCCGCTGGCAAGAACTCTGCCGTCTGGCAGCACCAGGAGTGGTGTGATGACCACTCGCCTGACACGTTGGCTAACCTCGCTGGATAATTTTGAAGCCAAAATGGCGCAACTGCCCGCGGTGCGCCGCTACGGGCGATTAACCCGCGCCACCGGGCTGGTGCTGGAAGCCACCGGATTGCAACTGCCGCTCGGCGCAACCTGTGTCATTGAACGCCATAACGGCACTGAAACGCACGAAGTAGAAAGCGAAGTGGTTGGCTTTAACGGTCAACGGCTGTTTTTGATGCCGCTGGAGGAAGTGGAAGGCGTACTGCCCGGCGCGCGCGTTTACGCCAAAAATATCTCCGGCGACGGGCTACAAAGCGGTAAGCAGTTACCGCTCGGTCCGGCGCTGTTAGGCCGTGTTCTGGACGGCAGTGGTAAACCGCTCGATGGTCTGCCCTCCCCCGACACGACTGAAACTGGCGCCCTGATTACCCCGCCGTTTAACCCGTTGCAACGTACACCGATCGAGCATGTGCTGGATACGGGCGTGCGTCCGATTAATGCCCTGCTTACCGTTGGGCGCGGGCAGCGTATGGGGCTATTTGCCGGTTCCGGCGTCGGTAAAAGTGTGTTGCTGGGGATGATGGCACGCTACACCCGTGCCGATGTGATTGTCGTTGGTTTGATTGGTGAACGTGGGCGAGAAGTAAAAGATTTTATTGAAAATATTCTCGGCGCCGAAGGGCGTGCGCGCTCAGTAGTGATAGCCGCTCCGGCTGATGTTTCTCCGCTCCTGCGAATGCAAGGTGCCGCCTATGCCACGCGCATTGCCGAGGATTTTCGCGATCGTGGCCAGCATGTGTTGCTGATTATGGACTCCCTCACCCGCTACGCGATGGCCCAGCGTGAGATTGCACTAGCCATTGGCGAACCGCCTGCCACCAAAGGCTATCCGCCGTCGGTATTCGCCAAATTACCAGCACTGGTCGAGCGTGCCGGTAACGGCATTAGCGGCGGCGGTTCGATTACCGCGTTTTATACCGTGCTCACCGAAGGCGATGACCAGCAAGATCCGATTGCTGATTCCGCGCGTGCAATCCTCGACGGTCACATCGTGCTGTCTCGCCGCCTGGCGGAAGCCGGGCATTATCCGGCGATTGATATTGAAGCCTCAATCAGCCGTGCAATGACGGCGTTAATCAGCGAGCAACATTACGCACGGGTACGTACGTTCAAACAGCTGTTGTCGAGTTTTCAGCGTAACCGCGATCTGGTCAGCGTCGGCGCTTATGCCAAAGGCAGCGATCCGATGCTCGATAAAGCCATCGCCCTGTGGCCACAGCTGGAAGGCTATTTGCAACAAGGTATTTTCGAACGCGCAGACTGGGAAGATTCTCTTCAGGGGCTGGAGCGCATTTTCCCGACGGTGTGATTACGCAGGAGATAGCAACAGATGGCAGAACATGGCGCCCTGGCGACCCTGAAAGATCTGGCAGAAAAAGAGGTGGAAAATGCGGCCCGCCTGCTGGGTGAAATGCGTCGCGGATGTCAGCAGGCGGAAGAACAACTCAAAATGCTGATCGATTATCAAAACGAATATCGCAGCAACCTGAACAGCGATATGAGTACAGGCATGACCAGTAATCGCTGGATCAACTATCAACAGTTCATTCAGACGCTGGAAAAAGCCATTACCCAGCACCGTCAGCAGCTTAATCAGTGGACGCAAAAAGTTGACATTGCCCTGAACAGCTGGCGAGAAAAGAAACAACGTTTGCAAGCCTGGCAGACCCTCCAGGAACGGCAATCCACGGCGGCCCTGTTAGCAGAAAACCGCCTCGATCAGAAAAAGATGGACGAGTTCGCCCAGCGCGCCGCCATGAGGAAAACTGAATGATTCGTTTAGCGCCATTAATTACCGCTGACGTTGACACATCCACACTGTCCGGAAGTAGCTCCACCGACACGGCACAGGATTTTCTTGCGTTGTTGAGTGGGGCATTAGCAGGAGATACAGCACCAGGCAAAGCTTCGCCATTGCTTCAGGTTGCAGTGGATACCCCACACGCGCAAGGTAAAGAACGCGTCAACGAAATTCTGCCCGGGGTACAGCCGTCTGATTTACTCATCGCTACTGACGAAACGCTGACTGAAATAACCGCAGTACTACCCGATACAACGCCGCTGGCGACGGCTCTGATTAATACGCAGGCCGCCATGCCAGAAAAGGAGACGGTCGCCGACGAAAAAACGGATGACCTTAATGAAGATGCTGTCGCCAGCCTGAGCGCCCTTTTTGCTATGTTGCCCGGTTTTGACAATACCCCCAAAGTGACTGATGCGCCTGCAACAGCATTACCGACGCAGAAGCAAACACTCTCAACAAAACTGACTACCGCGCAACTCGCGACAGCACAACCTGACGACGCCCCTGGCGCGCCAGATCAGTCATTAACACCGCTGGTCGCTGAAGCCCAGGGTAAAGCGGAAGTCATCAGCACGCCGTCACCTGTTACGACCGTCGTCAGCCCGCTAATCACTGCGCATCAGACGCAGCCATTGCCCAGCGTCGCCGCGCCTGTTTTGAGCGCCCCGCTGGGTTCTCACGAATGGCAACAGTCATTAAGCCAACATATTTCACTGTTTACTCGTCAGGGGCAGCAAAGTGCCGAGCTGCGTTTGCATCCACAGGATTTAGGCGAAGTACAAATATCTCTCAAAGTGGATGACAACCAGGCGCAAATTCAGATGGTTTCACCGCATCAGCACGTGCGCGCCGCTCTGGAAGCGGCTTTGCCGGTACTGCGCACACAACTGGCAGAAAGCGGAATTCAGTTGGGACAGAGCAATATCAGCGGCGAAAGTTTTAGCGGTCAGCAGCAGCCTGCTTCCCAGCAACAACAAAGCCCACGCACATCTGGCCATGAACATCTGACAACCGAGGATGACGATGCATTGCCGGTTCCCGCAACTCTCCAGAGAGTTTCATCTGGCCATAGCGGCGTCGATATTTTCGCCTAACGTCAGATGTAGCACCTTAATCCGCGTCTTTTCCCCGCTTTGCCGTACTTAAGACGCAGGATAATTAGCCGATAAGCAGTAGCGACACAGGAAGACCGCAACACATGACTGATTACGCGATAAGCAAGAAAAGCAGGCGATCGCTTTGGCTCCCGATTCTGGTATTCATCACTCTCGCGGCCTGCGCCAGTGCGGGTTACAGCTACTGGCATTCGCAACAAGTGGCCGCTGGTGACAAAGCGCAACAACATGTCATGCCTTCACCTGTCTTTTATGCGCTGGACACTTTCACGGTGAATCTGGGTGATGCGGACCGTGTGCTTTATATCGGTATTACTCTGCGACTCAAAGATGAAGCCACCCGTTCGCGCCTGAGTGAGTATTTGCCGGAAGTCCGTAGTCGCTTGCTGTTACTGTTTTCGCGTCAGGATGCCGCCGTGCTGGCAACGGAAGAAGGCAAGCAAAAACTGATTGCTGCGATTAAAGCCACACTTTCTCTCCCGCTTGTTGCCGGGCAACCGAAACAGGATGTCACCGACGTGCTGTATACCGCTTTTATTCTGCGATAACCACATGGGCGATAGTATTCTTTCTCAAGCTGAAATTGATGCACTGTTGAATGGTGACAGCGAAGTCAAAGATGAACCGACTTCCGGGGGGACCGGCGAAAGTGATATTCGTCCATACGATCCCAACACGCAACGCCGGGTTGTTCGCGAACGGTTACAGGCGCTGGAAATCATCAATGAACGTTTTGCTCGCCATTTTCGCATGGGGCTGTTTAACCTGTTACGTCGTAGTCCGGACATTACCGTCGGAGCGATCCGTATTCAGCCGTATCATGAATTTGCCCGTAACCTGCCGGTGCCGACCAATCTTAACCTTATCCACCTGAAACCGCTGCGCGGCACAGGGCTGGTGGTGTTCTCGCCGAGTCTGGTATTTATCGCCGTGGATAACCTGTTTGGTGGTGACGGCCGGTTCCCTACCAAAGTAGAAGGTCGCGAGTTTACCCATACTGAACAGCGCGTCATCAACCGCATGTTGAAGCTGGCACTCGAAGGCTACAGCGACGCGTGGAAGGCGATTAATCCACTGGATGTGGAGTACGTGCGTTCTGAAATGCAGGTGAAATTTACCAATATCACCACATCTCCGAACGACATTGTGGTTAACACGCCGTTCCATGTTGAGATTGGCAACCTGACCGGCGAATTTAATATCTGCCTGCCATTCAGCATGATCGAGCCGCTACGGGAATTGTTGGTTAACCCGCCGCTGGAAAACTCGCGCAATGAAGATCAGAACTGGCGCGATAATCTCGTACGCCAGGTGCAGCACTCACAACTGGAACTGGTCGCCAACTTTGCCGATATTTCGCTGCGCCTGTCGCAGATTTTAAAGCTGAAACCTGGCGACGTCCTGCCGATAGAAAAACCCGATCGCATTATCGCCCATGTTGATGGCGTTCCGGTGCTGACCAGCCAGTACGGCACCATCAACGGCCAGTATGCGTTACGGATAGAACATTTGATTAACCCGATTTTGAATTCTCTGAACGAGGAACAGCCCAAATGAGTGACTTGAATAATCCGGCCGATGACAACAACGGCGCAATGGACGATCTGTGGGCTGAAGCGTTAGGCGAACAAAAATCGGCAAGCGGCAAGAGCGCTGCCGAAGCGGTGTTCCAACAGCTTGGCGGCGGTGACGTCAGCGGAACGTTGCAGGATATCGATCTTATTATGGATATTCCGGTCAAGTTGACCGTCGAGCTGGGCCGTACGCGGATGACCATCAAAGAGCTGTTGCGCCTGACGCAAGGATCAGTGGTGGCACTGGACGGTCTGGCAGGCGAACCGTTGGATATTCTGATCAACGGTTATTTAATTGCTCAGGGTGAAGTTGTGGTTGTCGCCGATAAATATGGCGTGCGGATCACCGATATCATTACCCCGTCCGAGCGGATGCGCCGCCTGAGCCGCTAGTGATGAATAACCACGCCACGGTACAACCTTCCGCGCCAGTTTCTGCTGCGCCGCTCCTTCAGGTGAGCGGCGCGCTAATTGCCATTATTGTTCTGATTCTCGCTGCGGCCTGGCTGGTAAAAAGGCTGGGATTTGCTCCCAAACGTAATGGTACGAACGGGCTGAAAGTTAGCGCAAGTGCCTCGTTGGGGGCGCGTGAACGGGTCGTGGTGGTCGATGTGGAAGATGCGCGACTGGTGCTCGGTGTTACTGCCGGGCAAATCAATCTGCTGCATAGACTTCCCCCTTCTGCACCAACGGAAGAGTTACCTCAGGCCGATTTTCAGTCGGTAATGAAAAATTTGCTCAAGCGTAGCGGGAGAGCCTGATGCGTCGTTTGTTGTCTGTCGCACCGGTCCTCCTCTGGCTGCTGACTCCCCTCGCCTTTGCTCAACTGCCTGGCATCACCAGCCAGCCACTGCCTGGCGGTGGACAAAGCTGGTCGCTCCCGGTGCAGACGCTGGTGTTCATCACCTCGCTGACTTTTATTCCGGCAATTTTACTGATGATGACCAGCTTCACCCGCATCATCATTGTGTTTGGTTTATTGCGTAACGCACTGGGAACGCCCTCTGCGCCGCCCAACCAGGTATTGCTGGGGCTGGCGCTGTTTTTGACCTTTTTTATTATGTCTCCGGTAATCGACAAAATTTATGTCGATGCGTACCAACCATTCAGCGAAGAGAAAATCTCAATGCAGGAGGCGCTGGAAAAAGGGGCGCAGCCACTGCGTGAGTTTATGTTACGTCAGACCCGCGAGGCGGATTTAGGGTTGTTTGCCAGACTGGCGAATACCGGGCCGTTGCAGGGACCGGAAGCTGTGCCGATGCGCATTTTGTTACCAGCCTACGTGACCAGCGAGCTGAAAACAGCCTTCCAGATAGGTTTCACGATTTTCATTCCTTTTTTGATTATCGACCTGGTGATTGCCAGCGTGTTGATGGCATTGGGGATGATGATGGTTCCCCCCGCGACCATTGCTCTTCCGTTTAAACTGATGCTGTTTGTACTGGTGGATGGCTGGCAATTGCTGGTCGGTTCGCTGGCGCAAAGCTTTTACAGCTAGAGAGGCGAAATGACACCCGAATCGGTCATGATGATGGGGACAGAAGCGATGAAAGTCGCGCTGGCACTGGCTGCCCCGCTGCTACTGGTGGCACTGGTCACCGGTCTTATCATCAGCATTTTGCAGGCTGCCACACAGATTAACGAAATGACGCTGTCGTTTATTCCGAAAATCATCGCCGTGTTTATCGCCATTATTATTGCCGGACCGTGGATGCTCAATCTGTTACTGGATTACGTTCGTACCTTGTTCACTAACCTGCCGTATATCATTGGGTAATCGATGCAATGTTGCAGGTAACAAGCGATCAATGGGTTTCCTGGTTAAGCCTGTATTTCTGGCCGTTGCTGCGCGTGCTGGCGCTCATTTCTACCGCGCCTATTTTGAGCGAACGCAGCGTGCCGAAACGGGTAAAACTGGGCCTCGCAATGATGATCACATTCGCTATTGCTCCGGCAATACCCGCCAACGATGTTGCCGTTTTTTCGTTCTATGCCCTATGGCTGGCGGTGCAGCAAATCCTGATTGGCATTGCTCTCGGTTTTACCATGCAATTTGCCTTTGCCGCTGTGCGAACCGCTGGCGAAATTATCGGTCTGCAAATGGGGCTGTCATTTGCGACGTTTGTCGATCCTGGCAGCCATCTCAATATGCCCGTCTTAGCGCGCATTATCGATATGCTGGCGCTACTGTTGTTCCTGACATTTAACGGTCATTTATGGTTGATTTCACTGCTGATCGATACCTTTAACACTCTGCCAATTGGTGGTGAACCGTTGAACAGCAATGCGTTTCTGGCACTCACCAAAGCAGGGAGTTTGATTTTCCTCAACGGACTGATGCTGGCGTTACCGCTCATTACCCTGTTGCTGACGCTGAATCTCGCATTAGGTTTACTGAATCGTATGGCTCCGCAATTATCAATTTTTGTTATTGGTTTTCCATTAACGTTGACTGTCGGCATCTCATTAATGGCGGCATTAATGCCATTAATTGCTCCTTTTTGCGAACATTTATTTAGTGAAATTTTTAATTTGCTGGCAGATATTATCAGCGAGTTGCCTGTAATATGATTCCCTAATGTTTATCTTGTTATCCTAAGGATTATCCGAAAAATAATACCAGCAAACATCTTCCAGGATACTCCCGTGGCGATATATTTATTTTAATCTCACTCACATATCGCAACATTTACTTTACTTTAAGACAATTCCAGGCAAATTATACAACACTTTACGGGATAGTAAGTCCGCCTGAAAAATCGCGAGAGTGGCGCATTAGGTGACCCATGTTGTTCCGTTTAGTCATGATGAAATATTCAGGTTAGGGGAATTATCGTTACGCATTGAGTGAGGGTATGCCATGTCAACGATTATTATGGATTTATGTAGTTACACCCGGCTGGGTTTGACCGGGTATCTGTTGAGTAGAGGGGTGAAAAGAAGAGAAATCAACGACATTGAAGCCGTTGATGACCTTGCCATCGCTTGTGATTCACAGCACCCTTCAGTGGTGTTTATTAATGAGGACTGTTTTATCCACGATGCTTCTAACAGTCAACGTATCAAGCACATCATTAATCAACATCCCAATACGTTATTTATCGTTTTTATGGCAATTGCCAATGTTCATTTTGATGAATATCTATTGGTCAGAAAAAATTTATTGATCAGTTCCAAATCGATTAAGCCGGAATCTCTTGATGATATCCTTGGCGATATTCTGAAAAAAGAGACAACGATGGCCAGCATTTTAAATATGCCAACGTTATCATTAAGCCGAACCGAATCGAGTATGTTGCGAATGTGGATGGCTGGCCAGGGAACGATTCAAATATCCGATCAAATGAATATTAAAGCCAAGACCGTTTCATCGCATAAAGGCAATATTAAACGTAAGATCAAAACGCATAATAAGCAGGTTATCTACCATGTCGTCCGACTGACGGATAATGTGACAAATGGTATTTTTGTCAACATGCGCTAGGGCATACTGACTGGTGGTATTCCACCAGTCAGGCTGACAGAAATTACTCTGCTTTCTCCACAAAGATACCATCCTGATGCCCTGCTTCATTAAAGAACCAGATGCCGAGCGGGTAGTCTTCCAGCGAAACCAGGTACATTGTGCCTTCACTAAACTCCTCAACTGCCAGTACCACGCCAGGACGACGCGGACCGCCATCCGTTTTGACTGTTACCCGATCATTCACCTTCATCGTTTTCCTCCTGTGGCTTTGTGCCAGTTTAGAACAATTTCGTTTTTCTGACAGCGCCGGGCGCGTGCGAGTGCTGATTTTCTCAACGGTCTATACTTAAGAAATGCCTGGCTGACATGACGTGTCGGCAGCAACATATAAGCAACGGTTGCGAGGATAGATGATGAAAACCGCAAAAGAGTACAGCGATACCGCAAAACGTGAGGTCAGAGTCGATGTCGATGCCCTGCTGGCGGCGATCAATGAAATTAGCGAAAGCGAAGTTCATCGCAGCCAGAACGATTCGGAACACGTCAGCGTCGATGGCCGTGAATATCATACATGGCGTGAATTAGCCGATGCCTTTGAACTTGATATTCATGACTTTAGTGTCTCTGAAGTGAATCGCTAAATGCATCATAAAAAAATCCCGGCCCTTGTGGGGGTCGGGATCAAACTTGCTTAAGCAAGAAGCACTTAAAAAATTCGTTACACCAGGAAATCTGATGCGATGACCACCTTATCCGCAATTTTTTAGGCTGACAAGAAAATATTCTTGATATGAATGATTAGCGCCACTAATGAATGGAAGTGTGATCCGCGTCACCCCCTGGGGGCTCAGGCGTTCACGGGCTCGCTCCCGAAAAACTATTTTTTATTATTCGTGCTTTTTAAGAAACATCCAGGCAAGGGGAGTACTGCACGATCATGCTTTCAACTCATCAACCACTGCTGATTTTCACCGATCTTGATGGCACCCTGTTGGACAGTCATAGCTATGACTGGCAACCTGCCGCCTCCTGGTTAATCCGCCTGCGGGAAGCGGATATCCCCGTGATCTTGTGTAGTAGTAAAACCTCGGCTGAGATGCTGTACCTGCAAAAGATGTTAGGTCTGCAAGGGTTGTCACTCATTGCAGAGAACGGCGCGGTGATCCAACTGGATCAACAATGGCAGGATTTGGACGGCTTTCCGCGCATCATCTCGGGTATTGCTCATAGTGAGATCAGCCAGGTATTAAACACGCTGCGTGAGAAAGAACACTTCAAATTCACCACCTTTGATGACGTCGATGATACAACCATCGCTGAATGGACTGGCTTAAGCCGTAGCCAGGCAGCGCTGACGCAGTTGCATGAGGCTTCGGTCACGCTTATCTGGCGCGACAGTGACGAGCGAATGGCACAATTTACCGCTCGCCTGAATGAACTGGGCTTGCAGTTTGTGCATGGCGCGCGTTTCTGGCATGTGCTGGATGCCTCTGCAGGGAAAGATCAGGCCGCCAACTGGATCATTGCGGCATATCAACAATCCAGTGGAAAGCGTCCGACCACGCTCGGCTTAGGCGATGGCCCAAATGACGCACCATTACTGGAAGTGATGGATTACGCGGTGATCGTAAAAGGGCTAAACCGGGAAGGCGTGCATTTGCAACATGAGGACCCGGACCGTGTCTGGCGGACACAGCAAGAAGGTCCAGAAGGCTGGCGCGAAGGGCTGGATCACTTTTTCACGGCCGGTTAAGGGCTATCGCTCGCGCAGACCCGATTGCGCCCCGCTTGTTTTGCAAGATACAACCGCCGGTCGGCCAGAGACTGTAATTGTTCAAAATCATAATCGCCGGTTTCCTCGCTGCTACTCACCCCCAGCGAGGCACTGATGCGTAGGGTCGTGCTTTTGGCGATCAACATTTCTTTTTCATTCAGCTTCAGGCGAATACGTTCGGCAACTTCCGTTGCCTGCGCCAGGTTAGCGCCTGGCAGAATCACGCAAAACTCCTCGCCGCCCACGCGTCCCGCAACGTCCTGTGAACGCAATGAACGACTGATTAATCCGGCAGCATGCGACAGCACACGATCGCCCGCCTGATGACCAAAGCGGTCATTAATCGCTTTAAAATGGTCAAGGTCGACCTGGATGACAGAAAACGGATGTTGGTGTACCTGACACAATTCGGCAAGCGGACGCGCTTTTTCGAACAATGCACCGCGGTTATACAAGCGCGTTAAGGTGTCATGCCACGCCTGCCACTGCAACGAGTTTTGCAGGACATACATATTGCTGACCATCTGGCGAATTACATACCAGGAGATAAGTAACATCGTCGTAAAGAGCGCCCACAGAAGGGTTAACGCAATGCTGATGCTGCCGAAATCACCACGCACACCTTCACTAAGTGTATGAATACGCACCAATGCGCCGTCAAAATGGTCCAGCCGCTCCCAGCTAATGTAGCGACTGTTCATCCTGATGCCACCGCGCGTATCGTGTTCCATAGCCTGCGCCAGAGATGCCAGCTCTCGAGGATCAAATAGCTCCTCCGACGAATGTTCTGGATTAGAGGAGGTCAATAACTTCAGTTTACTGTCGTAGAGTTGATATTCGCCATCCAGTTTTTTATCAATAGCGTTTTTTAGAAATTGCTGCATCGAGCGCACAGGGATACTCATCCCCAACACGCCATACCAGTAATTATCACTGTCGACCGGTACGCTTACGGTGACCTGCGGTTCAGTAACATTGTTATGGTCATGCTGAGAGGTAAACCAACGTACGCCACGTTGACGATTTTCTCGTTCTGATTGGCCGATAAACCAGGGTTGCGTGACAAATTCGTAGTAACGCGTAGGGACATTTCGGGTAAACAACGTCGGCTGCGTCGAAACGTAGAATCCGGCACGCGAGACATACATCGCCTGTTCAACCATCGAAGAAGAGTTGTGCGCCAGTCGCAGTAAGTAGCCGACTTCCAGTGCGGCAGTAATTTCATTGTCGAGTGATTTATTTTCGCGAGAAAGCTGATTTCCCTTGCTCACTAACGCATCCGAGACACCGTTTACCGACAGAGTGCGTCGTCTGTTAAGTTCGATTTGCCAGGCGTGCTCGTCGCGATGTTGTTCAAACTCGACAACAGCGTTTCGCATAGAGGTGAAATCCAGCGGCGCAACAAGGGCTTCACGCATTCCATTACGTAAAAAAATCAGTTTATCGACGTTATATTGCAACTGCTTGTCGAGCGCGTTGGCAACGTTTTCCAGATGATTACGTTGGCTGGAGATATAGGCGTCTTCCAGCACCACGACTTCACGCCAGGTGAGCAAAGTGGAGAAGATCAACACCACGATAAAGCACAGATTAACGACATGACCAGGCCCCAGGCGGCGCGCGAGTTTTTTTAGCCAGCTCTGGTTTTCCATTTTTGTCTCGTGCTGCACCCTAACGACTCCCAACCTGCTTTTTTATGATTCTGGCATAACCTGGCGATAGCGTACCGCAAAACAGCGATAATTTTATAATGTTGGCATGATACGAGGCATCAGGCATTCGATACTGACGCTGGCGCAACTGCCGGATGCGGCGTGAATGCCTTATCCGGCCTACTTTTGATTCTACTGCCAGACATCGTTATTTTTATAACGTAGGCATGATAAGACGCGACAGCGTCGCATCAGGCATTCCATGCAGACGCTGGCACAACTGCCGGATGCGGCGTGAACGCCACATCCGGCCTGGTGTTAATTGCACACTTTCAAACTTCTTCCGACGAACTACTCCCCTCCCCCGGAACAAGCTCGGTTTCATGAAAAGCTTCCCGCTTGACCCCATAACCGTCATACCACCGGCACTCAACCATACCGCTGGAATACCCGGTGACAATCATCCGCGGGCCACCCTCTTTTACCGTGACTTCCTCACTAACCATAAAGCTCATACTCGCCTCCTTTTTTCGAGTGAAACTTGTTCACCTTAGTCGAGGATGGCGAATTTTGCATAACAGCCAATGTGAATTTTAATGTGCCTGGCCGCGCATTTTCGCTACCGCTTTCACTCCCAGCACCACGATGCCACCGATGATAAATCCAAGAATCAGATTTAAAACAGTCGGTAATATCATCGCCACCAGCGCGTTCTGCTGTTCGGCAAAATGTTCAATGGCATGGTGCAGCGGCGAGATGCCATGCACCACAATGCCGCCACCAACCAGGAACATCGCCAGCGTGCCGACAACCGATAACGCTTTCATCAGCCAGGGCGCGATAATCAACAGCCCCTTACCCAACGCCTGCATCAACGTACTGGACTTTTCTGCCAGCCAGTAGCCCAGGTCATCAATCTTAACGATAATCCCCACCAGGCCATACACGCCAATCGTTACCACCAGAGCAATCCCTGAGAGCACCAGCACCTGATTAATCAGCGGCGCTTCCGCCACAATGCCCAGCGTGATGGCGACAATTTCCGCAGACAAAATAAAATCGGTGCGAATGGCCCCTTTTATTTTGTCCTTTTCAAACTTGAGCGGGTCTTGCGCCGCCAGTTTTTCCAGACGCTGCTGACTCTGCGCCGGGTCATCTTTGTGCTTACGCGCCTCCAGCATATGTAGCACTTTCTCTACCCCTTCAAAGCAGAGAAACGCACCACCAATCATCAACAGTGGCGTAATTGCCCACGGGATAAATGCACTGATGATCAGCGCCAGCGGCACCAGAATCACTTTGTTGATTAGCGATCCCTTCGCCACGCCCCAGACCACAGGAAGTTCCCGGTTGGCACGCACACCTGAAACTTGTTGCGCATTGAGCGACAAGTCATCTCCTAATACACCGGCGGTTTTCTTCGCCGCCAGCTTGCCCATCACGGAGATATCGTCCAGCAAAGTGGCGATATCATCGAGCAACGTCAGTAAACTACTCCCGGCCAAAAGCATTCCCTCTCATTTTTTCGTTGACGCGCTAAGTATGAAGCAAAATCGGCTTGCCTGATACTTACTTGATAGGTCAACATTTTTTTAACAATTAAGCACAATTATATCTCTCGCCAGCAGAATGATTTTCACGTTTACTATGAACCACCTTTTTATTTCCACCGTGAGGGATTATGCGTTTCCGCCAGTTGTTACCGCTTTTTGGCGCGCTGTTTGCGTTGTATATCATTTGGGGCTCGACCTATTTTGTCATTCGGATTGGCGTGGAAAGCTGGCCACCGTTAATGATGGCGGGAGTGCGATTTTTGGCAGCAGGTATTTTATTGATGGCATTTTTACTGCTGCGTGGGCACAAATTGCCACCGCTACGTCCCCTGCTCAACGCCGCGCTGATTGGCCTGTTACTGCTGGCTGTCGGTAACGGTATGATAACGGTTGCCGAACATCAAAACGTCCCTTCCGGCATTGCCGCCGTGGTGGTGGCAACGGTGCCCCTCTTTACCCTGTGCTTCAGCCGCCTGTTTGGTATTAAAACGCGCAAACTGGAATGGGTAGGTATCGCCATCGGGCTTGCCGGAATCATCATGCTCAATAGTGGCGGCAATTTAAGCGGTAACCCGTGGGGTGCAATGCTGATTTTAATCGGCTCAATTAGCTGGGCGTTTGGCTCGGTTTATGGCTCGCGCATTACCTTGCCGGTGGGGATGATGGCAGGCGCGATTGAGATGCTGGCGGCAGGCGTAGTGTTAATGATCGCGTCGATGATTGCGGGTGAAAAACTGACAGCTGTCCCTTCGCTTTCAGGTTTTCTGGCTGTTGGATATTTGACGCTGTTTGGCTCGATTATCGCCATCAACGCTTATATGTATTTAATCCGCAATGTCAGTCCGGCTCTGGCCACCAGCTACGCTTATGTTAATCCCGTGGTCGCGGTATTGCTGGGTACGGGTCTGGGCAGCGAAACGCTGTCGAAGATTGAATGGCTGGCGCTGGGGGTGATTGTCTTCGCAGTGGTGCTGGTTACGTTGGGGAAATATCTCTTTCCGGCTAAACCCGTTGTCAATCCAGTCATTCAGGATACATCAAGCGAGTAAATGCATCCCCTGAGTGTCGATCTGCGCGCTGGCGCCCTCGCCGCAGATCCACTCTTCCAGACGCTCGGTAAGTGCCGCGTCCGTTAATTTCTCCCGTCCGCGTAACGCACATTCCCAGACAATCAATACGCGCCAGCCGAGTTCCTGCAAACGACTGATATCACGCCGATCGCGCTCGACATTTTTACCTATCTTCTCCAGCCAAAAATCTGTTCTCGTGGCAGGCACTTTAAACAGATAGCAATGGTGATGGTGCCAGAAGCAACCGTGGGCAAATATCACACAGCGATATTCATCAAGGACAAAATCCGGACGTCCGGGAAGATTGGCCTCCTGAACACGAAACGCCAGCCCCTGCTCAGTTAACAGGCTGGCAAGACGTTTCTCGATTGCCGTATCGCGCGTGGCAATCGCGCGCATATTTTTGCTGCGCGTGGCCTTATCGTGAACGTCGGCCATGTTGTGTTTCTCGCTGACGCAACGCCACCGCCTGTCTGATGTTTGGCTCGAGCAGTTTTGCCACCGCGGCAAAGACCGGTACGACCACCGAATTACCGAACTGACGATAGGCCTGCGTATCGGAAACCGGTATACGGAATTTCGCCTCTCCCGGCGCTTCAAAGCCCATCAGACGCGCGCATTCGCGAGGCGTTAATCTTCGTGGGCGATGTTGCTGATTCTGCGGATCGTCAAAGTCTTTCTCACCTGTCGCCATATCCCAGCCACGATCGATTAAAATTTCCGCGCCGTCTTTATAATAACGGGCAGAAAGCGTGCGCGTGACACTTTGCGGATTGTTCGGATAAACCATCCCATAACCGAAGCCGTTACCGCGCGCCTGATGTTTTTTCGCATAGCGATAGAGATACTTCCATAGCACCGGCGTCAGGATATATTTCGCTTCGACCATCGGGTCCAGCAACTGCGCCAGCGTCACTCGCTGCGCCGGGAAACAATCGCTAATGTCACGCAGGGTGAAATCATCTTTCAGATTAAGATCGCGACGGAAGCCCACCAGCACGATGCGCTCACGGTGCTGCGGTAGAAAATGTTTGCCATCGATGATTTTCGGATCGTCCGGGCCGTTATCTTCTGCATCGGCGACGTCATAGCCCAGTTCGTCCAGCGTCTGCATGATGATGCGGAACGTTTTACCCTGGTCGTGGCTTTTCAGGTTTTTGACGTTTTCGAGAACAAAAATCGCCGGACGACGAGCGTCGATGATGCGCACCACATCAAAGAACAACGTCCCCTGGGTATCGCAGGCAAAACCGTGCGCCCGCCCAAGCGAGTTCTTTTTCGATACGCCAGCCAGTGAAAATGGCTGGCAAGGAAAACCGGCCAGTAAAACATCGTGTTCAGGAATGTGCTGACGAATATGTTCCGCCGCCGCTTCATCACTCACGCCCTCTTTATGGCTCAGGGTGATATCACGGATATCTTCATTAAAATGATGAGCTGCCGGGTCGCAATAATGGTTAGCTTTATAGGTGCGCACCGCATGTTTATTCCATTCACTGGTAAATACGCACTGACCGCCAATTGACTCAAAACCGCGACGGATACCGCCAATCCCGGCGAAGAGATCGATAAAGCGAAACGCATAATGTGGATGATGTGCTGGCGGTTTGGGTAGCAACGTTTGCAGGTGCGCGAACTCATTTTCACTTAAACGGTGCCATACCGAGTCATTCGCCAGCGCACGTTTTAAAATCGCCGCGCTCCAGTGGTTCTCACCTACGCCATTAAGTTGCGCCACCAGCGTTTTAACATCATAAATTTGCAGCAGTTTCTCCAGCATTGCCTGTGCGGCATTCCCGGTGCTGTATGAATCGGTTACTGAAATATTTTCCTGCATAGATTTAACCGGCCATATGAGATGGCCGACAGGTTAACATAATTACATTGGTTTAGGGCCACGCGCACAGGCAGTTGGCGAAAACGCATCAATCACGTTGTGATCAATACCTTCATTCTCCCCCGCCAGTTCGGCACTGAGTTTAGCCATAAACTCCACCAGAAAACGGGCGTTGTGTTGCGCCAGTTGTTTACCTTTTGTGGTTTGCATCGTTTGCGGTAGTTTTAGCAGCTTGGTCTGGAAATGGTCGAGCGCGTAACGTTTATCATCGAGCGGGCGATGCTGCGCGAACGGATCTTCGCCATCAAACAGCGCCACACCCAACGCGCCTGAAACCGCAAACACACGCGCCAGGCCAATCGCGCCTAAGGCTTCCAGCCGGTCCGCATCCTGAACGATTTTAGCTTCCGCCGTTAAGGGCGTAATTTGCGCACTGAAACTGTGTGCGGCAATGGCATGACAAACGGCCTCGATTTTCTCCGCCGGAAATTGCGCGAACTCTTCATATAGCAGGCGACGCGTCTCATCTGCTGCCAGTATTGAAGATTGCTGCCGTTGCGGATGATTTTTCGCCAGGCTCACGATATCGTGAAAATAACAGGCGGTTAAAATCACCAGCATGTCCACATCTTCATCTACCGCCAGTTTTTGTGCCGTCGCCCAGACGCGGCGAAAATGACACAGGTCATGGGCCGCGTCCTGATACTGATGATGGTTCTTCAGCCAGTTCTCGAATTGTGCCTGCCAGTGTTGTAAGTCCATATGCGCTCCGCGGCCAAAGAGTCGCAACCTTAGCAGTTTTTACTCATAGCGTCTGCTACGTGCGGGTCGAGGTCGCGTGTACCAGGCAATACCGCCTAACAACGCCCCGACCATGGCCATAAACAAAAATCCCACTAACGCACCTAACCACTTTCCCGCAGTTGAACCTAAATCACTTTCAAATCCAGACACGGGGGCATCGGGGATGCGACTCATTACCCAGATGTAACGCGCCATTACCCAGACAAAATAACCACACCAGGTATAGAAAGCCCATAAAGCCAGTTTGCCGCCAGGGCTACGAGAGAGTCTTTCTTCCATTGCTGTCGAACCATTCTCCATTTTGAGATAACCCGGAAAATTCAGACTTAACATTGTTATGTGATAAAAGTCACATTTTTCCACATCGGTCGAGCCAGTCAAGTCTCACTCATTTTTTGAACAAATATATGAATCTTAACCAGTGACATTATTTGCAGGAAAAACAAGTCAGAAGACATTTTCTTTTCGTTTGAGCATAATTGATTAATTCATATTTTGAATATATTGGCATTGAATACAATTATACCTTTTTTGTTTTCTGTGTCATGATAACCGCGTTATTAGCCTTTTATCGTCTTGTTTATATTTTTGGGCCGGCATGATGCCGGCTTTTTTTATGCTTTCATTAATGTGCAGTCGATCACACTAAGTCTTTAGCTCAACAATCATTGATGCTACCCATCACTTCTGAAAAAAATAACTCATTGATATATTGATATAAATTTCATGAATGTTTATATCTACATTTCATAACCATGAATTATATTAAATAGAATAGAAACATTTTGAAATCTTTTAAATATATTTGTTACATGTAACCTTTAAAATAAAATGAACTTCATAGAATAGTATCCAAATGTGCTTTTTTTGGATAACGGCACTTATTGATATATTCATGAAGATTATAATCACAAGGGAATACATAATGAAAAGAAAAGTTCTGGCAATGCTGGTCCCGGCGTTATTAGTTGCTGGCGCAGCAAATG
The DNA here is from genome assembly GCF_001660175.1 of Escherichia sp. B1147. NCBI lineage: Bacteria > Pseudomonadati > Pseudomonadota > Gammaproteobacteria > Enterobacterales > Enterobacteriaceae > Escherichia > Escherichia sp. B1147. The sequence goes on from NZ_LFHY01000013.1 coordinate 299,602, forward strand.
CGGCTGAAGTCTATAATAAAGATGGCAATAAACTGGATTTGTACGGAAAAGTAGATGGTCTGCACTACTTCTCTGATGATTCTGGCAGCGATGGCGACATGTCATATGCCCGTATCGGCTTCAAAGGTGAAACCCAGATCGCTGACCAGTTCACTGGTTACGGTCAGTGGGAATTTAACATTGGTGCAAACGGTGCTGAAGGCGACAAAGGTAATACCGCAACTCGTCTGGCATTTGCAGGTTTAGGTTTCGGTCAGAACGGTACTTTCGATTATGGTCGTAACTACGGTGTTGTATATGACGTAGAAGCATGGACCGATATGCTGCCAGAATTTGGTGGCGATACCTATGCTGGCGCCGACAATTTCATGAACGGTCGTACTAATGGTGTTGCAACCTACCGTAACAATGGCTTCTTCGGTCAGGTTGATGGCCTGAACTTTGCTCTGCAATATCAAGGTAATAATGAGAGCAGTGGACCATTCGGTCAGGAAGGTTCTGGTAAGGGACGTAGCATTACCAGAGAAAATGGTGACGGCTTCGGTATGTCCACTTCCTATGACTTCGACTTCGGCTTAAGTCTGGGTGCTGCATATTCTAACTCTGACCGTACCGACAATCAGGTTCACAAAGGTACTCATAACACTCGTTACGGAGATCGCTTCGATGCAACTGCTGGCGGTGAAACAGCAGAAGCATGGACCGTTGGTGCTAAATACGACGCTAATAACGTTTACTTAGCAGCCATGTATGCTGAAACCCGTAACATGACTGGTTACGGTGATGCTGATGCTATCGCTAACAAAACGCAAAACTTTGAAGTTGTTGCTCAGTATCAGTTCGACTTCGGTCTGCGCCCGTCCATTGCTTACCTGCAATCTAAAGGTAAGGATTTAGGCGGTGTAAATAGTGATAACTTCGACAGCCAGGGTAATCATCATTACACCAACAAAGATCTGGTCAAATATGTTGATATCGGTATGACCTACTACTTCAACAAAAACATGTCCACCTATGTTGATTATAAAATCAACCTGCTGGACAACGGCGACGACTTCTACAAAGAAAACGGCATCGCGACCGACGATATCGTTGCTGTAGGCTTAGTCTACCAGTTCTAATCAGCCTACGCGCCGCGGCACGTAACTGTAAAACATAATACCGGCCTGAGTTCGTCCCTCATTGAACTCAGGCTTTTTTATACCCCACATTAAATCACCAACAGCGGCACAGTAAGCTGCCGTAACATATCGATAAAAACTAATTCTTGCGTAGCTCCCAGCACAATAACATCAGCCAGTTGCTGTTCAGCAAGTTCCTTTATCCCTTCCGGAAGAGTGCCGAAATGAACATGCGTATGAATAAATCCTTCGGGCAAAACCAGTTGTTCTGCCATATGCGCTAAACGGCACAAAGCCTGACCACGTAGCACTTCTTTAAAACGGTGCATATCAGAAATATACCCACGATCGAGAACTCTTAAATATTCCGGTATAAAGCCAAGTAAGTGAACATGCGCGGAAGAAACATTGGCGAAAAATTGTGCATGGAAAAACGCTTGTTCTCTATCATCCCGAGAAAAAATATTCACCGGAATAACAATATTTCGGTACATAGGTATTCCCTGAAAAACTCAATATTATCAACTGCATTTGAATGATTAGTGCATATTTTTAATGCTATATTTATGTCATTATCTTTGGAAAAGTTATCGTTGCTGCTCCACTTTAGTCTCCAGTCCATTCCCTATGACAAATTGCGCAAAGAGTACATCTGATAACAAGTAATTAATCATATCTGTCATCAGTTAAACCTTAATCTGGATCATCATTTTTTCGCGATAATCTCTCGTGCCAGATGGTTTTACGATTATTTTTTTGCCAATAATCTCATTTTCTTAACTTATACTCTGATCGCACGGTCGGGGGAAGATTCTTTGCTTCAGCATTTACCTATCTTAAGTAGACCTCAGGCGAATCATCCTATTGTCGGCACATCTGGTGCCGCTCTAAGCATCACATGAACACAAAAAACCTCCACAATTAAAAATTGTGCTACCAGTGAGTCAATATCCTGATTTCTGAAAAATGGACTAAAATAAATTAACACCAATTCCGACAACTCTACGCAATAAGGAGAAAACTGGCATGACTCATATTCGACACAAGTGCAGAATAATCATCGCACATCCCCCCTCCCCGCATACCGCTTTCGATATATTGACTCCAATTTCCTATCTGGTTAAAAATAGCAACCAGCTCAGTCGCGAATATAGTGACTAACCTATATAAGTAACAACAAGGAATACACTATGACTGTTCAACAAAGTAAGAATCCGCAAATCGATATGGCTGAAGATAATGCTTTCTTCCCGTCAGAATATTCGTTAGGTCAATATACCAGCCCGATTTCTGATCTTGATGGGGTAGACTATCCAAAACCGTATAGCGGAAAACAAAAAATTCTGGTAATCGCCGCCGATGAGCGCTATTTACCAACTGATAATGGTAAGCTCTTCTCAACAGGAAACCATCCGATTGAAACATTGCTGCCGTTATATCATCTGCATGCTGCTGGTTTCGAGTTCGAGGTTGCGACGCTTTCTGGCCTGATGACAAAATTTGAATATTGGGCTATGCCGCATAAAGATGAAAAAGTGATGCCATTCTTTGAGCAGCACAAATCTCTGTTCCGTAATCCGAAAAAATTGGCAGATGTTGTCGCCAGCCTCAACGCAGACAGCGAGTACGCAGCAATCTTTGTTCCTGGCGGTCACGGTGCACTCATTGGTTTACCAGAAAGCAAAGACGTAGCTGCCGCTCTGCAGTGGGCAATTGAAAATGACCGTTTTGTTATATCCCTTTGCCACGGTCCAGCAGCATTTCTGGCGCTTCGCCACGGCAATAACCCATTAAATGGTTATTCCATTTGCGCATTCCCTGACGCTGCAGACAAGCAAACGCCAGAGATTGGCTACATGCCGGGTCATCTGACCTGGTACTTTGGTGAAGAACTGAAGAAAATGGGCATGAACATCGTCAATGATGATATTACCGGCCGGGTACACAAAGATCGTAAACTTTTAACCGGTGACAGTCCTTTCGCAGCAAACGCGTTAGGTAAACTGGCCGCACAGGAGATGCTGGCCGCATACGTAGGTTAATCGGCTGACACTTACTGTGGAGTAAAAAGTGGGGGTAACTCTCCCCCACTTACCAAACATAAAAACGCCCCCCTTCAATTGCTGACGTTTTAACGCTTCCCTTACCTTCGCATTACGCCCCCAGTCTGAAGAACGCGACATAAGCTGTTTTTAAATAGAATGATAATTTGCGAAAATGATTAACGCATAAATAATAAACATATAGTATATCTCACGTTATTATTTATCGATTTTAGAAATCAATCATTTCTGATAAACTTCACCACGTTTTAACCAGAATGGAAGCGAGGTTGGAAATGTCATTGGTATCAATTTTCAGACGTATTGCATTTGCGTATTATGATTATCGCTGCAAAAATACTGATATTGCAAAAAGTGATTTTGTAGTTATTCACATCCCCGATCAAATTGGGGATGCCATGGCTATTTACCCAATAATCCGATCGCTTGAAAAGCATAAAATAAAACACTTGTTGATTGTTACATCAACAATTAATAAATCTGTTTTTGAGGCACTTCATCTGGAACAAACAAAATTAACATTGGTCACTATGACAATGCAGGATCATGCCAGTATTAAAGAAATAAAAAATTTAGCAAAAAACATCAATGAACAATATGGCACGCCTGACCTTTGTATTGAAGCAATGCGCAAGAAAAACCTGAAGACGATGCTATTTATTAATCATTTACGGGCCAATACAAATTTGCAGGTTGTGGGTTTAACGATGAAATGTTATTCACCGATATGTAAATCGGCGTCGAAAATGGATCAGTCACTACGCGCCCCAGTGCCGCTGACATGGGCCTTCATGATGCGAGAAGTAGGATTTCCGGCGCCCCCACCATTATTTGAATTGCCCCTCAGCGAAATAGTAATAAAAGAAGTACGTTGTGAGATGCATTCATTAGGTTCATATATTGCTCTTAATTTAGAAGGTAGCGTGCAAGAGAGAACATTTTCATTAACAATGGCACAAAAAATCATCGAGGCGATCAAAATACAATCAGACATGCCAATTGTTATTGTTCATGGTCCGAAAGGTTCGGAAACAGCCGTGGAACTAACCCGGCATTTTGAAAATGTTTATCATTTGTCGTTATCACCATCAATAATGCGGTCTGCCGCAATCATTAGAGACGCCTTCCTCGCGATAACGCCAGACACATCTATTTTACACATGGCAAGTGCTTATAATGTTCCTGTCATCGCCGTGTATGCTGATTATAAGACTCGCTGGCCTGCCATGGCAGATATTTCAGAGACGATTGTGGTAGGAAAGGCTATTGATCATCTAAATTTGGATGAATTCAGCAATACGCTGAAAAGGATTATCGCGAAAATTTTAATCACAGCGTAATGAAAGCCCTAACAAAAATTCAAACAATAAAGCACGTTTGCAGAAAAGCAAAAAGCCCGCTCGAAAGCAGGCTTTTTTGAATTTGGCTCCTCTGACTGGGATCGCCGTAGCCATTAACTGGCTGATTGGTAAGCTAAACTTAAAAATAGAACTTGTCAAGACCACCAGAGTGACCACCTTTTTACTTTGAAACCAACGGCATATTTTACGCTCACCCCTCAGTCAATCGTACGCTGATAAACAACACCAACTACGGTGTTGGTATTATAGTATCTGCTCCAAACCAATTTCCAAGTGTTGCCAGTGCCGCAGGTGACAAAGCTTGGGTGAACAGGATCGCAAGGCGCTTTTGGGGTCTGGAACAAGCGACGTAAAACAAATTTCGGTTTCGTTCAAATGAGTCTTGCTTATCGGCTGGAATCATTTGGGCTCCAGCGAATTCCAACATTTCTCCGAAGTTATACTGGTTCCACCCGCGCCCAACAACAACCAAAACATTCTCAAATTCAGCACCTTTCACACCATGTTTAGTTTCGAATGGAGAATGACCATCGAGATAACGGCGAAGGGATCTGACCTCCGAATAGGAAATATTTTTCAGCTTTTCAAGTTCTTTCAATCTTCTGGGCATTTCAACATCAGCCGTTCTGTCAAAATGGAGTAACTCCTGCTCAAGTTTTTCAACCTTATCTGGAAGTCTGGGTTTCCGTTGAGCACGGATGAACTCAATTACTTCGCCGATTGAACTTGTTTCACGGAGAGCAAGAAGTTGCGTCATTACATTGTGCCAACTCACCTTGTCTGAATGTCTACGCAGCAGTGGTGTAGTACCGCCAAGCGCATTAAACATCTCTCCATACTTACGAGCGGCAAAGGCATCGCAGGCGGGTTCCAGTTTGTCTACAAAAAAGGCTATATGTTCATGCTCCTTTTTCGTGAAGGATTCATTGTATCTAAACGTTGCCACGATATTAGAATAGCCCTGCTGATTGGCTAAAAGTCGATGGGTCAACATGTAGTGGTCAACAAAAACTGGCCACAGCTTTAGAGTTTTTCCAGAACAATCGTTCTGATTC
>NZ_LFHY01000014.1:0-120513 GCF_001660175.1 Escherichia sp. B1147
TTTTGACTATGAGGTGATGATATCACCTCTATTCAGGTGGCCAAATTCACTATGCCACTACAACATGAGAATTTTGGTGTGATTGGGAGAAAAGTCCCAACCATCCTGCTGCAACGTTGTTTTAACTCGTTCCAGAGTAGCTTGGCCTTCACTTAATGGTAAATCACCACTCCAGTGCACGCCTTTCTGACGTACTCCTTGCCAATTGTTTGTATGGAAAACGCGTACCAGACCTACAGCCTCAGGATCTTTAACACACTGCGATAGCTCAGGTCTCATTCGATTAAGGGCATCAACAATTATCTTGTCCGAACGAAAATTGGCTTCTTTACCTATTTCAACTACATCCTGATGTTCCAACTTTCCACATCCACCACCATAGATTTTTTGCCAATGGTCGCCGAAAAAACCAAATAAAGGTGCTCTGGTTTGTCCAAGAAAATGCCGTTTAATTGCCTCAACCCAGTTTTTATCAGTGTCCTGGTACTCATCGACCAGAATGATTGGAAAGCGTTCTGCAATCACTCTACGGAATTTTTCGTGCTCCATGAGTGAGATAGTTAAAGAAAGAACATCGTCATGATGAAGAGTTATACGATGGTCGCGAATAGAGCGATGTCCAAGATTATACTCAACACTACGATTACCAAGGCTTCCATCAACTTCTTCGAGCTTTTCTATCCATGCTGGCATTGTTTCAATCAGTTCTCTCAACGGTTTTTGAAAGCTACTGATTAGCGACCAACAGAACGCATGATTGGTATCACAAAAAACGATGGGGCTTCGATCTGTCCGCGCGACAATTTCATCCTTCGCCACGTTAGTAAAAGTGATACAGGCGATTTGCTGGCTACGTTTTTCAAATAAATCCTTGTTTCGCTCAATCAAGAATCTAAGTGCCTTAATGAGAGAATACGTTTTACCCGCACCAGCGCCAGCTTCCAGTCGGAAGCTTTGTCCTTCACTGAGACAGGTATACATAGATTCCAAAGCACGCTGGCTAGCAGCTTCAGCGGGCGAATTGATCTCAGGCATCAGCGCGGGCTCCTTCTTCAATGCTAGCGGTGGCCTCGATAACCTGTGCCAATACTGGGTCTTGCGTCATAGACTCATTGCTGTCAGCTAACCAGCGAATTCCATCGGCTATGTATTTTGGTGCGTTCCATTCTGTCTCTGTAATTGCGTATTTCAATGCAAATTCTGATTTTTTCCATTCTGCCGCCTTATCACGGGCTTCTATTTCCAGTGCCTGAATATTTCCCCCAACCAGCCCGAATAGAGCAGAATTTGCAAGGATGAATGCATCTTCGAATGTGCGTGCGCAGGGACCACCTGTTACCTCTGCACATTGATAGGCAATACGATTTCCATTACGAGCTTTATCATCGTCACTCTTGGCAATCAAACCAGCTAATGTGAAAGGGGTATCTTCAGAGAACCATGCTTTCAAACAAGCATTACTGGAATATGTACCTTGATGAACAACACATGCCTGACCTCCTGCTCTTAGGACTGCGTCCAGATCTGTTATGATTAGACTCTGAAGCTCAAGAAACTCTAATAACTCGAAGAACAAATGAGCGTAAGCACCGCCAACTTCCATCACCGTGGCGTACTGGCTCGACAGCTTCGGTCTTTCTGGTTCAGCTGATTCTAGTTTTTTGATGATGACGGGAAGCAATAATCGCTCGCTTAACCCCTCGACAAGAATCGCTTTATCTGCGAAAAACAGATCGCAACGTGTCAACGTCATATATTGATGAAGAAATTTTTTATCATCAATTGGAATATGTTTTAGACCTTTACGGAGATCTTTAATTTTGGTTGTTCGGACACCTTCCTGAGTCCCCTGTGTTGGAGCCCCCAGAAAATAGCGAATACTCTCGAAACCAGCCGCATTGGCAATGTGAGACGAGTGTGTAGACACAACAAACTGTGCAGGCCAGGGTCTCCTGTCCTCAGTACCATCCACCAGTTGCTGTGCAATTTTGGCAAGTTGACGAATAAAAACCTCCTGCATTTGCGGATGCAGATGGGCTTCAGGTTCTTCAATGAATATCAGGTGTACACCCGGCCCAGTAACTTCGGCGCAAAATGCTTTATAGAAACCAGCTAATTGCAAGAGAATAAATATCAAATTACGTGTACCAAGACCGTTATATGACTCCGGTAATGCGATGCCGCTATAACCTGAATAGCGAACTTTAGTGAAGTTTGATAGCAACTTGCTAACATCGAGCAATGTTTCAGTATGTAACGACTGGCCTCCCAATCCGGGGTATCCAAAAGTTTCTAGCGCCGGAATCAGATTGTTGAGCTGGTTTCCGAAGTTTGTGTCAATTTGAGTCTGAATGCCCTGAACCGCACCTTTCAATGCATCAGCAATTTGTTTATCAGCCGCTCCCGCAGATGCCGAAGAGGCCGTTGCGAAAAGATTTTCAACCGTTTTAGCCAGTACATCGGATTCTCGGGATGTCACATCATCAAGTCCTCGCTGAGCGTTGATAAAGCCCGATTTGACCAGACTGCGCAATGTACCTGGTGGTAACTCGCGACGATTATCAGGATCGTTGGGATCTTCAGCCCATATTTTCACACAGAAATTATTAGGGATACGTTCTCGCAATATACGGAGGAAAGCGAGACGGTCCTCTCCGGAAAGTGGCATTTCAGTCTGACTTTCAAGAAATTGTGTCAGTTGACCACCTTTCAATTCATATCGGACTACTGCCTGCGCTTCAGAACACGCGGGATCCAAATCAATAACAAAAGGACTCAATGGACCTAATTGAGGCTGTGCAGGGTCGTACTGGAATTTCAGTCGAAGTTCAATGGCGGGAATAAGTTCTCGAACGAGATGATCTTCTATGCCTTCGTTAAGTGCTTCCAGAGCATCACAAAAACGGTCATAGCAGGAACTGGAAAAATCTTCAAGTTGGAAAGTAGCGCTACCGTCTGCTAAGAATCTGCGTATTATTTCTGAGAGTGATGTTTTTCCGCTGTTGTTTCTTCCAACAATGACGGTCGTCTGTTCCTCCAATACAAGCTCTGCATCAGCTAAAAGACGGAAGTTTTTTATTTCAACCTGATGAATGCGCATATGTCCCTCATGATCTATTTATAGTCTATCGATAAATCTGATGTTATTGCTCTGCCTGTAATTTTCATTCTTGCGATTACTCTGCTATGCAAAATGTACCTCAGGCTATATTTATTCCTGAGGTATGTTTTGGTATCTCACTCGGTCAAAGAGGCCTCACGAACATCATTCGGTTGAGGTTGGCATTCTTTCCATCGTCGAATAAGCGTTGCTACACAGGGGTTACCCGCCAGTTGATTCATTCTGACCCAGTCAACATCAACTAATCCAGCCAGAAGTTCAGGATTCAGTTCCCCTTGTAATGGGTGCCACTGGCGAATACTGGGCTGGCGCTGAATTTGAGGTTGAAGCGGGGCCAAACTCCCGACGATAACGTAATTTTGTTCTGGATCATGCCAGAGTCGTGTAATGCCTGGTATGTTTTTCAACCAGTTTCGCGGATCACCTAAAGGCAAATCAAAAATTCGAGAGAGTAATTTATTCCATGATGCTATTAATGATGAGCTGGCTTTTTTCACCAGCTTTTGATCACCCACCTGGAGTGAATTTTTTCTTTCAGGCCATTTAGAGAATGTATACTTTTTTAAAACATCATAGGTTACATTAATTTTATTATTGCAGTAATACTCACGCAGAGCACAATTCCATATATCACACAGTAAGTCTAATTCACTCAATAGTGCGTTTTTATTGGCGTTAGATAATTCATCTTCCTCATTAAGTTTCTCTATATAATATGACAGTACCTCAGCATCTGGTAATAGCCAGTGATTAAGTGGGAGTTGCTGACTTTGAGTATCAATAACCGTCATTAAGGCATCTAAATTTTCAGGGATCATATTAGGAGTATCATATTTCGGGTCCTGGAGAAGAATGGATACTTCCTCCATTCGATGTATGATTATTGTCAATCTCTGAGCAAATCTGGCTAGTTTTTCTTCACTGCTGCCAAAACCTTGTGCTACTGATTCAGGGCGATATGCATAAGGCCATTTTTTATTTAAGAGAGTAAGAAGAGCCTCGACAGAGGTATCAAATAGTTTTAGCCTTTCATCGCAGGCTTTAACTAAATCCGGGCAAGAAGGATTAAAAGGTAAAATTACTGGGCGGTCTTGTTCAGCGGTGAATAAATATCCTTCGGTGATAACCAATAGGTCATGAGTCAGTAAGTCTTTTTGCTCTGTCAGGCTAGTACTGATTCTTGTTTCTTTGCAAAGTAAAAGATATTTCAACGCAAGTTCTTTGTACGCAACTTCGGCATTACGCGCCAATGCATCAAGACAGGTCTTTTTCTCAAAATCTTGAATAGTATAGTCGTAATAGCAAGAATCTACCGTAGGGATGAGTCGGGTAGTCCCATCGGGAGTATCCTGTTCAATTAATAAATTATCAACAACAGAATCACCGCCAAGATCAAACGGATTAACGTTGATATGCTGGCACGCAATTTTAGTTCTTAGATTCTGAGTTAACAGATAGCGGTCATCAATTATGCCGCGGATCTGATCTAACAAAACAAGGATGCATATAGAATTATCTTTTTCCAACCGTTCAAATGATGAGGGTTCTGAATCCGGTAATAACTCCAGCTGTACATTAGGATATTTTTTGTTCAACACCTTTTGTATCTGAGTCACTATCTGTTGTGGGGGAATATTTCGCGAAAAACGTAAATCAAGTACTTTGATCTCGGCATTAAGCTGTACGCCAGGAAATTTTGCCCTCTCAGTCGTTTTGAATTTAGTCTTTAGCGGCAGTGGACGCAACTGGAGAACTACGGGGGTTAATGTAAAACCAAAAATTTTGGCTTGTTCAATAAATTCATTTTGTACAGGTTTGAGGATCCATGGCCAACTATTTCTTAACGCATCAGGCGAAGAGAGATCAATAAAGGGACGAAGCTTACGCTTATTCTTTTTTTTAGGTATTTCTTGATAAGCCTGAAATTTTTGCCTTGTTGATTTTTCAGGCATCCTGCGGACCAGCACTTTATTTTTGTCATACACCCACAGTGCCTGAGAGGCGGTTGAAAATTCGCTTTTCATATCCACAGGTCGTAGTGGTACATTTTCATAAAATAAAACGACTTCTGTTGTATCTTTATCACTTCTTTGCTGAGTTCGGCAGTCCAGGCTAATGGTATTGATACCGCAACTGGTTTTACTTTTCCAGGCATCTGTCTGTAGTAGTGGTCGGCCTAATGAGTGGCTACCCTTGCAATGAGAACCAAATGCAGAGATTTTACGCATGATAAGACGAATCCATATGGGATTAAGCGAGGTCTCGTACTTTATCCTTTCTGGTGAGATGATTATGCCATCGGCATTTTTAATAACGGGAGGAGTATCCTGTTCTGAATCAACCGCAACGAACAATCCAAATTGCTCTTTATAGAAGCGCATCAGATAAGGATGATATCGGTCACCTAATTCACGATCAAGATGATTTTCCCACTGCTTCCAGCGATAATTTTTGCTTAATGGATAATGGTAAACAATCAGCTTTTCAGCTTTCTCCTGGTCGATCTCACTGTCCCGATAAATCATATGAGAAAGGGGAAGTGAACGGATTACTTCGGCATCATGGTTCATCATAAATTATGCCCTTTCCTTAATATTCTGTTCGATTATTTTAATAAGACTTCCAAATCCTGGCGTAACTGATGAAACCGTGTTGGGAGTAACACACCCGCCGAGAATGAGAATATCTGCATGATAAAGATCCTGAACCGGAATTAACTGACTTGAAAATCCCAGCAACTGACAATCAGAATGGGGAGCCACGAAATTAGCGATAACAAGTTTGACGTTGTCTCCCTCAACCGCACGTATTTTTTCTAATTTGCTACTTAATCCCAGAGGAGTTTGAGTCGGGTCAGCACCAGACGCCAGCCATTGCTGATATTCTTCATCCGCTTTGTCGAGAGTATCCTGTCCCCAAAATTTCGCATCTATGCGGTAATCCGAGTTTTTTACACTAAAATCATACAGTTCGAAAACTCGATGGTCGCTTACCTGAGTCGTAGTAATAATTTTATAACGCTCATGAAGTAGTGCCCGAATAGCCTCTTCACCCAAGCGCCCCATAAGTAGACGTTGCGCGATCAGCGGGTGGAAGGCGTAATGTTCTTCCAGATCGTTAGCGTAAGGCATTAAAGATGTTCTGTACCCTTTACGGTTAAACCAGTCAGTAATGTCCGAATGACGCTGTATATGTTGATACAACACCTGAGGATTGTACTTACGCCGTCCTTCTGCTGCTTCCTCAAAAAACTGCCAGGTCTGAGGGGAATACCAGATTTCTCCACTATTCAATGCAGATTCTGGTTTTTTAAAACAAGCCCACTTGTACAGTTCAAGATCAATACCAAAGTCATTATGTCTTGGTTTCCAAGCAAGGTCGTGTTGAAGTATCGCTTTACCTAATTGTCTCCAGAGTTGCGTAACATCATTTCTGGGTGTTGATTGCTCTCGCAACAATCGTATGGCCGGAACCAGGCGTTTATCGATATAATCCAGAGCCAATTTACCCGGTTGTGTCGGTGTCATAATCAGGTTAAGGAAATTGTCCTGCATCTTTTCATCACGTTCCCGTAAAATATCCAGTAACTGGCGATTGAGAGCAGAAAGCTGACGACGGTTTGATGTATAAACAGGCAATGAAGCAAAGCGCGAGAGGTCTTTTGCCAGTTCAGAATCAAGATGGATTTCAGCATTGGGGACTTCACACCAGGCTCGTTCAATACGACCGACTTGTTGTTGCACATTGGCTGCCGTATTTTTTACGTAATCACTGGTTCTCTTATATTCGCCGTTTAATCGGGAAATCTCATATTTTCGGTTCATCATTAATGGCAGAATGAAGCGTTGATGCTGCTGACGAGAAATTTCACCAGCACGGAGCAGTTTTTCCAGATTGCGCAACTGGAAACCTGCATGCGCCATATCATCATTGCTTTCTGTATTGGCCTGAAAAGCGGAAAAATAATAATGTCGTGATTCCAGTAAATATAAACAGGTCAGATCCATACTTTTGCCAGATTCAGGCAGACTGAAATCCAGATTCACACCATTCGTCGCAGAGGCGGTCTGCGTCAGCACTATGACAATACGCCGGGAGGTAAATGCGGCCTGATAAGCATCACTAAAGCCCTTTTTCTTCTGGCATTCTGCGGTTAACAGACAAATCAGTGCAGGCTCATTATGTATGGTCACCGGGATAAACACATCAGCAAAACTTTTTAGCAGAGGATCATCAGATAAGGGTTGTTCCATTTTTAACCATGCGAGGCATTCTCTACTTTGCGTTGCTATTGCAGTGGTAAGCCATTTTCTTAAATAGGCGATGGAATTCACGAAAGCAAGATGCCCCCGGTGTTGAGGCCTTTTTCCCGCAAGATCCAACACATTAAGCAATTTTAGCAGTATATTTTTTCGATATTCTGATTCGAAATCCGATGAGGGGTCATCGCCATTCTGGAAAAAATCGGGGGCTAGCGAAGCGAGCAGATCAACAGAATACGGGCTATTCTTTATGCTATTGAAATCATGAATCTCAGCATTCAGTTGCGTGTTTCTAATATTTTCTTTGCTGTTATTGATCTCTTCAATAGCTAAATACTGTAACTGGAAATCATCAACCGTCTGGACATAAGGTATCGGTTCTTTAAACCAGTCGGCAGGTCGTTTTTCAAAAGTTGTTCCCAGAAAACTTTGTGTAACAGCAGGGTTGCGCGCTTCTGCAATATAACGAAGCGCTGAATTAATCCACCTGACATCGAAGTGATTACAGGCTCTTTCAATATATGACGTAGCCGACAGTGCAAAGACAAGATTACGACTGGCGAGAGAAAGCAGCAGACCTTCTGCCGTCGTGGGCAGAAAGGCACGTTTGATCTGTATCCGTAACGGATCGATATCCGTATCTGAGACATTCTGTTTCAGCAACCAGTTGGTCAAGCCAAAAATACCGGCATGAGTATTGGGTAAAATATTACTTTTCCTTAATTCCCGTAGTTCCGGCAGGTCAGTACGCGGTAACAGAAATCGGGACATATTGGGCAGGGTTGAGCCGTAGTATGATGGCTTGTAATCATTAACGGGGTCGAACAGAAGTCGGGTTAACTTTTTAATGTATTCATACGCTTCATCTTCACTGGCAGTCAGGTCGGTCAACATCAGGCTAAACTGCCGAATGAATTTCTCCATCAAGCGTAAAAAATCACTGATGTCGATAGTCTGATCGCTATCCTGAAGCGGAGAGTCTGGCCTGATAATTTCGTAGCCATGTTCTGCTTTTCGCATAATAAGTCGTTCACTGGTCACCAGTTGATCGGAACGGAATAAATAATGCTCACCAAAAGGTTTATTATCCAGATATTGCTGAAGAGGAATAACCAGTGATCTGGCATGTGTTAAATCAACATGTTTTTCTGTTAATGCGCTATCCAGATCATTAATAAATTTTTCTAGACGTTCACGGATCATTGGCGCAGGTTCCGTTTCAACATACTGCATACGTTGTAGTAATCTGCGTCCCCCATCGAGCAACTGACCCAGACATTCAGGTGGCTCCTGAACCCATTGCGCCTGTGCCAGATACTCTTGTAATACCTCAGCCTGGTAATCAAATTCATCGATGAAAATGATGTAATTACGCAGCTCTTTGCTGGACATTTTTACTTTGCGACGCCCATCGTAAAACGATGAAGCCATCTTTTGAGTCGTCATGATCAGCAGGTGTTGCTTTTCGTCACGCCAGGCAATGGCGGGCAGAATTCGCCTGACCCAGGCGTGGCGACGGAAATCAGCAACTCGTTGCCTGGCTGCCTGCGTGAGTTCATGCTCTTCGCCATATTTTTCTTTTTGTTTCTTAGCTTCTTTTTCCAGCGATTTGATATTCTGAATCAGAGTTATTTCCACCGCCGCACACGATTTGATTAATGATTCTTTTTCACTGGCGATAGCCGTCTGAAAACGTGTCGGATATCCTTTCAGCGATTTGTTAATATGCAGTATATTTTTGCAATTTCTACGCAATTTGTCGGCGATATCCTGACTGGCAAACAAATTCCTGTTTTCAAGGTTACTGATGGAGTCAAATGGATCGGGAAGTGAGTCTGAGGAAATATTTTCCTCATGAGGTAAAGGGGTGACCTCAATGGCAGAAACAATCTGCTCATCTTGTGCGTAGAGCACACTGACGGTGAATGGTTTTCCGTTACTGTCTTTATGCTCTGCCGTTTTCTCATAAATGTCGTGCAAAATATTCCAGCGATGGGTAATCAAAATGGCTTGAGAGCCTGATTTTTTTATCGTCTCCAGCGCCGGGAGAGCGTTATCGGCATAGCCAGAGCGGTAGAGTGAGCTGGTTTTTCCGCTACCCGTAGGTCCCTGAAGCTGACAAAACCCGGCAATACGTTTCACTGCCTTAGATTTTTTCGCCTGGGATAACGTATATTCGATAACGGCATTATAAGAACGCAATAACGGGGTATTCACATGTCACCTCATCCATATCGACTTTTCAACGACTACTATTTCAACAACTTATGTTACGCCGTTCGAATAGCATTACAATGCTTATGGTAACTTTTTCGTTATAAAACAATGCGCATTACGCATTCTGTAACATAATGATGAGTCAGGATGTTATACTGTTGTTGTATGCCAGATATCTGGCATAAGCAGTGCTCCTTCTTCACTCTTGCCGCTCATCGCCAATCGCAGTATCCTTACCCCACGTCTGCAAAATCAGGCGTCGGGATTAGCCTCCTGAATCCTTCATCGACGACACAAAGGCGCGTCAGCGCTTTTTTTGTGTCGTGCGCACGGCTACACCTCAATGGCGGGCCGGGCGGGGGCGTCGCAAGACGCGCCGGTGTCGATGAGGCCGGTAAGGCTAACCCTGTCCGGTTCCGCCACCCGTGAGATTAGCCTCTCCGGTGGCGGTAATAAACATTACTCATCGGAGGTTGCCTTATGGCTACAATCCTCACCCCTGACTGCGATTTACTCGATTTATTATCCGTTCCCTTTAACGCTGCCACGGACTTCACCGTCCTTGCCGACTACTGCGCACACTTCGCCGAAACCCTGATAGAAACCGACGATCCCGCGCTGCGGCTGGCGCTTTGCGGACGGCTTCACGCCTGCCTTGCGCTGCTGCAACCCACACTGCACGACCCCATCCCGCCGCATCTTACCGAAAGCCTGACCGTTGATACCCCTCCCGCTACACCACAACACTTCGACCCCGAACCTGATTCGTTGTGCGAATACTGCCTGGCGCTGCTCCAGCTTCTGCTGGAACACCCGACGGAGCCAAAAACAGAGCAAACCCTGACCGGGCTGCTCTGTTAACTGGTCTGGTACTTTACCGAGGGGCTGAAAGCGCCGCGCTGGCTGCGTACCGCCGATGGTGTGAAATTTATCAGAGAGGTGACTGCATGATGCAACAGGACTGGCATCCTGCCGATATTATTGCAGGACTAAGAAAAAAGGGGATGTCACTGGCGGCGCTTTCACGTCAGGCGGGGCTGGCGTCCGCAACACTCGCCAATGCGCTGTCCCGCTCGTGGCCGCGTGGGGAAAAAATCATCGCTGATGCGCTGGAAATATCACCAGAAATTATCTGGCCCTCCAGATACTTCGATGGCAAGGGAAATCGAACAGGAAGGATAATGCGAAAGCGCGCCTGATTACAGGTATCAATGACTGAACTATCAGGAACATTGATACGTGGTATCTCCCGGTGTGTGATCAGTCTCTGGCTGATTGCGCACAGGGAGATGATTACAGCACAGATTCTGCGCTGTATTTTTATTCCCCGCCCAACAAATAATCCTTCGCAACGAAAAAACAGTTTTCCCTTATCGCCATCACCGCCGTGCTGTAGGTTTCCTCCTGCTCAAAATGCTTCATGGCCTGAAAGAAGCGCCTGATGTATCAGGATGGTCGCCCTTGTACGACAGGACCTTTGAAAACTGTCCGATCTGTCAACAGACAGATTAAGGCTTTCATCACACTTCGTTACACTAAGGAAATCACAATGGATCTGACTGATAATTGTACATTGCAGAGTATGAATGTTATATTTAAATATAACTTCTGGAGGTGCCCTATGTATACCACACGTCTGAAAAAAGTTGGCGGCTCGGTCATGCTGGCCGTCCCGCCTGCGGTGCTGAAAACGCTGGCCCTGATGCCGGACAGCGAAGTCGGCGTGACCGTTGACAACGGCTGCCTGATTATCGAACCTCAAAAACGCCCCCGCTATTCACTGGCTGAACTGCTGGCGCAGTACGATCCACATGCCGAAATGAGCGATGAAGAGCGGGAATGGATTGACGCGCCTGCCGCAGGGAAGGAGATCCTGTAAATGGACAGAGGGGAAATCTGGCTTGTTTCACTTGATCCTACCACCGGACACGAGCAAAGCGGAAAACGCCCGGTGCTTGTTGTTTCTCCGGCCTCGTTTAATGAGGTAACACGTTTACCTGTCGTTGTTCCGGTAACCAGTGGCGGACAATTTGCCCGTAACGCGGGTTTTGCAGTTTCGCTGGAGGGAGCCGGCACGAAAACGACGGGGATCATACGTTGCGATCAGCCCAGAACTATTGATATGGGAGCCAGGAACGGCAAAAGGCTGGAGCGCATCCCTGACAGTATCATTAATGAGGTACTGGCAAGACTGGAAACCATCCTGACCTGATAGATTTTTATGCTGACTGATTGAGGGCGCTGCTACAGCGCCCTCGTTTATTGGGTCTCTCTGTAGAACAAACTTTCAAACCCAAAAACAGTTTTTCCTTCCTGCACCAGAAATAATGGCGCAGTCTCCCGCCTGCAATAAACTGCCTCCGGGCAGTCCCTTTGACGCTTCACGCCTGAAAGAAGCGCCTGGCATCGCCAGCATGGCACCCTTTACCGGCGTTGATCTCTGCAAACGCCGGAGACGCAAGACATCCGCGTCTGAGACTGAAGGACATACACACCGGACGGCTTCACCGTCACCACATTGTTCAACGCCTTCACGGGCTGGCCCTCTGACTTTGCCGGAAGCCTCCGGCTGCTTCATATCCTGCTGACGACCAGCGCCCTCACATGACGGGCTGCGGCCTGCATTGCCGTCAGGCTTTGCAGTCGCGTGACCGTCACCCTGCACCAGAACGCAACGTTTACGCCCTGCACCAGACGAGGCGTCACTTTGGCAGCGTCAGCGAAAAAGCAAAGTGACGCCGCACAACATACCGCCGCAAGCCGCGCCAGTTCTGGCCTGCGCCATATTTCCGCCGCCTGACATGCCCTTTCGGACCGCTGTCAGTTCAGAGTAAGAGGAGAAATAGATCGATACCGAGGGGGGCAAGACGCCCTGGAGAATTTCCTGCTTCGGCAGGCAGTCTGTACTGCGTACAGCCTGAAACTCCCTAAACCTCAACAAACTGCCACTCCGGCGTGAAGGTATCGTTCTGGCGCAGCCAAAAAGCACACGCCGGAGACTGTTTGTTTTTGTTGCAGGGGGTCATTATGAGTAAATTAAGCAGTGAAATGAAGGCGCTGGCGAAGAAAGCGGGCGGCAGCTTCAGAACGGTGGATTACCGTATCCATGCCACGAAGCGGTTCAGCCAGCATTTGCGCGAACTGAATATCCAGATCCAGCGGGTGGAGCAGATCAAAGTGCGTCATATCGAATGCTACATTGAGGAGCGGCTGGAGCAGGATATTGGTCTGCGCACGCTGCAAAACGAAATGGCGGCGCTACGATCTGTGCTGAGACAGGCGGGACGCCGCCAGGTGGTGGAACATCCGCGCCTGACCAATAAGGCGCTGGGGCTGTCGGGCGCGTCACGCAACGGCACGCGCCGTGCCATTACGCCGGAGTATTATCAACAGGTGATGGAGAACGCCCGTGCGCAGGATGCGGGGCTGGCAGCAGCGGTGGAGATTGCACGGCTGATGGGATTACGCTCGCAGGAAGCGGTACAGAGTTCACAGTCGCTGAAAACATGGCTGAAAACCATTGAACGCGGAGAAACCCGGCTGAAAGTGGTGTTCGGCACCAAGGGCGGGCGTCCCCGCTATACAACGATCCTGGACGCTGGCGCAGTCAGAAAGGCGGTGGAAAACGCATTACCGATCGCCAGACAGCGCAATGGCAGGCTGATCGACAAACCTGACCTCAAAACGGCGCTGGATCACTGGCACAAACAGGCCATTAAGGTGGGGCTGAAGGGGGAATTTTCCCCGCACTCGCTGCGCTATGCGTGGGCGCAGGACGCGATCCGCCATTATCTGGCGCAGGGATTCAGCGAGAAGGAATCGCTGGCGCTGACGGCAACGGATCTGGGCCACGGTGACGGGCGCGGACGCTGGGTGAAACAGGTGTACGGCTATCGCTGGAAGGAGGAATGACGGATTTCATGAATGTCGCAAAATAATGCCGTTACTGCGTAACGACAGCGATCAGTCTGGCGCAGGGACCGGATGAAATAAAATAACCGGATACCTGTCGTTACCGTGTAACAATATGATGAGAATATTGTTACTGTATGGCGAGAAAATAACAACAGTTCAGATTTTCCTGCTGAACCAATGTAGCTCGCCGGAATATTATAGTGATTACCCTGTAATCACTCGAAACGATCCCGATTAATAACAGGTGGTTCAATCGTTTTTACCGATACCACAGGACTGGAAAAATTTGAAAATGTAAATTCACCGGGGAATCACATTAATTCTGGCGCAGGATTATATCTGAATAATTCTCTCTGTGTTTTCCTGCATCCTGTGACATATATTGTATAATCACAGAATGTCTCATGACTTTATAAAAATGCTGCGACGGTTTTTGATACCATAACCTGCTGCATATAAATTAACAATCTTAGGTGCTTCATGTTATTTTTTGCACTTAGTGCCGTTATTTTGTGGTGAAATACAATCTGGTGCAGATAGTCCAGGTGTATTTCCGGATAAACTGGTTGCGCCAGAAAGAGAAAGGGCTATAAAAGGCTAAGGGGGCGATAAGGGTAACAGCGCCTGACCGGAAAGGGCCGAAAATCAAAGGGCCAGAAACTGGCGCAGTCCTGAATAGGTAGAGCGGCGGGACGCTGGCGCAGATAGCAGATTATCCGGGACGGGTGCAGATTATTTTGTCTCTATATAGCTGGTGCAGTGATAATGTGTATCAGGAAAGATTGTCCGGTATTTTATGGCGTATTTTTTGGGGATGTATTAAGTGGTAATTCCGTGAAAATATCGATTATTGATAGCTTTTCATCTTCTGTGATTTGCGGGCAAATCACAGAAGGTAGTTATCTATCAATAATGTATTTATTAATAGGCAATCGACTGAAAATATTCTACTGGAATAATTTCCGGTACTTACCTATTGATAAGTGGTTTATTGATTGGTTTTCACCCAAAATTATTTGGGGCCAAATATTTTTAGATACTTTCCGATTGATAATAACAAAAAAAACGGCAATACCTCTCAATACAAAAAAGCAGATCCCGGTCAATCAGGATCTGCTTTTCCATTTTAATCATTTACGCTATTTCTGATTCAGGCCGCCTTATGTTGTCGCGCATAAATATACGGCGCAACATACCCTTCACGACATACATCCAGATAATCCGACCACCACTGCATCATGGCCTTTCTGGCCTCCAGATGCTCCGCCTTATGCACGTATGCCGCCCGCACGCTGTTACGTTCCTGGTGGCTCATTTGTCGTTCCACCGTATCGCGTGACCAGAGATCCGACTCCACCAGGGCGCTACAGGCCATTGCCCGGAGTCCATGCCCGCAGATTTCGGTTTTGGTGTCATATCCCATCAGGCGCAGCGCCCGGTTGGTGGTGTTTTCACTCATTGGCTTGTAGGGATCGTGATCGCCAGGAAACACCAGATCCAGATGGCCGGAAAGTTCCTGTATCTGTTTCAGAATGGCAATCGCCTGGCGGGAGAGCGGCACGATATGCGGAGTACGCATTTTTGCACCGCGACCTGAAAAACGCACTTTATCTATCGCTTCGCGGGTGGCGGGGATGGTCCAGATTTTGTGCCTGAAATCGATCTCGCTCCAGCGGGCAAAGCGCAGTTCACTGGAACGGATGAACAGGTGCAGCGTCAGCACCACCGCCAGCCGGGTTAACTCGCGACCCTGCTGGTAGTCGCCGATACGGTCAAGCAGTTCAGGCAACCGCTCCAGCGGTAACGCGGGGTAGTGATTTTTTACGGGTGAGGCGACAACGCCATCCAGATGCTGCGCCGGGTTGCTTTCGGTCAGTCCCTGCTGAACGGCATAACGCATGATGTTGCTGAGTTGCTGCCGCGTACGGGACGCGACTTCCAGAAAGCCCTTATCCTCGATAACCCGCAACAGGGCCGTGAAATCCTGCGTTTTAAGCGTGGCAACGGACAGGTGACCAATCGCCGGGAGGATATGGTTTTCCATACTGGCGAGAATGCGGGCGGCATAATCAGCCGACCATTTTTTGTTGGTTTTGTGCCAGGCCAGCGCCACCGCCTTAAAGCACTTTTCAGGAGAGCAGGCCGTTTTTTCTGCCATGCGCTGCTGCGCCGGGTTGATGTTCTGCGCCAGCAACTTGCGGATACCGTCGCGCTGCTGCCTGGCTTCCGCCAGTGAGACAAGCGGATATGCACCGAGACTGACTCTGGATTCTTTGCCGCTAAAGCGATATTTGAGATACCAGATGCGTGAACCGCCCGGATTGACGAGCAGATACAGACCATGAGAGTCGGAGAGTTTTACCGGACGGGAAGAAGGTTTTAACTTGCGGATTTTAGAATCGTTTAAAGACATTTGGGGGTCACTCCAGAATCGAACCAAACTGACCCCAGATCTGACCACCAAATTATCCCGATGCGGAGAGAAAATCAGATACGCACCGAGAAGGATTTTCACGCTAACTTACTGAATCATAAACAGATAGAGATGTACAGATAAGCATGAAAACTAGAATTTGGCTCCTCTGACTGGACTCGAACCAGTGACATACGGATTAACAGTCCGCCGTTCTACCGACTGAACTACAGAGGAATCGTGAGAACGAGGCGAATATTACTTAGCAGCGCAGCGAGTGTCAACACTAAAATTCGCAAGCCATTTCAATCGGTTAATTAAGCAACAAAATTTATATTTAATGAACATTTGGTACTGAACAGGAGTCTGGCCCATTGGCATTTCGTAGCCGTTGTAATGGATCCTGTTTATAAAATTGGCAGAAGCGTTGCCACAGCGAAGGGAAGCGTGGCGCAAAAAGCTCGGGTGCACTAAAAAAGTATTCGGAAAGCACGGCAAAACATTCTGCTGGGTCACTGGCAGCATAAGCATCGATGCTGGAGGCATTTTCGCCCACTAACTCAATTTCTTCCTGAATGTTATCCATCGCAGCATGAAGATCGTGTTCCCATCCAGCGACCTCACGTAAAGAAATAAAGGGAACCCCACTGGCGCGATCGCCATTTCGTGTATCCAGTTTATGTGCAACTTCGTGGATAATCAGATTAAAGCCCGAGGCATCGAAAGAATCTTGTATATCGAGCCAGTTCAGCACAATTGGGCCCTGCTGCCAGCTTTGTCCTGATTGAACGATACGCTGATTATGCACCAGCCCTATATCGTCTTCCCATTCATCGTCTACCACAAATGGCGCAGGATAAATTAGCACTTCATGAAAACCATCCAGCCATTCCAGTCCAAGCTCCAGGACAGGCAAGCAGAAAAGTAAGGCGATGCGACTACTTTTCAATGCATCAAGTTCAAATCCTTGTAGTGGAACCAGTCTTTTTTGCTGCAAAAAACGTTCGGCAAGAGTGACTAGTTTGCTTTGCTCCTGCTCTGTCAGACATGTCAAAAGAGGTATCGCCAGAGCTTCCTTCCATGGGAGCGTATGTTCATGATCTGTTTCTTGTACTTTCCAGGGCCACTTAATCATCGTTTTGCTCGCAAACTCGTCACTTGAACAAAATTGCACGGACAGGGACTGTTAAAATGCCAAATTTCCTGGCATCATGGCAACCATCTGAACGGAGAGATGCCGGAGCGGCTGAACGGACCGGTCTCGAAAACCGGAGTAGGGGCAACTCTACCGGGGGTTCAAATCCCCCTCTCTCCGCCAATCATTCAAGCAATTAGCTCGCCTGGTGTCAGTGACACAAATCCCATTAGGAAAATTCAAAAAAATCCATCAGAGAAAAATAGTGTCAGACGAGTATGCGTTGTGGCTTTAGCATTCACATTTTTCTGTCCAACGCGGTTGTGATATGCAACTGAACTCATAATTATGTATCGTTTCCAGCATATTACAGTCCCCCCTTCCGGACCTTCATCCTCAGTTTCTGACATAAAAACATTTGCAGATGCTTTCTGTCGCGGTAGTCTCATTAGGCTCGTTTATAGATCGACGGCAATGTGAGTTACCTTTTCCATACTAATTATAAAAAGACAGTACAAACAGGATCACTATGGACTCCACGCTCATCTCCACGCGTCCCGATGAAGGAACGCTTTCGTTAAGTCGCGCCCGACGCGCTGCGTTAGGCAGTTTCGCGGGTGCCGTCGTCGACTGGTATGATTTTTTACTCTATGGCATTACCGCCGCATTAGTGTTTAATCGCGAGTTTTTCCCGCAGGTAAGCCCTGCAATGGGAACGCTCGCCGCATTTGCCACCTTTGGTGTCGGTTTCCTTTTCCGTCCGCTCGGTGGTGTCATTTTCGGCCATTTTGGCGACCGCCTGGGGCGTAAGCGCATGTTGATGCTTACCGTCTGGATGATGGGCATCGCCACTGCATTGATCGGCATTCTCCCTTCGTTCTCAACTATTGGCTGGTGGGCACCAATTTTACTGGTGATGCTGCGAGCTATTCAGGGATTTGCTGTTGGCGGCGAATGGGGAGGCGCTGCGCTGCTGTCCGTTGAGAGCGCGCCCAACAACAAAAAAGCCTTTTACAGTAGCGGCGTCCAGGTTGGTTACGGAGTAGGGTTACTCCTTTCAACCGGACTGGTTTCACTGATCAGTATGCTGACAACTGACGAGCAATTTTTAAGCTGGGGTTGGCGCATTCCTTTCCTGTTTAGCATCGTACTGGTGCTGGGTGCATTGTGGGTGCGCAATGGCATGGAGGAGTCCGCTGAATTTGAACAACAGCAGCATAATCAAGCGGCAGTGCAAAAACGCATCCCGGTTATCGAAGCTCTGTTACGGCATCCCGGCGCTTTCCTTAAGATTATTGCGCTGCGACTGTGCGAGTTGCTGACGATGTATATCGTTACCGCCTTTGCACTTAACTATTCGACCCAGAATATGGGGCTGCCGCGCGAATTGTTCCTCAATATTGGTTTGCTGGTGGGGGGATTAAGCTGCCTGACAATTCCCTGTTTTGCCTGGCTTGCTGACCGCTTTGGCCGCCGCAAGGTTTATATTACAGGTGCATTAATCGGGACATTAAGCGCATTTCCGTTCTTCATGGCGCTTGAAGCACAGTCCATTTTCTGGATAGTTTTCTTCTCCATTATGCTGGCGAATATTGCACATGACATGGTGGTTTGTGTGCAACAACCGATGTTCACCGAGATGTTTGGTGCCAGTTATCGCTATAGCGGCGCTGGCGTCGGATATCAGGTTGCCAGTGTAGTAGGCGGTGGATTTACACCTTTTATTGCCGCCGCTCTCATTACTTATTTTGCTGGAGACTGGCATAGTGTCGCCATTTATTTGCTCGCAGGCTGCCTGATTTCCGCAATAACCGCTCTGTTGATGAAAGACAATCAACGCACTTGATAGCATGGCGAAGATCGTCCGATCTTCGCCTTACACTTTTGTTTCACATTCCTGTGACATACTATCGGAAGTGCGGTAATTGTATGGAACAGGAGAGACATATGAATAATAAGGGCTCCGGTCTGACCCCAGCTCAGGCACTGAATGAACTTGAAGCGCTGTATGAGCAATCTGTAGTCGCTTTACGCAACGCCATTGGCAAATATATTAAAAGTGGCGAATTGCCTGATGAAAACGCCCGAAAACACGGTCTTTTTGTCTATCCATCATTGACCGTGACCTGGGACGGTAGCGCAACAAACCCTCCCAAAACACGCGCGTTTGGTCGTTTTACTCACGCTGGCAGCTACACCACCACCATCACCCGCCCTGCTCTCTTTCGTTCATATCTTAATGAACAATTAACTCTGCTGTACCAGGATTATGGTGCCCATATTTCCGTGCAACCGTCAGAACATGAAATTCCTTATCCGTATGTCATCGACGGCTCAGAACTGACGCTTGATCGCTCAATGAGCGCTGGATTAACTCGCTATTTCCCGACAACCGAACTGGCACAAATTGGCGATGAAACGGCAGACGGCATTTATCATCCAACGGAATTCTCCCCGCTATCGCATTTTGATGCACGCCGGGTAGATTTTTCCCTCGCACGGTTACGCCATTATACAGGTACGCCAGTCGAACATTTTCAGCCGTTCGTCTTGTTTACCAACTACACACGTTATGTGGATGAATTCGTACGTTGGGGATGCAGCCAGATCCTTGATCCTGATAGCCCCTACATTGCCCTTTCTTGTGCCGGCGGGAACTGGATCACCGCTGAAACCGAAGCACCTGAAGAGGCAGTTTCCGACCTTGCATGGAAGAAACACCAGATGCCCGCATGGCATTTAATCACTGCCGATGGCCAGGGTATTACTCTGGTAAATATTGGCGTGGGGCCGTCAAATGCCAAAACTATCTGCGATCATCTGGCGGTGCTACGCCCGGATGTCTGGTTGATGATTGGTCACTGTGGAGGATTACGTGAAAGCCAGGCTATAGGAGATTACGTACTTGCGCATGCTTATTTACGCGATGACCACGTTCTTGATGCGGTTCTGCCCCCCGATATTCCTATTCCGAGTATTGCTGAAGTGCAACGTGCACTTTACGACGCCACCAAACTCGTCAGCGGCAGGCCGGGTGAAGAAGTTAAACAGCGGCTACGTACTGGAACTGTAGTAACCACTGATGACAGGAACTGGGAGTTACGCTACTCAGCTTCTGCACTTCGTTTTAATTTAAGTCGGGCCGTGGCGATTGATATGGAAAGTGCCACCATTGCAGCACAAGGATATCGTTTCCGCGTACCCTACGGGACGCTACTGTGTGTTTCAGATAAACCGTTGCATGGTGAGATTAAACTTCCCGGTCAGGCTAACCGTTTTTATGAAGGCGCAATTTCCGAGCACCTGCAAATTGGCATTCGGGCGATAGACTTACTGCGCGCAGAAGGCGACCGACTACATTCGCGTAAACTGCGAACCTTTAATGAACCACCGTTCCGATAATGAGTTCAGATCCTTTGCGTCATGAAAAGATGCGAAGGATTTGATTAAGTAACAAAGCAAAAAGCCCGCTATAAAAGCGGGCTTTTCAGAAATTTGGCTCCTCTGACTGGACTCGAACCAGTGACATACGGATTAACAGTCCGCCGTTCTACCGACTGAACTACAGAGGAATCGCGAGAACGGGGCGAATATTAACGATGCCCATCCACAATGTCAAAGCCTGTTTTTTAATTTTGAATCGTTTGCTGAAATAATCTGCGTTTTGTCGTTTATTCCGACACATCTGGCTTTTATTCATACTATTTATGCTCGGGACGAGGGTATTTCCATAGCCATCGCCCTGTAACCATTCGCCAGTAAAACAGCACAGCCCGCACGGCCCAGTCGGCAAACATCCCCATCCAGACCCCAACCACACCCCAGCCAAGCATGATTCCCAGCACATAACCGACTACTACCCGGCATCCCCACATACTTAACATAGAAACCCACATGGCGTAGCGTGCATCTCGAGCGCCTTTAAAACCGGCGGGCAGTACCCAGGAGGCAGACCAAATCGGCATAAATAAAGCATTCAACCAAATAAGAATCACAACGACATGTTTAACCTGCGGATCCTGGGTATAAAACGACGCCATAATCCCGGCAAAGGGGGCTGTTAACCAGGCTATTGCCGTTAATCCTATAGTGGACAGCCAGAACACATGCCTCAATTGAATTTCTGCTTGCGCTCTCTGCCCTACCCCCAACCTTCGACCCGTAATGATTGTAGAAGCAGATCCAAGTGCACTTCCTGGTAAATTGATAAGAGCTGCAATCGAAAAAGCGATAAAATTCCCGGCAATAACACTCGTCCCCATCCCGGCAACAAACATTTGTGTTAATAACCGCCCACTGGTAAATAATACGGATTCCACACTTGCTGGAATACCAATCCCCATGACTTCCCAGATAATGCTGAAATTCAATGGCTTAAAATAGCTTTTTAACGAGATCCGTAACGCAGGATTAAAACCAATCGCCAGAACCCACAAAATGGCGACAGCGCCAATATAACGGGAAATAGTTAATCCCAGTCCTGCCCCGACAAACCCCAACCCCTGCCATGAGAAAAGACCGTAAATCAATATGCCGCTAATAATGATATTAAGGATATTCAGACTACCATTTATAAGAAGCGGTATTTTCGTATTCCCTGCACCGCGAAGTGCTCCGCTGCCAATCAAGGTGATAGCCGCCGCAGGATAACTGATGACTGTCAGTTCCAGATAAGTCAGCGCCAGTGCTTTCACCTGTGTCGTGGCCTCACCTGCAACAAAATCGATAATTTGCTCACCAAAATGATGAATAAGCGCTGCCAACAGTACGGCAAACAATGTCATGATCACCAATGACTGCCGCGTCGCTACCCTCGCTCGCCGTCGATCACGCTTACCGAGGCTAAATGCCACAACGACTGTAGTACCAAGGTCGATAGCTGCAAAAAAAGCCATAACGACCATATTGAAACTGTCCGCCAACCCAACGCCTGCCATTGCATCTTTTCCCAGCCAACTGACCAGAAATGTGCTCAGTACGCCCATCAACAGGACACAGGCATTCTCCATAAAGATAGGAACAGCAAGTGGAGTTATCTCACGCCAGAACAACACTTTGTAGCTCTTACGTTTTGCGTGCCAGCGAGTGCCGTGAACAACCTGGCGTAAAGCTGAGGAGATATTCAAAACTGACCTTAATTGCAGAAAGTGAAACCACATTTCAAATAATGAGGGAGAATCAGCAAAGCTGCAAAGATTTTCGCCAGCAAATTGTCTGCAAATGCAACAAACTGTTGATAGAAACGGCAAACGGTTGAGAAATTTAAAAATCAGGTTTGACAAAAAATTTTTCGCCGTTAAGATGTGCCTCAACAGCGATTCCTCTGTAGTTCAGTCGGTAGAACGGCGGACTGTTAATCCGTATGTCACTGGTTCGAGTCCAGTCAGAGGAGCCAGATTTCTGAAAAGCCCGTTTTATAGCGGGCTTTTTGTTATATCTGATAATCAATTTCCTCTTCACTGTTTTCCATCACCTGTTGCTTAATATCCTCAACCGACAGTCCTGCGTTGCACAGTTCCAGAAAACGCCAGACATAGTTACGCTGTAATTGTCCTCGTTTTAGCCCCAACCAGACGGTATTAGCATCAAAAAGATGGCGCGTTTCCAGACGGATTAAATTTTCTTCCTCTTGTTCGCCACTGGATTGCTCGGCTACTATTCCAATCCCCAGACCAAGAGCGACGTAGGTTTTGATGACATCAGAATCCTGCGCACTCAATACAATATCTGCCAGCAAACCTTTGCGGACAAATGCGTCATCAATACGCGAGCGGCCTGTAATTCCCTGCCGGTAAGTGATCAACGGCCACTTCGCTATTGATTCCAGCGTCAATGGCGTAATTTTGGTTAAGGGGTGATTAACTGGAACGAGCAAACTATGATGCCAACGAAACCATGGGAAGGCGACGAGTTGCAGATCATTGCTCAGACGCTCACTGGCGATGCCAATATCAGCCTCGCCATTTTGCAGCAACGTCGCAATTTCCTGTGGTGTCCCCTGGATAAGCTCAAGCCGCACTTCCGGGAAAAGTTCGCGAAAGGCTTTAATAACCTCCGGCAAGCTGTAGCGTGCCTGGGTATGCGTCGTTGCGATAGTGAGAACGCCAGATGTATTGTTGGTAAAAAGATCGGCAAGTCGACGAACATTACTGGCTTCATTCAAAATGCGTTCTGCAATGACCAGCAATGCTTTGCCCGGTTCAGTCATACCAAGCAGCCGCTTGCCCCGACGAACGAATATTTCTATTCCAAGCTCATCCTCCAGCTCTCGAATATGACGGCTAACGCCTGACTGTGAGGTAAAAAGCATATTCGCAACCTCTGTCAGGTTGTAATCCTGACGCGCAGCCTCGCGGATTATCTTTAGTTGTTGGAAATTCACGGTAAACTCCGGGCAGATCAGACATTCCGCTATTGTTAAAGTCTAACGCCCGGCATAACAAATAATAAAAACCCGCATCTTATTCCATCCAGATATAACGTTTAGCTAACCAATTGCCATTGTCTTTTTTCCATGACTGGAGAACTAATCACTGACAATAACAGTTCTTTCACTGCCTGCGCCTGCGGCGACAGGTTTGCTCTGGCGGGTATATTCAATGACAAGGAGAGACTCATTGACGGCGTGGTAATACGTGACATCCAACCGTTAACTGCGCCACATAACGAGTACGCGGCCGATTCGGGTAATACTGCAACCCCCATGCCGCTGGCGATCGCTGCGGTAAGCGTAGCGATAGACTCAATTTCACCGATGACTTTTGCCGTGAGTCGCCGTAGAGAAAATGCCTCATCAACGCGGAGTCTCACGGCACTGTAATCGCCGGGAAGAAAGAGGTTCATTTGCGCTATAGCATTAACATCAACGCTTTGCCCTGGGCAATTCTGAGTTCCGACAAGAAAAAGATCTTCTTTTAACAAAGCCTGGCTGGATACGCCTACCACAGGGGAATGCTCGTAAATTACCGCCATATCAAGCTGACAATTTATAAGTTTATCGTTAAGAACAGCGCCACTATTTTCATGTAAAGAGATAACCACTTCCGGAAATTCGGCACGTACCGCCTGTAATAAGGGCATGGTGATCGCCGACGCAGCAGTTCCTGGCGCAAAGCCAATCGAAACTTGACCCGATAATGTCTGACCTACGTTATGTACCGCCAGTTGGGCCTGTTCACACTGACGCAAAATGGCCCGCGCATGCGCATAGAGTATTTTTCCGGCATCTGTTGGGGTAACGCCACGTTTAGTGCGAATCAAAAGTTGTTGGTCCAGCTCGCCTTCCAGTGTGGCGACCTGCTGACTGAGCGCAGGCTGCGCGATATGCAACACTTCGGCAGCCTGGGTCAGGCTACCAATATCTACAATTTTTACGAAGTATTTCAGGCGTCTGAAGTTCATGTTGCCTCCGGTTTTTAAGAATCGGCCCAAGTGCCGCCATTACTTACAACCAGATTGCAAAATGCTTGCCAGTTTTATTTTGTCGTTGATGCGCAAGCTAACCGCCTGTCAAATAAGAGATTATGATAGTTTCGTCATTTGCTCTTGTTATCAGAAAAAGCGTTCCCTGCCCCATGACAGAAGGGTATGCACCACGATGGTTCATTACCCAAAAGATTGAAAGCTCACCACTTTGTTGAAATTGGCAGCAAACAAACTAAAAAATGCATTTCCCCCTTTGACATCCCCATGCACTGCCATTAATATGCGCCCCGTTCACACGATTCCTCTGTAGTTCAGTCGGTAGAACGGCGGACTGTTAATCCGTATGTCACTGGTTCGAGTCCAGTCAGAGGAGCCAGATTTTAGTCTTGAGACATCTCTATGAGTCTTAAGATGTTTAAAAACAAGAAATTATATTTACCCGGTTGTTTCAAAAGAAACCACCGGGTTTTTTGATGTCCATGGTTTTTGGGGGCTTCACGGTTCAGCGAGCAAAAGGAGCCCCCACGCTATAGCATTAACAGACA
Source organism: Escherichia sp. B1147 (assembly GCF_001660175.1). Lineage (NCBI taxonomy): Bacteria > Pseudomonadati > Pseudomonadota > Gammaproteobacteria > Enterobacterales > Enterobacteriaceae > Escherichia > Escherichia sp. B1147. The sequence goes on from NZ_LFHY01000014.1 coordinate 25,034, forward strand.
CAGCTATTCGCAAGACTAAATCCTCTGACAACCCCTTCAAAATGACAGACAGTTCCGGACTGTACCTATTGGTCAAACATAATGGTTCAAAACACTGGTACATGAAGTACCGTATCGACGGCAAAGAGAAAAAGTTAGCCTTTGTCCCCTGATCACGCTGCGTAAGGTGTATCGGTTTTGTCAAAGTACCTGACGCTCGTGGATATGTATTTGTCGGGATAATCAGTCAATACACGGTTCTGTTACCCCTGTCAGGAAATCGATAAATTTTCTGACCTTTAACGGTAGAAAGCGCTTATATGGATAGATAATCATAAAGGGTCGGGAGGTGCCGCCAAAGCCAGGCAATAGCTCAATCAACTCTCCGCGCTTTAACTCATCCTCGACGCTAAATCGGTAAACCTGCATCACACCTGCGCTGTTTTTAACTAACGTCAGGGTCGCAAGATAATCTTCCCGACAGACTAACCGCCCGCTGGTTTCAATTCTGAATTCCCGTTTTTTTTCCATAAACGACCAGGGGGCAGGACGGCCATTGCCCGGAAGGATGTACTGAATGCAGTTGTGATGCGCCAAATCGGTGGGAGTGGTCGGGGCCGGATGATTTCGCAGATATGACGGCGTCGCGACAACAATAAGTTCAGCATCTTCCAGGCGGCGCGCAACCAGACCAGAGTCGAGCAGTTCGCTGCCGCGAATGGCCAGATCAAATTTGTCTTCAGAGAAATCAATATTCTGATCGCTCACTTCCAGATTCACTGTCAGCTCAGGATAAAGGGCGCAAAATTCAGACAACCGTGGCAGCAGGCGAAAGTGCGCGTAAAGCGAGGGAGCGCTGATACTGAGAGTGCCAACAGGAATCTGCTGTTGATCAGATATTTTTTCCTCTGCCTCCACGAACTGGTTCAGCGCCCTGCGGCAATCCAGATAGTAACGCTGGCCGATGTCTGTCGGACGCATGCTGCGTGTTGTTCTAATAAATAATCGTGTTTGCAGCCGTTTCTCCAGTCTGGCGACAGAGCGGCTGACGGCGGCTGGCGTTACACCTGCCGCCGCTGCGGCGGCAGTAAAGCTACCAGTTTCAACTGTCAGGCAAAATAGTTCGATACTGCCCAACTGGAGATCGTCAAAATAGCGCCGCACACTGCTTCCTCATTTATTACATTATGTATTAATTAAAATTCATTAAGCCCTGTTTTTCAACTTCTGGGTATGAATTAACGTTCATGTCACGCAACTAACTTCCTGAAAGAGGACATAACATGAACAGAACGAAAACGGTTATTGTGACGGGCGCATCAAGTGGTCTGGGTTTAGCGATTGCACAGGCCTTTTTGGCCAGGAATTATAATGTTGTCGCGAACGCTCGATCACTTCAGCGATTGCAAAACATGGCTGATGGTCTGGGCAACCCGCGTAATTTGCTGCTAGTGCCGGGTGATATCTCACTCCCTGAAACGGCAGCCAACTTATTCACCCTGTCTGAGAAGCACTTCGGGCAGGTCGATATTCTGGTCAACAATGCGGGTATTTTTATTGCAAAACCCGTTACTGACTATACGCCCCAGGACGTCGTTTCCATGACAGACACTAATCTTAAGGGCTTCTTCTATCCGGCGCAGGCTGCGGCACGCCACATGTCACAGCGTGGTTCAGGGCATATCATTACCATCACGGCGTCAATCGCGATGCAGCCTAACCGTAAAATCCCGGCATTGTTACCCGTGCTGATTAAAGGTGGGTTGAATCAGGCGATCCGCGGGCTAGCGCTGGAACTGGCGCCGCATAATATTATGGTTAATGGCGTTGCGCCCGGCGTCATCGCGACTCCTATGCATGAGTCGGATGAACAGAGTCTGGAGTTTTTAAAGGGGCTGGCTCCGACTGAACGGATTGGGCACCCCCAGGATATCGTTGATGCGGTGCTTTATCTGGCCGACTCTACTTTTGTCACAGGAACAGTGCTGACGGTAGATGGTGGTGCCAGCGCAGGTGTCTGGTAAGGAGAGTGTACGATGTCTTATGTCAATCTCAAGGTCACCAGGGAAGGCGTCAGCGCTGAACATAAACGACTGCTGATTGAAGCCATTAGCCCGCTGATGATACTGATTACATTCGGTGTCATCCTTTGCGTCATAGGCTGCCGTAAATTTTCCTGATAAAATTCAGTCCAGTCTGTCAGTACTGACCGGGCGTTCTATCTGGAAAACTCGTCTTTATGTTCACCGAACCAAGCGTTTTCCAATGTAAAAATAAACCTCTTCCTCTGGCACAGGGCTGCTGTTGCAGCCCTGACAACCTTAGACTTCAATCGACTCCGAGATCTCTAACGCATCATCGACCTCAATTCCCAGATAACGGACTGTGCTCTCCAGTTTCTTATGACCTAACAGAAGTTGGATCACCCGAAGATTCTTAATTTTCTTGTAGATTAGGTAATGTTTTGTTCTTCTTATGGAATGTGTGCTGTAAAGCGAATCGTCGAGAACAAGCTTTGCTACTCCCCCATGAAAAATTCGGTTGTATTGACGGGTTGATATGTGCTGGTTAGTACCAACACGAGATCGGAACAAGAAGTCTTTACTGTGCAAGTTGCCAAGCTTTATCAATGCAGCAACAGCTTCTCTTATCCCTTTGGTTATCTCGAATTGCACAGGGCTACCGGTTTTCTGTTGCAACACCGTTGCTCTGCTTGAAACAGAGCTACCATATGCAACATCAGATACTTTGAGTCTGACCAGATCACAGCCCCGAAGCTTACTGTCCAGGGCCATATTGAACAGAGCTAAATCGCGCGTTTTACCTTCCAGTTCAAGTCGGATTCGGATACCCCAGATATGAGATATCTGAAGTGGTCTTTTTTAGCCTATGATACGGTCTTTGTTCCACGGTGACGTGTTCATATTCAAATCTCTGAGTTCAAGAACTCTTTCTTAACAACGAAAGGCCATAAAATGAATATCGAAGCATTTGCTTTTGGCACCACTAACTGGGGTGAAGTCGAAAAAACAGAACATCCAGGGGAAACAGGCATGGCCTACTGGCGCACACAATTTTTTGGTCACAAGCCAAACCAAATCCGTGTGCGAATGGTTGAATATACCCCAGGTTACCTTGCGGATCATTGGTGCAGTAAAGGTCATGTCCTTTTATGCCTGGAGGGTGAACTCGAAACACTACTCGCAGATGGCCGCAAATTCACTTTAACTGCGGGGATGAGTTATCAGGTTGGTGATAACGCAGAATCACATCAGTCCAGAACGGAGACAGGAGCAAAACTCTTTATCGTGGACTGACGGATTCATCGTTGTTGCGATTGTGACGTCCGATTCCAGCTGTGAGTTCAACTGATAGACGCAACACACTTATTGAACCGTTCTGCGGGTGATTCATAGTCTAGCGTTTTTCTCAGCCTCTCGTTGAGCTGTCTGGCAACACTGTTTAGTCTTTGTTGGCTGTGAACTGATAAGTCAGTTCCTTTTGGAAAATACTGTCTGAGTAATCTGTTTGTATTTTCATTTGAGCCGCATCCAACCAGAAGAGCCAGATTCAAAAAAGCCTGCTTTCGAGCAGGTTTTTTGCTTTCTACGTAACAACTATTTTAAAACATCTGCCTCGCCCCAGAATTAACTTGCACTGGCATTCCTGAACGACGCTGCAAGGCTGCGTTTGCGCGATTTACATCAACTTCTTGTCCGTTGATAAACGCCTGCAATGAAGGAGTTACCGGCAGTGGCACTTTTCTGTCGGACTCATATTCCGCCCGATTGCGCGACAACGGTTCATGAACTTCCAGCCACTTTGAGCCATCCAGTTCCGTTGTATATTTCACCGGCTGATCGATAATTTGCACGCGCGTCCCGACTGGAACATTATCGAATAAATACTTTATGTCATCTTTGCGCAGACGAATACAGCCCTGGCTCACCCGTAAGCCAATGCCAAAATTGGCATTAGTACCATGGATGGCATAAAGCCGACCAATATAGATGGCATAAAGCCCCATAGGATTATCGGGTCCAGCGGGGACAAATGCTGGCAGGCTCTCCCCACGTTTCGCATATTCGCGGCGAGTATTAGGGGTTGGCGTCCAGGTCGGCGCTTCTTGTTTGCGTTCAACGGCTGTCACCCAATTGCGCGGCGTTTCACGCCCGGCCTGACCGATGCCGATAGGAAAAACTTCCACAGTATTACTGTCTGGCGGGTAGTAATAAAGACGCATCTCGGCGACGTTAACTACAATCCCTTTACGAACAGTGGCGGGCAAAATCAGTTGCTGCGGAATGGTGAGTTGCGAGCCAGACTTCGGCAAAAAAACGTCAACTCCCGGATTCGCTTCCAGCATATTACTCAGCCCTTGCCCGTACTGCGCAGCAAAGGTTTCAAGCGGCTGGGTATTGCGATCGGGAACCGTAACCGTAAGAGGCTGCCCAACTAAACGGCTACCCTCTGGAGGGAGTGGATAAGTTACCGCCAGGCTATTATGGCTGGCAAAAAGCAGAACAAATGAGCAAAGAATATTTACACGACGCATCATGTCCCTTTCCTAAGTCGCGAAAGCTATCCGATAAGTATAGCTTTATCTGGCTTTTCGTTTTTAACTGTTCAATTCAGAAGTCGTCTTCCCCGGTAGAACAATATTACTGGCAGCAAGCTCGCCCATGTTGCTGTATATCGCGCAGGCAGCCTCAATGATGGGCATTGCCAGCGCTGCACCACTCCCCTCACCTAAACGCATGTCCATATTGAGATAGTGCTCCAGTCCCAAATGTGCCAGCGCAATACGCGCCCCTTTTTCCGCCGACAAGTGGGAAGGAATGAGATAGGGGTTGATTGCAGGCGACATCTGGCAGGCGGCAAGTGCAGCGGCATAAGAAAGAAATCCATCCAGCAACACCGGTAAACCACAGGATGCGGCACCTAACATCACGCCAGCGATTCCGACCAAATCAAAGCCACCCACTTTGGCCAGCACATCAATACCATCCAGTGGATTCGGTTGATTCAATGTTATTGCCCGACGAACAACATCAATTTTATTAGCCAGTTTATCTGTCGGCAGGTTTGCGCCAATACCGACCACTTCTTCAGGATCGTGTCCAGTAATCGTACTGACTATCGCCGCTGCCGGTGTGGTATTTGCCATCCCCAGTTCACCCACACCAAACAGCGTGATGCCATTTCTCGCTAACTCGCGCGTATATTGTATGACGTCCAGAAGCAGCTCTTCAGCCTGACTGCGACTCATTGCCGGGCCCGCGGCAATATTACCGCTACCTCGTGCGACACGCATGTTAATTAGCCCTGGGATAGGCTCAACGGTATCAATCCCAACATCAATCACGTGAACTTTAGCGCCCGCTTGTGCTGCCAGTACACACACCCCAGTTGTTCCGCGTGTCATATTTTCAGCCTGAATGGCTGTCACCGCTTTCGGAGAAATAGCAACACCTTCATCCCAGACGCCGTGATCGGCACACATAACCAGTACTGCTTTTTGGCCCACATGAGGCACACCATTCAGCCCCGGCATTCCTGCCAACTGTACGGCAAGCGTCTCCAGTCTTCCCAGACTACCGACAGGTTTGAGTAACCCATCAATATACTGTTGGGCACGCGACATCGCGGCAGGATCGATGGCAGGGATCGTATTCAGTAAATCGGCAAGTGTTTGCATGTCGCGTCTCTTAGGTAATCAGTCTTATAGCAGTGCCAGCAGGAAGACCAGTTCACCAAGCTCTATGGCTGCTCCCAGCGTATCGCCGGTTTGCCCGCCCAGAGTACGTTTGAGAAGCTGACCAAGGATGAAAATCGCCACCATCGTCACCACCATAGCAGCAACACCGTGCATGCCTGGTAATAATACGGCAGAAAAAATAGCGGCTAAACCGAGGGTGACACAGGTTTGTCGCCCGTCAATTTTGCCAATGAACACATTACCAAGCCCTTCTTCCCGGGCATAACGATGACGATACATCAACAATGCGGCAGTCCCACGGCTAACCGCACATGCCGCCGCCAGCGATGCAAGGATCGGTTCGCCACGCAGCGCCAACTCGCTTAACACCAGAATCTTTGCCAGAACCACAAAAATCAGCGCCAGACCGCCGTGGGTACCTAAACGGCTATCACGCATAATTTCCAACATGCGATCGCGGCTACGTGCAGAAAATACGCCATCACAGGTATCTGCGAGGCCGTCCAGGTGGAATCCACCGGTCATCAGCGCCAGCACCAACACGCTAAACAATGCCGCCAGTGGTACGCCGAACCATGTCTGCAACGCCATGAAGACAAGTCCGCTAATCGCGCCAAGCAATAAACCAATTAAAGGAAAAGTTATGATACCGCGAGAATAATGCTCGAAATCCAGCCCCTGGGACCAGCGACGCGGTACAGGCAGACGCGTAATAAAAGAGAGCATCGCCCAAAATAATTTACTCATTTGATTTTTACTCCAATACCCGAAACCACCAACCATACTTCATCTGCCGCAGCGGCCAACTGCTGATTTACCCGCCCGGCAATATCACGAAAATGTCGCGCCAGACGATTCTCCGGCACAATCCCCATTCCCACTTCATTGGTCACTAATACGATCTTTGCAGTACAACGTTGACAGGCAGCAATCAACGACTGAATCTCACCATTAATCGCCTGCTCCATCGCGTCATAATCCCATTTTTCAGGATCTTTATCGCCGCCACATTCAAACAAAAGATTAGTCACCATTGTTGTAATGCATTCCAGCAACACGGCAGCCTGCGGATTAATGTCTGCGTTAATAAACTCATCAAGATTTTTCCAGCGTTCCACCGTGTGCCAGTGCGCCGGGCGGCCTTGCCGATGATGTTCAACCCGCGCCGCCATTTCATCATCAAAGATTTGCGAAGTGGCGATATACAGGACCTGTGGAGTATCCCCAATAAGCGCCTCGGCGTGCCGGCTCTTCCCGCTCCGTGCGCCTCCCGTCACCAAAATCATCATACGGGCTCCCGGTTCAATTGTATGATGGTATTTATTGACCAGAACAATGGATGCTCCATTGTTACTGACCGTAATAACATTTCTTCGATTAATACTGCGCGTATTAAAAATAAAAATCCAGCATTCTCAATCCATTACGAATGAGGGAGACATTGTGAAATAGCCCGATTTCCCTGCGTGAACGACCGACAGAATGTGTCATTAGCAACGGTTTCTCTGAATTGACACGTTTCATTCAGATAATGGATTAACGCTACAGCCCCACCAGCCGGACCAGTCAGCAAACGAGCATTGTGCTCTGCTATTAAGATTACCGTCACGCCATCAGACTGAGGGAGCCTTTCTGGTATGAGTGTCCCGCTTTCAGCAATCAATAACAGCACTGAATAATCGCTATACGCATCTGATAATGATTGTTCTGGCCCACCGTTAAAAGGCAGGAAATCTTGCTGCCAATCCTCACCAACAAAACAGGTAACAGGCAACATTTCAGCCAGATATTTCGCCAGATTAATATCGCCAGAGGAGAGGCAAAAAAGAGCTATCGATTCGGGTTTTATCATTTTCATATCCCCCGTCCTCCGCTTCGTTTCCTGCAATGACGGTCAGGCTGATATACCAAAAAAAACGATTGCCGCGATTTAAGTGCAGCCCAGGTGCCTGTCGGCACTACAATGAATGAACTAAATGATGCCGCCATACCCTGATCCTCTCAGGGTGGTAGGGGTATAAAGACGCGCCAGTACTCAACCGGGCGCTTCCGGACAACCCACTTCCCACCGAAGTTGTTGGTATTGACTAACAGGCTGGTCTTCTGGCTTCGCATCATCCTCCCCCGGCCTTCCCAATCTCGCGATCAGTGGTATTTTCGGGGTTGTCAGCATTACAGCAGCGGGGGCTGCGAGGGATTTCCACCCTCTTCCCAGGCACAAATGTGCCACACCTGTCAGCGTATGTTATGAGCTGATTTCACTTTTCCCATAACACGTAAATAACGTTAATTATTCATTCCAGAGTTTATTTAAACCTTCCTCTTTTTTGGGCATTTACTCTATACCGTTTCCATCGCCGCAGTTTCACTCACTTGCTGCCGATACACCTGCGGCGTAACCTGATAAGTCTGACGGAAAACTTTGCAAAAATAACTGGTTTGCGAAAAACCTAAATTACGCGCAATGCTGGCGATGCTCCAGTCACTATGACACAGCAACTCACGAGCACTAGCCATCCGTTGTTGGTTTACCCACGCATTAAAACCGACCCCATGGTATTTTTTAAATAATTTACTAAAATAATAAGGACTTAGATAAACGTGCGAGGCAACATCTTCCAAACGCAAATCGTCCGATAAATGCGAATCAATATAGCGTAAAGCTTTTTTCATTTTATTGTCGTGGGGATTAGGCGCACGAGTCTGGCGTACCGAATCTGACTGAGATTTGTTCTCTTTAATAACAACAAAATTGAGTTGTTTTTTGAGGCAATTTTCCACAATCAACTTCAACAAATCAGCAGAGGCCATAACTCGCGAGTAATCCATCTCCGGGACTTTGCGAAATTCATTAAGTAATTCGGGATCGGCTTGCCAACGATCATCGACATTCAGAATATCGATCAAATCGACATCACCATTACGCAGGCGGACTTGTCCACACAACACAAAGCCGACTAAATGCTCGGCAATCACCAAAGGAATAGAGAAATCGGTTAATCCTGCGTGGCAACGGTAAATACAAGGTTGATCGGATTTAGAGGCTTCCAGGCCTCCGCAACGATCGCTCATGCGGCAACGAGTACTAAGCTGTGGATGTTGCCGCATCATCTGACAAAACGGGGTGAAGTTAAACAGTTCGGAAATTTCATCACCGTGGATATTGACCACGACAACCGCAAGGCTGGTCGCCTGTGCAAAATCCTGCGCGATTTTATTAATGAGTTCTGAATTAAGTACCGCCGCAGAAATCATGATAAAACCTCCCAGTTAATTTATTGTTATTGTAAAAAACAATTGTTTTACATTTAATCTTCACATCATCCCTGATGATTTACTGACGAGAAGCACAAAAGACAATAACAAAAGCCTCCATGAAGCGGGAGACTTTTTAATAAGTTCGGAAAGCAGATCACAAACAGTAAAAAAATAAACGTTTATAACCGCCAGGTTATTTCGTTATTCGGTGATATCTTTAGGCGTAACACTATTGACAGGTAAATTTTGCGCAATGAGAAAGCGATAAATCGCCGCACCAACGCAGGCACCAATGACCGGAGCAATAATGGGTACAATGAAATAAGGAATATTGCGTCCGCCAGTCATCGCTATTTCTCCCCACCCAGCAAGCCAGGTGAAAATTTTTGGCCCAAAATCACGCGCTGGATTCATGGCAAAACCAGTTAATGGTCCAGTAGAAGCACCAATAACAGCAACCAGAATACCAATCAGTAAAGGGGCAAGAGGCCCCTTTGGTACGCCATTGCCGTCATCGGTCAACGCCATAATCAATCCCATTAACATAGACGTTATGACCACTTCGACCAACGCCGCCTGCCATACATTTATTGCCGCTGCCGGGTAAGTACTGAAGATACTGGCGAGTTGTAAACTTTCTGTACTACCACGAACCATATTGTGGGTAGATTCAAAATCGGTAAACAAATTGCTATATAAAAAATACGCCAGAACCGCACCACCAAAGGCACCCGCTAATTGCGCCACACAAAATGGCAGCACTTTACGGCCAGGAAAAGCGGCGAACAACCATAGAGCAATCGTAACCGCCGGGTTGAGATGAGCGCCGGAAATTCCTGCCGTAAGATAAACAGCAAGTGAAATACCTAACCCCCAAATAATACAAATTTCCCACAGTCCCAGACTTGCCCCGGCAAGTTTGAGGGCACACAAACAACCAATGCCAAAAAAGAGGAACAGTCCGGTGCCCAAAAACTCGGCAACGCATTGCGCCTTGAGTGAATCATTCATAGTGACACCTTCTTTGCGGAGTTTATTTCTTCATCAGCCAACAGAATTGCTGATTGTTGTGTATATCGAGCGCAACTATAAAAATTGCTCTGCAGAAAATATTGCTAACATGCATGACAGACTCGTGGAAAAATCGTGCTGACATAGCAAATTATTGTCATTGCCGAAGCATGCAACACAGCGTTAATCAGTGCTGATAGTAATAATTACTGCCCAATTCTCACAATAAAAAATTGTCATCACGATATAATAAAATTTAAACAAATATCACAGTTCCCTTCTGCGAACCAAACCCAACGAAATATTATTCTCGATTAAGCCCACTAGCCAACGCAATTAATTCACATTGAAACACCCATAAAATAACCAATAAATTAATAACATATAGTTTATAAAAGCAATTTTATAATATTTGTTCTCTATTAATTTTTCTCATTGGCCGGTTAAGTCAGCCATTCTTTTTCCTCGCTTTTTTTTATAGTCATATCGACAAAAAATCCATGCGAGGTCTTTATGCAACAAGAAGCGTTAGGAATGGTAGAAACCAAAGGCTTAACTGCCGCCATAGAGGCCGCAGACGCCATGGTGAAGTCGGCAAATGTATTGCTGGTCGGCTACGAAAAAATAGGTTCCGGGCTGGTGACCGTCATCGTTCGTGGTGATGTCGGGGCGGTAAAAGCGGCAACAGACGCAGGTGCCGCCGCTGCGCGTAACGTCGGTGAAGTGAAAGCCGTACACGTTATTCCCCGCCCACATACCGATGTCGAAAAAATCTTACCAAAGGGAATTAACCCATGAGCAGCAATGAACTGGTCGAACAAATCATGGCACAGGTCATCGCCCGCGTAGCGACGCCAGAGCATGAGGTTCTCCCGGAAACCACTCATCAAACACGAGAGACGGCTATGGCAGAAAAAAGCTGCACGTTAACAGAATTTGTTGGCACCGCTATTGGCGACACTGTAGGTCTGGTCATTGCGAACGTTGATAGCGCCCTGCTGGACGCGATGAAACTCGAAAAACGCTATCGCTCCATTGGCATTCTGGGTGCGCGTATTGGCGCAGGTCCACACATTATGGCTGCTGATGAAGCGGTCAAAGCCACCAACACTGAAGTAATTAGTATTGAACTTCCTCGCGATACCAAAGGCGGTGCCGGACACGGCTCATTAATCCTCTTAGGTGGCAACGATGTTTCCGATGTGAAACGCGGTATTGAAGTTGCCCTGAAAGAACTCGACCGGACCTTTGGTGATGTCTATGCCAACGAAGCCGGGCATCTTGAACTGCAATATACCGCCCGTGCCAGCTATGCACTGGAAAAAGCGTTTGGCGCTCCGCTGGGGCGCGCTTGCGGCGTTATTGTCGGCGCTCCAGCTGCTGTTGGTGTTCTGATGGCCGATACCGCGCTGAAGTCCGCCAATGTGGATGTCGTGGCGTACAGCTCACCTGCTCATGGCACCAGCTACAGCAATGAAGTCATTCTGATTATCTCGGGTGACTCCGGCGCAGTCCGTCAGGCGGTCATCTCCGCACGCGAAATCGGTAAAACCGTACTTTCGACTCTCGGCGATACACCGAAAAACGATCGCCCTTCCTACATCTGAATTCCCTGAGGCAGATTCATGAGATCGAAAAGATTTGAAGCACTGGCCAAACGCCCGGTCAACCAGGACGGTTTCGTTAAAGAGTGGATTGAAGAAGGCTTCATTGCGATGGAAAGCCCGAACGATCCAAAACCGTCAATCAAAATTGTTAACGGCGTCGTCACCGAGCTGGATGGAAAGCCCGCCAGCCAGTTTGACCTGATCGACCACTTTATCGCCCGCTACGGCATCAATCTCGCGCGCGCCGAAGAAGTCATCGCGATGGATTCGGTCAAACTTGCCAATATGTTGTGCGATCCAAATGTCAAACGTAGCGATATCGTTCCCCTTACCACAGCAATGACGCCCGCTAAAATCGTCGAAGTCGTTTCGCAAATGAACGTGGTAGAGATGATGATGGCGATGCAAAAAATGCGCGCCCGTCGGACACCATCACAACAGGCTCACGTCACCAACGTTAAAGATAATCCGGTACAAATTGCTGCCGACGCGGCTGAAGGGGCATGGCGCGGGTTTGACGAACAGGAAACCACCGTCGCTGTTGCTCGCTATGCCCCGTTCAACGCCATCGCTCTGCTGGTAGGTTCGCAGGTTGGGCGCCCGGGCGTTTTGACCCAGTGTTCGCTGGAAGAAGCCACCGAACTGAAACTCGGTATGTTAGGCCACACCTGTTACGCCGAAACTATTTCTGTCTACGGCACAGAACCCGTTTTCACCGATGGCGATGACACCCCGTGGTCAAAAGGATTTCTCGCGTCGTCTTATGCTTCTCGCGGCTTAAAAATGCGCTTTACTTCCGGCTCCGGCTCTGAAGTGCAGATGGGCTACGCGGAAGGAAAATCAATGCTTTATCTCGAGGCTCGTTGCATTTACATCACCAAAGCCGCAGGTGTTCAGGGGCTGCAGAATGGTTCGGTAAGTTGCATTGGTGTTCCATCAGCGGTGCCGTCAGGCATCCGTGCAGTGCTGGCGGAAAACCTAATTTGCGCATCGCTGGATCTGGAATGTGCCTCCAGTAATGACCAGACCTTTACCCACTCAGATATGCGCCGTACCGCGCGTTTTCTGATGCAGTTCCTGCCGGGTACTGACTTTATCTCTTCCGGTTTTTCCGCTGTGCCGAACTACGACAACATGTTTGCCGGTTCAAACGAAGATGCCGAAGACTTCGATGATTACAACGTCATTCAGCGTGACCTGAAGGTTGATGGCGGTCTGCGACCGGTGCGCGAAGAAGATGTTGTCGCCATCCGCAATAAAGCCGCACGCGCTTTACAGGCTGTCTTTGCCGGTATGGGTTTACCCCCTATTACCGATGAAGAAGTCGAAGCGGCGACCTATGCCCACGGCTCGAAAGATATGCCAGAACGCAACATCGTAGAAGACATTAAGTTCGCCCAGGAAATTATCAATAAAAACCGTAACAGCCTGGAAGTAGTGAAAGCCCTGGCGCAAGGTGGGTTTACCGATGTCGCCCAGGACATGCTCAACATGCAAAAAGCGAAACTGACCGGCGATTATCTCCATACCTCAGCCATTATCGTCGATGACGGACAAGTGCTCTCTGCGGTCAATGACGTCAATGATTACGCCGGACCGGCTACGGGTTATCGCCTACAAGGGAAACGCTGGGAAGAGATCAAAAATATTCCCGGTGCACTTGACCCCAACGAAATTGACTAAGGGTGAGAAATGGAAATTAACGAAAAATTACTACGTCAGGTAATCGAAGACGTGTTGGCAGAAATGCAAACCAGCGACAAGTCCGTTTCATTTCGCGCACCTGTCTCCGCAACTGCCACTTCTGCACCGGATGCCGGGAGTTTTTTGACCGAAATAGGCGAAGCCCAACAAGGCACTCAGCAGGATGAAGTCATTATTGCTGTAGGCCCGGCATTTGGCCTGGCGCAGACCGTCAATATTATCGGCATTCCGCATAAAAACATCTTGCGCGAAGTGATTGCCGGTATCGAAGAAGAAGGCATTAAAGCCCGTGTGATTCGCTGCTTTAAATCGTCTGATGTCGCATTCGTGGCGGTCGAAGGCGATCGCCTTAGTGGTTCCGGCATTGCTATTGGTATTCAGTCAAAAGGCACCACGGTTATCCACCAGCAGGGGCTTCCCCCTTTGTCTAACCTGGAACTTTTCCCGCAAGCGCCTTTGTTGACGCTGGAAACTTATCGCCAGATTGGCAAAAACGCCGCGCGTTATGCGAAGCGTGAGTCTCCACAACCAGTTCCGACCCTCAACGATCAAATGGCGCGGCCTAAATACCAGGCCAAATCAGCCATTTTGCATATCAAAGAGACGAAGTACGTGGTAACTGGCAAAAAACCGCAAGAACTGCGCGTGACGTTTTAACAAAGGAAACCTTCATGAATACCGATGCAATTGAGTCGATGGTCAGGGACGTGTTGAACCGCATGAACAGTCTACAGAGTGTAACTCCTGTTCCTGCAGCCCCCAACGCGTCAATACAGAGCGCCAAAGTGACTGATTACCCACTGGCAAATAAACATCCAGAATGGGTCAAAACGGCGACCAATAAAACGCTCGACGATTTCACTCTGGAAAATGTACTCAGCGATAAAGTCATCGCCCAGGACATGCGCATAACCCCTGAAACATTGCGTATTCAGGCCGCGATTGCCAGAGATGCTGGTCGCGATCGCCTGGCGATGAATTTTGAACGTGCCGCCGAGCTTACCTCTGTGCCGGACGATCGCATCCTTGAAATCTACAATGCGTTACGCCCTTATCGTTCAACTAAGCAAGAACTCATTGCCATTGCTGACGATCTTGAACGTCGTTATCAGGCCAAAATTTGCGCTGCATTTGTCCGCGAAGCTGCAGAACTCTATGTCGAGCGTAAAAAACTGAAAGGCGATGATTAAGGACGAACTATGCGATATATAGCAGGCATTGATATCGGCAATTCATCCACAGAAGTGGCACTGGCGACGCTCAGTACGTCTGGAGAATTGTCATTCGTGAGCAGCGCTCTTGCGGAAACTACTGGAATCAAAGGTACGTTGCGTAACGTACATGGTATTCAGGAGGCGCTCGCACAGGCAACGAAAAAAGTCGGCATCAATGTCAGCGATATTTCGCTTATTCGTATCAACGAAGCAACTCCGGTCATTGGTGATGTGGCGATGGAAACCATTACAGAAACCATCATCACCGAATCAACCATGATTGGTCACAATCCGAAAACTCCGGGCGGAGTGGGACTGGGCGTGGGGCTCACCATCACGCCACAAGAGTTGTTAACACGCCCGGCAAACACCCCGTACATTCTGGTCGTGTCATCGGCATTTGATTTTGCCGATATCGCGACCATGATAAACGCCTCCGTGCGTGCTGGATATCAACTGACTGGCGTTATTCTGCAACGCGATGATGGCGTGCTGGTCAGTAACCGACTGGAAATCCCTTTACCCATTGTTGATGAAGTCCTGTACATCGATCGTATTCCGCTCGGTATGCTGGCCGCTATTGAAGTCGCCGTTCCCGGGAAGGTTATCGAAACCCTGTCGAACCCGTATGGGATTGCCACCGTTTTCGCCCTCAATGCTGAAGAGACTAAAAATATCGTTCCTGTTGCACGAGCGCTAATCGGCAACCGTTCTGCAGTAGTGGTGAAAACACCTTCTGGCGACGTTAAAGCCCGTTCGATACCCGCCGGAAACATCGAACTGCTTTCTGCCGGACGCACAATTCGAGTTGATGTTGCTGCAGGTGCCGACGCCATTATGAAAGCCGTCGGCGAGTGCTCAAAACTGGAAAACGTGACGGGAGAACCAGGCACCAACATCGGCGGTATGCTGGAACATGTTCGCCAGACTATGGCGGAGCTGACCAATAAACCCAGCCACGAAATTTTTATTCAGGATTTACTGGCGATAGATACCTCTGTTCCCGTCAGCGTAACCGGTGGTCTGGCTGGTGAGTTTTCACTGGAACAGGCAGTGGGTATCGCTTCAATGGTGAAATCCGACCGACTGCAAATGGCGATGATCGCCAGTGAAATTAAGCAAAAACTGCATGTTGATGTTCAGGTTGGAGGCGCTGAAGCAGAAGCCGCAATTCAGGGAGCCTTGACTACCCCTGGAACCACACGCCCTCTGGCAATTCTGGACTTAGGCGCAGGTTCTACCGATGCCTCCATCATCAATCAGAAAGGGGAAATGATAGCCACTCACCTTGCGGGTGCGGGCGACATGGTGACCATGATTATTGCCCGGGAACTGGGCTTAAATGATCGTTATCTGGCAGAAGAAATCAAAAAGTACCCGTTGGCAAAAGTAGAAAGCCTGTTCCACTTACGCCATGAAGACGGCAGCGTTCAGTTCTTCCCTACTCCCCTATCCCCTCATGTATTTGCCCGCGTTTGTGTAGTGAAACCTGACGAACTGGTGCCTATTCCCGGCGATTTAACGCTGGAAAAAGTTCGTGCTGTTCGTCGCAGTGCGAAAGAGCGCGTCTTCGTAACCAATGCCCTGCGCGCGCTACGTCAGGTAAGTCCTGGCGGAAACATTCGCGATATTCCGTTCGTCGTTCTGGTGGGCGGTTCTTCGCTGGATTTCGAAGTACCGCAGTTAGTCACCGATGCGTTGGCGCATTATCGGCTGGTCGCCGGGCGCGGGAATATCCGTGGTAGTGAAGGCCCGCGCAATGCGGTAGCTACCGGGCTACTCATTTCCTGGCACAAGGAATCGGCTCATGGAAAGTAAAGATCATGCGCCAGTCATTGTCGTCACAGAAATCGGTGACTGCATCAATACATGGAATGAGGTGCTTCTTGGCATTGAAGAGGAAGGTATTCCCTTTCGCATTCAACATATTCCGTCAGGTGAAGTTATCGATAGCGCCTGGCTGGCTGCTCGTCAGTCCCCCCTGCTGGTTGGCATAGCCTGCGACCGGGAAAAACTGATTGTGCATTACAAAAACTTACCGGCATCAGCGCCACTGTTTACGCTGATGTATCAACAAGATAACCATGCCCGGCGTAGCATCGGCAATAACGCTGCCCGCCTGGTAAAAGGCATTCCCTTCAGGGAATGCCACTCATAATCCACAGGAGAGACGCTGTATGAACAACGCACTAGGACTGGTTGAAACAAAAGGGTTAGTTGGCGCAATTGAAGCTGCAGATGCCATGGTTAAATCCGCCAACGTGCAACTGGTTGGCTATGAAAAGATTGGTTCAGGTCTGATTACGGTAATGGTCCGCGGCGACGTTGGCGCAGTAAAAGCCGCCGTTGATGCAGGGAGCGCCGCGGCAAGCGCAGTTGGCGAAGTGAAATCCTGCCATGTCATCCCACGGCCACACAGTGATGTTGAGGCCATTCTACCTAAATCTGCATAAACCCATTTACTAAGGAGCACAGCGTGAAGCAATCACTGGGATTACTTGAAGTCAGTGGTCTGGCACTCGCCATCAGTTGCGCAGACGCTATGGCAAAAGCCGCGTCCATCACGCTGGTTGGCCTTGAGAAGACCAATGGTTCAGGCTGGACGCTCATCAAAATCACCGGTGACGTCGCCTCGGTTAATGCGGCGATCGCGACGGGTGCCAGTTTCGCCGGACAGCGAAATGGCCTTGTCGCACACAAAGTAATTGCCCGCCCGGGAGAAGGAATACTGCCCCGCACAACAGAAGCATTGAATGTGAGGGTCGAAGCAAGCGAAACGCCAGCACCAACAATTGCCTCAGAGGTTATCAGTTGTAATTTGTGTCTTGATCCAGCGTGCCAACGGCAAAAAGGTGAGCCCCGCTCTCTTTGCCTGCACTCCGCTATGTGAGAGGTGTAGCAATGGATAAACAAACTTTGCAGGAGACTGTTAGCCTGGTTCTGGATGAGATGCGCAAGCGCCCTATCCCTCTGGGCGTTTCCAGTCGTCATATTCACCTTTCTACAACAGATTATGTGCGCCTTTTTCCTGAACAGCCGATCAGCGAGAAAAAACCATTATTGCAACCAGGTCAATTCGCTGCTGAACAAGTTGTTACGCTGGTGGGACCAAAAGGCAAATTACACAACGTTCGCTTGTTGGGGCCGTTACGTAACTCAAGTCAGGTGGAGATTTCCCGGACCGACGCCAGAACGTTAGGGATCACAGCCCCGCTACGTATGTCAGGCGATCTCAGCGGCACTCCTGGGGTTCGTCTGATAAGCCCATTTGCAGAGCTGGAAATCGCTTCTGGCGTTATTGTCGCGCAACGGCATATTCATATGTCTCCGCTTGATGCCCTGATTTATGGCGTTACACATGGCGATAAAGTGGCGGTCGCCGTTGAAGGTAATGAGCGACGACTGATATTCGATAACGTTGCTGTTCGCGTCGCACCGGATATGCGTCTTGAAATGCATATTGATACCGACGAGGCCAACGCCGCAGGCGCTGATAATCCTGAAGTTTTTGCCACTCTGGTGTCAGCGCCATGAATAGCGTGCTGATGCAGCATATTGTTGACGAAGTCATTTTTCGCCTGAAACAACGAGCGGGAAAAACACTCGCACTGACTGTTCCGCAACTACGAGAAGCAAGCGTTCACGAGATAGTTCGTCAGTATGCGTCGTTACAAATTCGATATGTCGATCTACCACTGTTACGACAACTTGCGGACAACGAAACGTCAGATCGAGCGGCGCTCTTCATTCACGGGGCGTTAGCCTGGGGAGTGCACATTCAATTGTCGTTGCAGAATCATTTCCTGAACGCCATCAAATTGCAGGCTCTCGCCCGTCTACCACTAACCTGGTGCGATGAACAAGGGCAACCAATCTACCTTCATCATGACCGACTTTTAAGTTATGCCGACATAGCGCAGTTATGCGCGGGGATTCTGGTGCTACAGCGGAAATGTTGTGTGACTGCACTCGCGCGCGAAGCGGCAATTACCCGAAACATTCAGTTAATCAGGCAGGAGTAACCCATGCATCTGGCTCGAGTCACTGGCGCGGTGGTATCCACGCAAAAATCACCTTCCCTGGTCGGGAAAAAACTGCTGCTGGTTCGCCGGGTCAGTGCTGACGGCGAACTGCCTCTCACGCCATTAACTGGCGACGAAGTTGCCGTTGATTCAGTTGGCGCTGGCGTCGGTGAGTTGGTACTCCTCAGCAGCGGCTCCAGCGCCAGACATGTTTTTAACGGCCCCAACGAAGCCATCGACCTGGCAGTGGTCGGCATTGTAGATACGCTTTCACGCTAAGGAGTTGAAAGATGGCGATTTATACCCGCACAGGTGATTCAGGAAGTACATCTCTATTTACCGGACAACGCGTCAGTAAAACTCATCTACGCGTCGAAGCCTACGGCACGCTGGATGAACTGAACGCGACACTAAGTCTGTGTTATTGCGCCACCTCCATCGAAAGCCATCGCATATTACTGGAAGCCATTCAACAACAGATATTTTGGTTTAGCGCCGAACTCGCCAGTGAAAGCGAACAGCCATCAACGCAGCAGCGTTACATCAGCACGGAAGAAATTGCCGCGCTTGAAAAAGCGATCGATAGCGCAATGAACGCTGTTCCGCCAGTTCACAGCTTCATTCTGCCGGGACGTTGTGAAGCCGCGAGCCGCATGCATTTCGCCCGCACGGTAGCCCGACGGGCTGAAAGGCGCCTGGTTGAACTGACAACAGAAGCCAGCGTCCGCCATGTTTTACTGCACTATATCAACCGACTTTCCGATTGCCTGTATGCCCTCGCCCGCGTGGAAGACAACGTTGCTCATCAGAACCTGATGATTCAGGAAATCACAAAACGTTATCGCGAGGCCAACCACACTTCAGCATTGAAGGAACGCACGATGTCGCTCACTTTTCAGGATCTTCACCAGCTCATTCGTAGCGCGGCAATGCGTGCGGATGAACTGCATATTCCCGTTGTTATCAGCATTGTCGATGCCAACGGAACAGAAAGTGTTACCTGGCGGATGCCTGATGCACTGCTGGTTAGCAGTGAACTGGCACCGAAAAAAGCCTGGACCGCCGTGGCGATGAAAACGGCAACACACAAGCTTGCTGATACCGTGCAACCGGGTGCGCCGCTTTACGGGCTCGAAAGCCATATGCAAGGCAAAGTCGTCACTTTTGGTGGCGGCTTCCCCCTCTGGCGTGACGGAATATTGCTTGGAGGGCTTGGCATTAGCGGCGGTAGTGTTGAACAAGACATGGATATTGCCCAAAGCGCAATGGCGGCGATTAACGTGGGAGTAAACCAATGAACAACTCTGAATTAGAAACACTGATCCGCAATATTCTGCGCGAGCAGTTAGTCCCCACGACTTCGCAAACGCATAAAAACGGTATTTTCCAGACTGTCGATGAAGCTGTCTGCGCTGCACACCTGGCCTTTTTGCGCTTTCAACAGTGTCCGCTTAAAACCCGCAGCGCCATTATCAGCGCCATTCGCGAAGAATTAACTCCCCGCCTTACAGAACTGGCGGAAGAGAGCGCCAACGAAACGGGGATGGGAAATAAAGAAGATAAGTACTTAAAAAACAAAGCGGCACTCGATAACACGCCTGGAATTGAAGATTTAACCACCACTGCACTGACCGGTGATGGTGGCATGGTTTTGTTTGAATACTCCCCGTTTGGCGTTATTGGCTCGGTCACGCCGAGTACCAATCCCACGGAAACTATCATTAACAACAGCATCAGCATGCTTGCAGCTGGCAATAGCGTCTACTTCAGTCCACACCCGGGAGCCAAAAACGTATCGCTGAAATTGATCACCATAATCGAAGACATCGCGTTTCGCTGTAGTGGCATTCATAGCCTGATCGTTACTGTATCTGAACCGACCTTTGCTGCCACCGAACAGATGATGGCGCACCCTAAAATCAGCGTTCTGGCGATTACCGGCGGTCCGGGCATCGTCGCCATGGGAATGAAAAGTGGCAAGAAAGTGATTGGTGCCGGTGCGGGTAATCCCCCCTGCATCGTCGATGAAACGGCAGATATTGTGAAAGCTGCCGAAGACATCATCAACGGAGCCTCATTTGATTACAACCTGCCGTGTATCGCTGAAAAAAGCCTGATCGTCGTGGCGTCAGTGGCAGATTATTTAATCCAGCAAATGCAAAGTTTTGGCGCCCTTCTTCTTAACCATGAGCAAACTGAAAAATTGCGAGTCGTTTGCCTGCCAGACGGTGTCGCCAATAAAAAACTGGTCGGCAAAAGCCCATCAACCTTGCTGGAAGCCGCAGGCCTCCCTTTGCCAGTAAAAGCGCCACGCTTACTGATTGCCGTTGTTGACGCCGATGATAGCTGGGTTACCAGCGAACAACTCATGCCAATGCTACCCATTGTGAAGGTCAACGATTTTGATAGCGCCCTCACACTGGCGCTGAATGTGGAAGACAGTTTGCACCACACCGCAATTATGCACTCGCAGAACATCTCACGGCTCAACCTTGCCGCGCGCGTTATGCAAACCTCAATCTTTGTTAAAAACGGCCCTTCCTGGGCTGGCATTGGCGTCGGCGGCGAAGGCTTTACCACCTTCACCATTGCTACACCGACCGGAGAAGGGACAACGTCTGCACGGACTTTTTCCCGCTCACGACGCTGTGTGTTAACCAGCGGCTTTTCCATTCGCTAGAGAAACGGAAATGAATACTTTTTCACTGCAGACGCGTTTATACAGCGGACCGGGAAGTCTCAAAGTTCTTAGCCGTTTCACGAATAAGCACATCTGGATTATTTGCGACGCTTTTCTGGCACGATCGCCATTGATTGATACGTTGCGCCAGGCGCTACCCGACAGCAACCGCTTCAGTATTTTTAGCGAAATAACGCCCGACCCAACTATCCAGACCGTGGTAAAAGGCATCTCTCAGATGCAAACTTTACGCCCGGATGTGGTTATCGGTTTTGGCGGCGGTTCTGCTCTGGACGCCGCAAAAGCTATTGTCTGGTTTAGTCGCCAGTGTGCCATTGAGATTGAAACCTGCGTCGCCATTCCCACCACCAGCGGTACCGGTTCAGAAGTGACCAGCGCCTGTGTCATCAGCGATCCTGAGAAAGGAATTAAATATCCCCTTTTCGATAACGCACTTTATCCGGATATCGCGATCCTCGATCCCTCGCTGGTCGTGAGCGTGCCACCGGCGATAACTGCCAATACCGGAATGGATGTTTTAACTCATGCGCTTGAAGCTTATATTTCTCCCCGTGCCAGCGACTTCACGGATGCGTTGGCTGAAAAAGCTGTGCAAATTGTTTTTCACTACCTGCCTACAGCCGTGAAGAAAGGCGATTGTCTTGCCACCCGTGGCAAAATGCATAATGCCTCGACGCTTGCAGGAATGGCCTTTAGCCAGGCGGGGCTTGGGTTAAACCATGCAATTGCCCATCAACTCGGCGGGCAGTTTCATTTGCCCCACGGTCTGGCAAATGCGCTCCTCCTCACGTCAGTTATTCGTTTTAATGCTGGCGATCCTCGCGCCGCCAAACGCTACGCCCGGCTGGCTAAAACGTGTCATTTATGCCCGGAAAATACCAATGACACCGCAAGCCTGAATGCACTCATTCAACATATTGAACAGCTCAAAAAAGCGTGTTCAATACCAACTCTCGCCAATGCTCTGAAAGAAAAAAAAGCAGAATGGCCATCGCGGATCGCGGATATGGTTCAGGCGGCGCTGGCGGATGCTACATTGCGTACCAACCCACGTGCAGCTGATGCCAATGCTATTACGGAACTGCTTGAGGAGTTGTTATGAACGTCGAGTTAACGTCCTGCGACGGCCAGACGATCCGCGAGCGAGTACAAGCAGCAGGGGTAGTGGGGGCTGGTGGCGCAGGCTTTCCAACGCATATCAAGCTGCAGGCGCGTGTTGACACTTTCCTGGTGAATGCGGCGGAATGCGAACCCATGCTGAAAGTGGATCAACAGTTAATGGCACAGCAAGCCAGTCGCCTGCTTCGCGGTGTTCACTATGCGATGAAAGCCACCGGGGCCAGTAGCGGAATCATCGCGCTGAAAGAGAAATATCAACTGGCAATAAACGCACTCACGCCACTGCTACCACCGGATATCCGCCTGCATATTTTGCCCGACGTTTACCCCGCTGGGGACGAAGTGCTGACCATCTGGATGGCAACAGGTCGCCGCGTTCCACCAGCCGCGTTACCCGTTAGCGTCGGCGTAGTCGTCAATAACGTCCAGACCGTGCTCAATATTGCCAGAGCCGTTGAGCAACAGTATCCAGTGACGCGCCGTTCACTAACCATTAATGGTGCAGTGGCTAAACCAATAACGGTGACCGTCCCCATCGGGATGTCTTTACGCGAAGTACTGGCGCTGGCGGGCGGCGCAACAGTGGATAATCCTGGTTTTATCAGTGGCGGACCGATGATGGGAAGTTTGATCACATCGCTCGATACGCCAGTCAGCAAAACCACTGGCGGATTGCTGGTTTTACCCAATTCTCATTCACTGATCCAACGTCGAATGCAGGATGACCGTAGCGTACTTGCCGTCGCGAAAACCGTTTGTGAGCAATGCCGCTTATGTACCGATCTCTGCCCACGTCATTTAATTGGTCACGAACTGTCGCCACATTTGTTAGTACGTGCAGTTAACTACCATCAGCTCGCTACGCCGCAACTGTTGCTGACTGCGCTCACCTGTTCGGAGTGCAACGTCTGTGCCAGCGTCGCCTGCCCGGTAGGTGTTTCACCGATGCGCATAAACCGCCTGCTTAAGCAGGAATTACGCGCCAAAAATCTCCGCTACGAAGGTGCCTTAAATCCTGAAGATGTCATGGCAAATTATCGGCTGATTCCAGTAAAGCGGCTGGTGGCCCGACTGGGATTAACCCCGTGGTATCAGGACGCACCATTGTCTGAACACGTACCACACCCCGAAAAAGTGACGCTATTGTTACGCCAGCACATCGGTGCCAGCGCAATTCCGTGTGTACAAAAAGGCGATTGCGTCGTTCGTGGGCAATGCGTGGGGCAAATTCCACATGGTGCATTAGGTGCCCCTATTCATGCCAGTATTGATGGCTCGATCGGCGATGTGACAGAAAACGCGATTACGATAGTGAGAGGTTAACCATGTCGAAAGCGGTAGGTATTTTAGAACTTAGTAGTATCGCGAAAGGGATGGAAACCGGCGATGCCATGCTGAAAAGCGCCAATGTTGAATTACTGGTCAGCAAAACGCTATGCCCCGGTAAATTTCTGTTGATGCTCGGGGGCGATGTGGGTGCGGTGCAACAAGCCATCAACAGCGGCACTTCCCTTGCAGGCGAAATGCTGGTCGACAACCTGGTCCTCCCCAATATTCATCCCAGCATCCTGCCTGCTATCAGCGGTCTGAACCACGTTGAACAGCGCCGGGCTGTCGGTGTCGTCGAAACCTGGAGTGTCGCAGCCTGCATTGATGCTGCCGATTATGCGGTTAAAGCTGCGAACGTCACCCTTGTGCGGGTACATATGGCCTTCGGCATTGGCGGCAAATGCTACATGGTGGTGGCGGGCGATATTTCAGATGTTAATAACGCGGTATCCGTCGCCAGCGAGCGAGCGGGGGAAAAAGGTTTGTTGGTCTATCGCTCGGTGATTGCCCGTCCGCATGAAGCCATGTGGCGGCAGATGGTGGAGGGATAATGACAACTCTACACACTACTGAAAGAATGATTCAGGAATACGTCCCCGGTAAACAGGTTACGTTGGCACATGTTATTGCGAATCCAGGAAAGGATCTGTTTAAGAAATTAGGTTTACCAGACACCGTTTCTGCCATTGGTATTCTGACGATTACCCCCAGTGAAGCATCTATCATCGCGTGCGATATCGCCACAAAGTCAGGCGCTGTAGAGATTGGTTTTCTTGATCGCTTTACCGGCGCGGTAGTACTGACTGGCGATGTTTCTGCTATCGAATATGCACTTAGCCAGGTTACCCGTACACTGGGTGAAATGATGCGCTTTACCGCCTGCCCCATTACGCGGACCTGACACGATGCAACGAATGATGTTCATCGGCCCAAGCCAGTGCGGAAAAACGTCACTCACGCAATGCCTGCGTGGGGAAGACATTCAGTATCAGAAAACGCAGGCAATCGTCTGGTCACCGGCCACCATTGACACTCCCGGGGAATACCTAGAAAACCGCAGTCTTTACAGCGCGCTGCTGGTCAGCGCCTGCGAAGCAGACATTATCGCCCTGGTGCTTAATGCGGACGCACCGTGGTCCCCCTTTTCACCTGGCTTTACCACGTCAATGAATCGTCCGGTCATTGGAATAGTCACCAAAGTGGATTTAGCCAATGAAGAACAGATATCTTTGGTGAAATGCTGGCTACGGGAAGCCGGAGCACGAAAGGTGTTAGTGACCAGTGCGGTAAATAACATCGGAGTTGCAGAACTTTTTGCCTTGCTGCATACAGAAGAAGGCTGTCGTTAAGTTAGAAATTTCAATCTGTTATCAGACGGGAATGATGACTTACGACACTGAGAAAAGAATCAATGAACAATGAGGATTGCCCGGCAATCCTCATTGAATAAAGTAGAACTTACTTCGCGTCGCCGTTTTTCATCTCGCCCATAGCTTTCAGCTTTTTGGAGATATCGCGGCGTTCTTTGGAGAGTTCAGCATTTTTGATGATGTAGTCATCAACACGATCTTCATAGTCGCCTTTCATGCTGGCGATGATGCCCTGAATTGCTTCAACGCTCATACCCGGTTTGATGTAGTCGCTCAGGTTGTCGAGCAGCAGGACGCGTTTCTGGTTGTCACGGATCTTTTTCTCAACGTCCTGGATTTCACGTTGCAGCTTGTTCTTACGGCGGAACAGACGAACAAATTCCAGCACGTCCTGGAATGAAGGCTTGGTAGTTTCCATTTTTATACCCCTGATAATGTGAGAGTCGGATTCGTTTAAGCAACCGCTATTCGTTAGGGCCAACATTACTCATAGCTGCCGCAGATGACAATGCTTTTATCCCTATTCACTATCATACCCTTTATCCTTGCTGAATCGAAGCAGCAGCAATTTGATTCTGAAGGTCGGAATTTATTTACGCAAAGCCCGACAAATCAGATTTGACAGCAACTCCAGTTGATGCGCCGTTTCCATGTTTAGCCACACATAGCCATAAATCGGCGTCTCAACGACTTTCAGATCATGATGATTAGCGAGCAACTGGCGCAACTCATCCACAGCATCGTTCAATTTTTCTGTATTGGCAAAAACCGGCTGTGGATTGCCTTCGTACAGAGCATGAACAAGAGTCAGCACTATTTGCTGCATCATTTGTTGTGTGTCGCGCAGTTTTTGTGCATTCAGTAGCACGAAATGACTGGGTCTGGTGGCCCAGTAAGCATTGATTTGCAGCTCCAGCATACAAACCAGATTACGGTTAATCGTCTGGATACCTTCATATATCGATTTTGGAATACGGGTTTCTTTGCTGGCGGGGGCAATCAGCCCACGCATTTTCACGGCATCGGTCAGGAGTTTTTGCAGATGGCTTTCCAGACGCGGGCGTTCAAGTAAGTTCGGCGAGAATGCAGATTGATAGACCCGGTTATATTCGGTCAGACTTTTCGCCAGTTGAATGCGCCAGTGGATGAACGCCCGTTGTGGCCAGATACCGGTAAACAGCATTGCCAGTAAAGAGCCGAGGATGACATCGCCACTTCGCCATAATGCCGTATCAATTTCACCTGTTGGGGAACCAACAACTATCGCCAGCGTCACACCAATCAATAAGCCTTGATAAGGTTTCTTGCCC
The DNA here is from genome assembly GCF_001660175.1 of Escherichia sp. B1147. Taxonomy (NCBI): domain Bacteria; kingdom Pseudomonadati; phylum Pseudomonadota; class Gammaproteobacteria; order Enterobacterales; family Enterobacteriaceae; genus Escherichia; species Escherichia sp. B1147. The sequence goes on from NZ_LFHY01000014.1 coordinate 51,377, forward strand.
AGCGCCAACCAGCCGCAAAGGAACATCGCCGCCGCGCACCAGACCAACATCAAAGGTAACGAAATTAACTCCAGTTGCAGGGCTATAAGACCTAAAATCGAGCCGAACACTGTACCGCCAATACGTTCGAATGCTCGAGGGACGACGTTACCCCAGAACGAGATTGGCCCCATAATCACCACCATAGTGACCAGTGGCCAGGTGCTTTCCGGGATAGTAAACAGGCGAATAATGAGAAAAGTCAGCAGGAATGCCAGCGCGACGCGAGTACCATGAACGATACGGTAATGACGATACACACGAATTTCAAATGGACTAAGGCACTTATCAGCTCGCACGCTGGGACTCCGTTAAATAAGGATAAAGTTAACTCAGAACGATTACCGCGGCCAGACACTAAACCAGGTGTCTAGCCGACTTACAACCAGTAATCAGGAACATTCCCGAAGGAATTGTCAGAAGTCTGAAGGCCAATTTTACCCTTTTACATGACGAAAAACAGCGAAGCAATCAGGTTAACACCTTGTTGTTGCACCAGAATTAACCCATTTTTGGCTGCACTGCGACATACATTTCAATATCCCAATAGCCGTCTTCCGATCCGTTATTAAGATAAACTTCGAAACAGGGCTTAGGTGACATCTGATAGGCACTGTCTTGCAAGAGAGTATTAAAAAACTGATACCATGGCGTAGAAAAATCATCGCCTTCGACGCGGGCAACGGCAACCGCATATTGCCCACCGGAGATTTCCGTCAGGATCACGCCTTCACTGTTTTCCGGTAGAGTGAAGTTGTTCTCCAGGGAAACCACCGTGTCACAACGTAACTTTTCGGCGGGTGTTTCATCTGGGTTATCGTAATAGACGGCGATCCATTCCTTAGGTACAACTTTTTTGTTGTCTACCCACATCATCAACTGCTCAAAACCTTTCTTCACCGTTTGTTCCCACGGGCCAACGAGATGGAAACCTGCAACGGTACGTTTGTCTTCCTGCTTAATCTCGTAGTTCATGACGCCTCCACATACACTGTTTTTTTGTACAGTGTATTTTGCAATATTAAAACCACAAGGAATGAGTGTTGATTATGCGAGCAGACTCGCACTCCTGCCAGTCTGCGGTAAATAAAGGTCAGGATTTATGGTGGAAATAATCGCTCAACCTGGAAAACATTCCGCCTTCACCGACAGATTCCAGGGTAACCAATGGCCAGTGCGCAACCAATTTATCCCGGTCGTAAAGCGCAATTTCCCCTACCCGCTTGTGAGCAGCAATTGGCGCAGTGAGTTCTTTACCATCAAGGGTATATTTTGCTTTGATATTAGGGATCTCCGCTTTTGGCAGCACCATCCAGAACTCTTGTTCCGTCCCCAGGGCGATGTTTTCTTTATCGCCATACCAGATGCGTTCCGTGCCAACCTTTTTCCCACGGTGCAAAATTTGCACCGTAGTAAAGTTCTGTTGCCCCCAACGCAGTAATTTTCTTGCCTCTTCTTCGCGAGCTTTTGCGCTGTCAGCGCCCATTACCACAGCAATAAGACGACGCTGCCCATCCACAGCCGAAGCAATGAGATTAAACCCGGCACCGGAAGTATGACCCGTTTTCAGGCCGTCAACGTTGATGGTTTTATCCCACAATAGCCCGTTTCGGTTTTGCTGGGTGATGCCGTTCCAGGTGAGGCTTTTCTCACTGTACATATGATAAAACTCGGGCTCGCCGTGGATGATGGCGCGAGAAAGCACGGCTAAATCATAGGCCGAACTGTGCTGCCCCGGCGCATCCAGACCATGCACCGTTTCGAAATGGGTATCCTGAAGATGCAACTTTTCAGCGTAATTGTTCATCATTGTGACGAACTGCCGTTGCCCGCCGGCAATATAATCAGCCAGCGCCACACAGGCGTCATTGCCGGAATCCACAATTAATCCACGGCTTAAATCACGTACCGATACTCGATCGCCTTCTTTCAAAAACATCAGTGAAGAACCGACAAATACCGGGTTATCTTTCGCCCACGCATCGCGCCCTACGGTGACAATATCGTCTGGCGTAATGCGATGGCTATCGATAGCGCGATCGACAACATAGCCCGTCATTAGCTTAGTCAAGCTGGCCGGGTTACGTTGTTGGTGCTCATTACCCGCCGTGAGGATCTGTCCGGTTGTGTAATCCATCAATACCCATGACCCCGCATGAATCTCCGGAGGTTGGGGTGAAAAGGGAATATTTTCCGCCGCAAAAGCAGACGATAAATTAAAAACGAACAAAGAAGCAGCAATAATAAGACGGCGTTTCAACAGCAAATCCTCAGGAGTTTCAAATAGCTGTTCTTTTTACGGAAATCCTGATGAACTGGCTGGAATAAAGTGCAAGAAAATGTGACTGTTGTCTCATTTTAATCTGGAATTATCTGCTGTCACTCTCTGCCAAAATATCGCTCTAAAGCTGATTAGCACAGTGATATTTGATACTCTGGCATACAACAGAAATAACGGATTTAACCTAACGATGAATGACGGTAAGCAACAATCTACCTTTTTGTTTCATGATTACGAAACCTTTGGCACGCACCCCGCGTTAGATCGCCCTGCGCAGTTTGCCGCCATTCGCACTGATAGCGAATTCAATATTATCGGCGAACCTGAAGTCTTTTACTGTAAGCCTGCGGATGATTATTTACCCCAGCCAGGGGCGGTGTTAATTACCGGCATCACTCCGCAGGAAGCCCGTGCAAAAGGGGAAAATGAAGCTGCCTTTGCCGCCCGTATTCACTCGCTTTTTACCGCACCGAAGACCTGTATTCTTGGTTACAACAATGTGCGTTTTGACGACGAAGTTACGCGCAATATCTTTTATCGTAATTTCTACGATCCCTATGCCTGGAGTTGGCAGCATGATAACTCTCGCTGGGATCTGCTGGACGTGATGCGTGCCTGCTACGCCCTGCGTCCGGAGGGGATCAACTGGCCTGAAAATGAAGATGGTTTACCGAGCTTTCGACTTGAACATTTAACCAAAGCGAATGGTATTGAGCATAGCAACGCCCACGATGCGATGGCCGATGTGTACGCCACTATTGCGATGGCGAAGTTGGTGAAAACGCGTCAACCGCGCCTGTTTGATTATCTCTTTAGCCATCGTAATAAGCACAAACTGACAGCGTTAATAGATGTACCGCAGATGAAACCGCTGGTGCATGTTTCCGGTATGTTTGGCGCATGGCGCGGTAATACCAGCTGGGTAGCGCCACTGGCGTGGCATCCTGAAAATCGCAATGCCGTGATTATGGTGGATTTGGCGGGAGACATTTCGCCACTGTTGGAACTGGACAGCGACACGCTGCGTGAGCGTCTGTACACCGCAAAAGCCGATCTGGGCGATAACGCCGCCGTTCCGGTTAAGCTTGTGCATATTAATAAATGCCCGGTGCTGGCTCAGGCGAATACGCTGCGCCCGGAGGATGCCGACAGGTTGGGAATTAATCGTCAGCATTGTCTCGATAACCTGAAAATTCTGCGTGAAAACCCGCAAGTGCGCGAAAAAGTGGTAGCGATATTCGCTGAAGCCGAACCATTTACGCCTTCAGATAACGTGGATGCCCAGCTTTATAACGGCTTTTTCAGCGACGCTGATCGTGCAGCAATGAAAATTGTGCTGGAAACCGAGCCCCGTAATTTACCGGCACTGGATATCACCTTTGTCGATAAACGCATTGAGAAGCTGTTGTTCAATTATCGGGCGCGTAACTTTCCGGGAACGCTGGATTACGCCGAGCAACAACGCTGGCTGGAGCATCGCCGTCAGGTCTTCACGCCAGAGTTTTTGCAAGGTTATGCTGATGAATTGCAAATGCTGGCACAACAATATGCCGATGACAAAGAGAAAGTAGCGCTGTTAAAAGCGCTTTGGCAGTACGCGGAAGAGATCGTCTGATACGATAAAGCCGGAGCGATAAACTCCGGCTTTTTGAGATTTACCAGATGATTATGTCATCCGGCTTTAAAGATTATGCAACGTCTTCGTACTGCGGAACCGGGTTGCGGAAGCTCTTAGTCACGCAAGCCAGGTAGATCAGGCCGATAGCCGCCCAGATCAGCCCCAGAACCATCGAGCTTTCTTCCAGGTTAACCCACAGCGCACCAACAGTCAGCGCACCACACATCGGCAGGAACAGATACTGGAAGTGATCTTTCAGCGTCTTGTTACGCTTCTCACGGATCCAGAACTGCGAGATAACCGACAGGTTAACGAAGGTGAACGCCACCAGCGCACCAAAGTTAATCAGCGCCGTTGCCATTACCAGGTCGAAGTTGATTGCCAGCAGAGCAATCGCACCAACCAGAATGATGTTCATTGCCGGAGTACGCCATTTCGGGTGTACATAACCGAAGAAGCTCTTCGGGAACACGCCGTCACGGCCCATTACGTACATCAGACGCGCTACGCCTGCATGTGCCGCCATACCGGACGCCAGTACGGTAATGGTGGAGAAGATCAGCGCGCCAATCTGGAACGCTTTACCCGCAACATACAGCATGATTTCAGGCTGCGACGCATCCGGATCTTTAAAGCGAGAGATATCCGGGAAGTACAGCTGCAGGAAGTAAGTTGCAAAGATGAAGATCATGCCGCCAATCAGCGCGGTCAGGAAAATTGCACGCGGGATCACGCGCTCTGCATCTTTGGTTTCTTCCGACAAGTTGCTGATGCCGTCAAAACCGGTAAAGGAGAAGCACAGAATCGTCGCACCAGTGATCATCGGGATGACATGTGCATCACCAGACCAGAACGGACGAGTGCTTGCCAGCGTACCAGCGCCTTCACCTTCAAACACGCCGTAAACGACCATGCCCAGAATTACCGCAATCAGCACAACCTGCAACACTACAATTACGGTGTTGAAGTTCGCTACGGATTTCAGACTACGCAGGTTAAAGGCAGTCATAAAGGCCACCAGCGCCACCACAAACATCCACGATGGAATGGAAGGCACCAGAGCTTCAAAATAAATTTTTGCCAGCAGAATGTTGATCATCGGCGCGAACAAATAGTCGAGCAGAGAAGACCAACCCACCATAAAGCCGACGGTCGGGCTAATGGATTTCTGGGCGTAAGTGTATGCAGAGCCAGCAGAAGGATAGCGGCGAACCAGCTTCCCGTAGCTCAGAGCCGTAAACAGGATCGCGATTAACGCGAACGCATAGGCTGTAGGCACATGACCATCCGTGAGGCCTGAAACGATACCAAATGTATCAAACAGCGTCATCGGCTGCATATAGGCAAGACCCATCATTACAACCGGAACTAACGTAAGCGTTTTACGCAATTCCACGCGAGAGGTGTTTGGAGTAACGTTATGCGACATGGTCATTCTCCTTTACGGTGATAACCGTCGCGTAAGCAAAAAATTGCCCCATTTTTTTGGATTCCTCAGCGACAACAACTGTCGATTTTTAGTAAATATCTATCCGGTACGAAGCCCGGCCTCTTGGTATGAATGATTGGTTTGAAGCAAAAAATAACCGACGCAGATTAAACGTCGGTTTTTAGTCATTTTTTGACAGCGGCGCATTGTGCCTAAATGGGGGGTAAATGACAAGAGAATGAGAAGCTTGTCATATAATTTTTTATTTAAATGGCTGATTTTCCGTCTTCAGATTTTGCATAAACACCAGCAATAGCACTATTTGCTAAAATCTCATCACGCCACCACGCGCTGGCAAGTCCTGCGGTTTGTTCATTCCATCCAATCCATACGGGTTCAAAGAGGGATTGCGCAACCACTTTCTTCTCAATTAACGCGCCACTATCGAGAAAGCGTTGCGCCAGATAGCGCGGTAAATAACCGCACCCAAGGCCACTGATTTGCAATTCCAGTTTGGTTTTAAAATCAAATACGGTAATGGCCTCTTGTTCGTCGAGAAGTTGTGATGCCGTAGAAGCGCCTGCCTGCGCAGTATCACCCACGATAATCGCCCGATAGCGTTTAATGATACGGCGATTTAGCGGTTCCTCTTCCAGAGCTAGCGGATGATGAGGTGCAATCGCGAAAACTTGTTCCAGACAGCCCAACCGAGAGAAACCATATTCGCTGGAAGATGGCGGTTCATGCATTGCACCAACAATAATATCTGCCCTGCCCTGGGTCAGAGCCTCCCAGGAACCGCCCAGGACGCCGTTGATAAATTTCAACCGCGTTACGCTGTGATGTTGATAAAAGACTTCAATGAGCGGCGCAAGCAGAGAAAAAGGGAAAGTGTCGTCTACTCCAATCACCAGCTCGTTTTCCCAACCTTCATGAAGTTTGATCGCCTGTTTTTCCAGTTCATGAACAGTGTGGAGTATTTCCCGCCCTTTCTCTAATAGCATTTTTCCGGTGCGGGTAAATTTAGCGCGGTGTCCGCTACGATCGAGTAATTGAATATTAAGGTCGCTTTCCAGCTTATGAACGGTATAACTCAGAGCGGACGGCGTCTTGTAAAGTTTGGCCGACGCCGCCGCAAAACTGCCTTCCTTTTCTAAGGCATCGAGGATCATCAACACATCCAGCAGTGGTTTCATACACGCCCCCTTGCAGTGTATGCGGCGTCCTGCTGGCGTGATCGTTTACTCCAGCGGCATTACCAGCGGATCGGGATACTGGTATTCAAATCCCAGTTCATTACAGATCCGACTCCCATCAACAATTTTACCTTTGCCGCTGTCCAGACTGTTTCTGAACTGCGGAGGCTCCAGCCCCAGTAAACGAGCCATCTGCGGATAGAAAACATTGCGCGCAGGGTGAGCTGGCGCACATATATTATAGATGTGTCCGCCTTTAGGTGCCTGTAACAACAGAGTGATAGCGCCAATAACATCTTCTAAATGGACTAAATTCACACCATGTTCACCGTCCGGTGCTGTTTTTCCGGCAAAGAAGCGTCCAGGATGACGCCCAGGTCCGACCAGACCAGCAAGACGCAAAATATCAACCGAAGTACCAGGTAAATTGTGCAGCCAGTCTTCCAGCTCTTTTAACACTCGTCCACTATGGGTCAGCGGATTACGCGGGGTGGTTTCTTTCACAGTGCCTTGTGCGTCGCCGTAGACAGACGTTGAGCTGGTAAAAATAATGCGGGGAATATGGTGAGCCAGCGCACTGTCTACCAACTCCTGCACAGCTTGTAAATAGAACTCATCGCCGGAGCCGCTACGACGTGCCGGAAGCGTAATCACCAGCGCGTCAGCATCCATCAGGGCATCCAGATCGTCAGAATCGCAAACTAATTCGGGCTCCATGCGAAGCAGATAGCTATCAATCCCACTCATTTGGGCCGCTTCGACACCATCTTGTGTCGTTTTACTCCCGGTGACTTGCCAGCCTCGCGCTGAAAGTGACATCGCCAGCGGCATGCCTAACCACCCTAACCCGACAATTGCGACCTTTTTCATCCGTTTTCTCCTGATACACCTTAGATCTATAAGGCTACGCTAGCGTATCAAAACTGACAATTCATTCTATGAATGAATCTCTTCAATAATGATAACGACATGCTGCAATGAGCAGTGAATCATCAGTAACCGCGTATACCAGACGGTGTTCCTCTGTAACGCGTCGGGACCAGAAGCCTGACAAATTATGTTTCAGGGGTTCTGGCTTCCCCTTACCTTCAAATGGTGTTCTGCGGGTATCTTTGATAAGTTCATTGATCTTTTTAACAATTCGCTTATCTGTTTCCTGCCAGTACAGATAATCATCCCATGATTCCTCAGACCAGATTAGTTTCACTCAATAATGTCCTTTTCCGTTCCTTTGCCTGATTTCAGGCTATCGATTGAGTCCATCAATCTCCGGGCGTTAGCGGGGGAACGCAGTAGATAAGCCGTCTCTTCCAGCGAGTTGTATTCTTCGAGTGACATCAGAACACAAGCCTCTCCATTCTGACGAGTAATAAGGATCGGGGCATGATCTTCAACGGCTTTCATCATTGTTGCCGACAAATTCTGACGCGCTTCGCTGTAGCTAATTGTACGCATGTCAATCTCCTCTTTTGTACATTTCATTGTACAATGATGGGCGTTAATTAACTATTTATTAATTAGTTTGTAGATCAAGACATTGTCAGCGAGACGAAAAATCAGACTTTGCTATTTTTGGTGCCGTCAGGTTAGAGGACAGTCCTCTTAGCCCCCTCCCTTCCCTGCTCATTCATTAAACAAATCCATCGCCACAAAATATATAAAAAAGCCCTTGCTTTCTAACGTGAAAGTGGTTTAGGTTAAAAGACATCAGTTGAATAAACATTCACAGAGAATTTTATGACACGCGTTCAATTTAAACACCACCATCATCACCATCATCCTGACTAGTCTTTCAGGCGATGTGTGCTGGAAGACATTCAGATCTTCCAGTGGTGCATGAACGCATGAGAAAGCCCCCGGAAGATCACCTTCCGGGGGCTTTTTTATTGCGCGGTTGATAACGGTTCAGACAGGTTTAAAGAGGAAGAAGAAAATGACAGACAACACTCGTTTACGCATAGCTATGCAGAAATCCGGTCGTTTAAGTGATGACTCACGCGAATTACTGGCGCGCTGTGGCATTAAAATTAATCTTCACACACAGCGCCTGATCGCGATGGCAGAAAACATGCCGATTGACATTCTCCGCGTGCGGGACGACGACATTCCCGGTCTGGTGATGGACGGCGTGGTTGACCTTGGGATTATCGGCGAAAACGTGCTGGAAGAAGAACTGCTTAACCGCCGCGCCCAGGGAGAAGATCCGCGCTACTTTACCCTGCGTCGTCTTGACTTCGGCGGCTGCCGCCTTTCGCTGGCAACGCCGGTTGATGAAGCCTGGGACGGCCCGCTCTCCTTAAACGGTAAACGTATCGCCACCTCTTATCCTCACCTGCTCAAGCGTTATCTCGACCAGAAAGGTATCTCTTTTAAATCCTGCTTACTGAACGGTTCTGTTGAAGTGGCCCCGCGCGCCGGACTGGCAGATGCGATTTGCGATCTGGTTTCCACTGGCGCCACGCTGGAAGCCAACGGCCTGCGCGAAGTGGAGGTTATCTACCGCTCGAAAGCCTGCCTGATCCAGCGCGATGGTGAAATGGAAGAATCCAAACAGCAACTGATCGACAAACTGCTGACCCGTATTCAGGGCGTTATCCAGGCGCGCGAATCAAAATACATCATGATGCACGCACCGACCGAGCGTCTGGATGAAGTGATCGCCCTGTTGCCAGGCGCAGAACGCCCAACCATTTTGCCGCTGGCAGGTGACCAACAACGCGTAGCCATGCACATGGTCAGTAGCGAAACTCTGTTCTGGGAAACCATGGAAAAACTGAAGGCGCTGGGAGCCAGCTCGATTCTGGTCCTGCCGATTGAGAAGATGATGGAGTGATGGCCATGAGCTTTAACACAATCATTGACTGGAATAATTGTACTGCGGAGCAACAACGTCAACTGCTGATGCGCCCGGCAATCTCCGCCTCTGAAAGCATTACCCGCACCGTTAACGACATTCTCAATAATGTTAAAGCACGTGGAGATGACGCCCTGCGGGAATACAGCGAGAAGTTTGATAAAACCACGGTTACTGCGCTGAAAGTTTCTGCTGAAGAAATTGCCGAAGCCTGCGAACGCCTGAGCGACGAGCTAAAACAGGCGATGGCGGTCGCAGTAAAGAATATTGAAACCTTCCACACTGCGCAAAAACTGCCGACAGTAGATGTCGAAACTCAGCCTGGCATACGTTGTCAGCAGATAACGCGACCAGTGGCTTCGGTAGGTTTGTATATTCCTGGCGGATCTGCCCCGCTCTTCTCAACGGTATTAATGCTGGCGACGCCAGCGCGTATTGCGGGCTGTAATAAAGTGGTGTTGTGCTCGCCGCCGCCGATTGCCGATGAGATCCTCTACGCGGCGCAACTGTGCGGCGTGCAGGACGTGTTTAATGTCGGCGGCGCACAGGCCATTGCCGCGCTGGCGTTTGGTACTGAATCTGTGCCGAAAGTGGCCAAAATCTTCGGGCCAGGTAACGCCTTTGTCACCGAAGCAAAACGTCAGGTTAGCCAGCGTCTGGACGGCGCAGCGATCGATATGCCAGCGGGTCCATCGGAAGTGCTGGTGATTGCTGATAGCGGCGCTACGCCGGATTTTGTCGCCTCTGATTTACTCTCCCAGGCCGAACACGGCCCGGATTCACAGGTGATCTTACTGACGCCTGACGCCGATATGGCACGTCGCGTTGCAGAAGCCGTCGAACGCCAGCTGGCAGAACTGCCGCGTGCCGAAACCGCACGTCAGGCACTGAGCGCCAGCCGCCTGATCGTGACCAACGATTTAGCGCAATGCGTGGCGATCTCCAACCAGTACGGCCCGGAGCACCTGATCATTCAGACCCGCAACGCCCGTGATCTGGTCGATGGCATCACCAGCGCCGGTTCGGTATTTCTTGGTGACTGGTCACCGGAATCGGCGGGCGACTATGCCTCCGGCACCAACCATGTTCTGCCGACTTACGGTTACACCGCCACCTGTTCCAGCCTCGGGCTGGCGGATTTCCAGAAGCGCATGACCGTGCAGGAACTGTCGAAAGAGGGGTTCTCCGCGCTGGCTTCGACCATTGAAACACTGGCCGCCGCCGAGCGCCTGACCGCCCACAAAAATGCCGTTACTTTGCGTGTTAACGCCCTGAAGGAGCAAGCATGAGCACCGTGACTATTACCGATTTAGCGCGTGAAAACGTCCGCAACCTGACGCCGTATCAGTCGGCGCGTCGTCTGGGCGGTAACGGCGACGTCTGGCTGAACGCCAACGAATATCCCACAGCCGTCGAGTTTCAGCTTACTCAGCAAACGCTCAACCGCTACCCGGAATGCCAGCCGAAAGCGGTAATTGAAAATTACGCGCAGTATGCGGGCGTGAAGCCGGAGCAGGTTCTGGTCAGCCGTGGTGCGGACGAAGGTATTGAACTGCTGATTCGCGCTTTTTGCGAACCGGGTAAAGACGCGATTCTCTATTGCCCGCCAACGTACGGCATGTACAGCGTCAGCGCCGAAACCATTGGCGTTGAGTGCCGAACAGTGCCGACGCTGGAAAACTGGCAACTGGACTTGCAGGGCATTTCCGACAAGCTGGATGGCGTAAAAGTGGTCTATGTTTGCAGCCCCAACAACCCGACCGGGCAACTGATCAATCCGCAAGATTTTCGCACGCTGCTGGAGTTAACGCGCGGTAAGGCGATTGTGGTTGCCGATGAAGCCTATATTGAATTTTGTCCACAGGCATCGCTGGCGGGCTGGCTGGCGGAATATCCGCACCTGGCTATTTTGCGTACTCTTTCGAAAGCCTTCGCTCTGGCGGGTCTTCGTTGCGGGTTTACGCTGGCAAACGAAGAAGTCATCAACCTACTGATGAAAGTGATCGCCCCCTACCCGCTCTCGACGCCGGTTGCCGACATTGCAGCTCAGGCGTTAAGTCCGCAGGGAATCGTCGCCATGCGTGAGCGGGTGGCGCAAATTATTGCAGAACGCGAATACCTGATTGCCGCACTGAAAGAAACTCCCTGCGTGGAGCAGGTTTTCGACTCCGAAACCAACTACATTCTGGCGCGCTTTAAAGCTTCCAGCGCAGTGTTTAAATCTTTGTGGGATCAGGGCATTATCTTACGAGATCAAAATAAACAACCCTCTTTAAGCGGCTGCCTGCGAATTACCGTCGGAACCCGTGAAGAAAGCCAGCGCGTCATTGACGCCTTACGTGCGGAGCAAGTTTGATGAGTCAGAAGTATCTTTTTATCGATCGCGATGGAACCCTGATTAGCGAGCCGCCGAGTGATTTTCAGGTGGACCGTTTTGACAAACTCGCCTTTGAACCAGGCGTGATCCCGGAGCTGCTGAAGCTGCAAAAAGCGGGCTATAAGCTGGTAATGATCACCAATCAGGATGGTCTGGGAACGCAAAGTTTCCCACAGGCGGATTTCGATGGCCCGCACAATCTGATGATGCAGATCTTCACCTCGCAAGGCGTGCAGTTTGATGAAGTGCTGATTTGCCCGCACCGGCCTTCCGATGAATGCGACTGCCGTAAGCCGAAAGTAAAACTGGTGGAGCGTTACCTGGCTGAACAGGCGATGGATCGCGCCAATAGTTACGTGATTGGCGATCGCGTGACCGATATTCAACTGGCGGAAAACATGGGTATTAATGGTTTACGCTACGACCGCGAAACCCTGAACTGGCCGATGATTGGCGAGCAACTCACCAGACGTGATCGTTACGCCCACGTGGTGCGCAACACCAAAGAGACGCAGATTGACGTTCAGGTATGGCTGGATCGCGAAGGCGGCAGCAAGATTAACACCGGCGTTGGCTTCTTTGACCACATGCTGGATCAGATAGCCACACACGGCGGTTTCCGCATGGAAATCAGCGTTAAAGGCGATCTGTATATCGACGATCACCACACCGTCGAAGATACCGGGCTGGCGCTGGGCGAAGCGTTAAAAATTGCCCTCGGCGACAAACGCGGTATTTGCCGCTTTGGTTTTGTGCTGCCGATGGACGAATGCCTTGCCCGCTGCGCGCTGGATATCTCTGGTCGCCCGCACCTGGAATATAAAGCCGAGTTTACCTACCAGCGCGTGGGCGATCTTAGCACCGAAATGATCGAACACTTCTTCCGTTCGCTCTCTTACACCATGGGCGTGACGCTGCACCTGAAAACCAAAGGTAAAAACGATCACCACCGTGTAGAGAGCCTGTTCAAAGCCTTTGGTCGCACTCTGCGCCAGGCCATCCGCGTGGAAGGCGACACCCTGCCCTCGTCGAAAGGAGTGCTGTAATGAACGTGGTGATCCTTGATACCGGCTGCGCCAATTTGAACTCGGTGAAGTCTGCCATTGCGCGTCACGGTTATGAACCAAAAGTCAGCCGTGACCCGGACGTGGTGTTGCTGGCCGATAAACTTTTCTTACCTGGCGTCGGCACCGCTCAAGCGGCGATGGATCAGGTGCGTGAGCGCGAACTGTTTGATCTCATCAAAGCCTGTACCCAACCGGTGCTGGGCATCTGCCTGGGGATGCAACTGCTGGGGCGACGCAGCGAAGAGAGCAACGGCATCGATTTGCTGGGCATCATCGACGAAGATGTGCCGAAAATGACCGACTTCGGTCTGCCGCTACCACATATGGGCTGGAACCGCGTTTACCCGCAGGCTGGCAACCGCCTGTTTCAGGGGATTGAAGACGGCGCCTATTTTTACTTTGTGCATAGCTACGCGATGCCGATCAATCCGTGGACTATCGCTCAGTGCAACTACGGCGAACCATTCACCGCTGCAGTGCAAAAAGATAACTTCTACGGCGTGCAGTTCCACCCGGAACGCTCTGGCGCTGCTGGTGCTAAGTTGCTGAAAAATTTCCTGGAGATGTGATGATTATTCCGGCATTAGATTTAATCGACGGCACCGTGGTGCGTCTCCATCAGGGCGATTACGGTAAACAGCGCGATTACGGTAACGACCCGCTGCCGCGCTTACAGGATTACGCCGCACAAGGTGCCGAAGTGCTGCACCTGGTGGATCTGACCGGGGCAAAAGATCCAGCTAAACGGCAAATTCCACTGATTAAAACCCTGGTCGCGGGCGTTAACGTCCCGGTGCAGGTTGGCGGCGGTATGCGTAGCGAAGAAGACGTGGCGGCGTTACTGGAAGCAGGCGTTGCGCGCGTGGTGGTTGGCTCCACCGCAGTGAAATCACCCGACGTAGTGAAAGGCTGGTTTGAACGCTTCGGTGCGGATGCATTAGTGCTGGCGCTGGACGTGCGCATTGACGAGCAAGGCAACAAGCAGGTGGCAGTGAGCGGCTGGCAAGAGAACTCGGGCGTTTCGCTGGAACAACTGGTGGAAACCTATCTGCCCGTCGGCCTGAAACATGTGCTGTGTACCGATATTTCGCGCGACGGCACGCTGGCAGGCTCTAACGTCTCTTTATATGAAGAGGTGTGCGCCAGATATCCGCAAGTGGCATTTCAGTCCTCCGGCGGCATTGGCGACATTAACGACGTGGCTGCTCTGCGTGGTAGTGGCGTGCGCGGCGTAATTGTTGGTCGTGCATTACTGGAAGGTAAATTCACCGTGAAGGAGGCTATCGCATGCTGGCAAAACGCATAATTCCGTGTCTCGACGTTCGTGATGGTCAGGTGGTGAAAGGCATACAGTTTCGCAACCATGAAATCATTGGCGATATCGTGCCGCTGGCAAAACGCTACGCCGAAGAAGGCGCAGACGAACTGGTATTCTACGATATCACCGCTTCCAGCGATGGTCGCGTGGTAGATAAAAGCTGGGTATCTCGCGTGGCGGAAGTGATCGACATTCCGTTCTGCGTGGCGGGCGGGATTAAATCGCTGGATGACGCAGCCAAAATTCTTTCCTTTGGCGCGGATAAAATCTCCATCAACTCCCCTGCGCTGGCAGACCCGACATTAATTACTCGTCTGGCGGACCGCTTTGGTGTGCAGTGTATTGTGGTCGGCATTGATACCTGGTTCGACGCCGGAACCGGCAAGTATCACGTTAATCAATATACCGGCGATGAAAGCCGCACCCGCGTCACTCAATGGGAAACACTCGACTGGGTAGAGGAAGTACAAAAACGCGGCGCTGGAGAAATCGTCCTCAACATGATGAATCAGGACGGTGTGCGTAACGGTTACGACCTCGAACAACTGAAAAAAGTGCGTGACGTCTGCCACGTGCCGTTAATTGCCTCTGGTGGCGCAGGTACCATGGAACACTTCCTTGAAGCCTTCCGTGATGCCGACGTTGACGGGGCGCTGGCAGCTTCCGTCTTTCACAAACAAATAATCAATATTGGTGAATTAAAAGCGTACCTGGCAACACAGGGCGTGGAGATCAGGATATGTTAACAGAACAACAACGCCGCGAACTGGACTGGGAAAAAACCGACGGGCTGATGCCGGTGATTGTGCAACACGCGGTATCCGGCGAAGTGTTGATGCTGGGCTATATGAACCCGGAAGCCTTAGACAAAACCATTGAAAGCGGCAAAGTCACCTTCTTCTCGCGCACTAAACAGAGACTGTGGACCAAAGGCGAAACGTCGGGCAATTTCCTCAACGTAGTGAGCATTGCGTCGGACTGCGACAACGACACGTTATTGGTGCTGGCGAATCCCATCGGCCCAACCTGCCATAAAGGCACCAGTAGCTGCTTCGGCGACACCGCTCACCAGTGGTTGTTCCTGTATCAATTGGAACAACTGCTCGCCGAACGCAAATCTGCCGACCCAGAAACCTCCTATACCGCCAAACTGTATGCCAGCGGCACCAAACGCATTGCGCAGAAAGTGGGCGAAGAAGGCGTGGAAACCGCACTGGCCGCGACAGTACATGACCGCTTTGAGCTGACCAACGAGGCGTCTGACTTGATGTATCACCTGCTGGTATTGCTGCAGGATCAGGATTTGGACTTAACAACGGTGATTGAGAACCTGCGTAAACGGCATCAGTGAGTTGCAGGCTGACCGGATGCGACACTGTTGTCGCATCCGGCAACAAAAAACGGGCACGGTGTCGCCACCCTGCCCGTTTTCTTTAAAGCTAAAAAGATTACTTCGCGTTGTAATTACGCAGCGCGTTACGCCCAAGCACAATCCCCGCGCCGACCATACCGCCCAGCAGCACAGCCAGAACCAGAGTGATGCCCTTTTTCGGACTATCGCGACGTACTGGCAGTGTAGGTTTCATGACGTAACGGTAGGCATTTATATCAAGATCATCAACCTTCAGACTTTCGATATCCAGCAGGTTTTGACGAGTCTGATAGTAGCCAGGCGAGAAAACCAGAGGACGAGTTGATTCATGCTTGATCATCGACTCCAGTGCATCGCTACCTAACAGAAACAATGTGTCTTGCGTGATATCTTCACCAGTCTGCTGGATCTGCGGCTTTGCCAACTGCGCCTGATTTGCATATTGCAACGCTTCCTGAATCTGGCGGATACGCAGATCTTTTTGCTCCTGCGCCACCACTTCCTGCGTTTTCAAAGAGTCTTTCAGGTTTTTCATACCCAAAGCAATATTATCTTTCAGGTCCTTTTCCAGCTCTTTATTTACCTGGTCATCAACCTGTTGAATATATTCAGCCAGCTTCTTCTGTGCGCCCGCCGCAGTTTGCCCGACATAAGAAACAGCTAGCGGTAACGGCTGGTTTTTAACAGAAGGCTCAATGGTCAGTTTTTCTGGTTCTTCCTGATTATCCAGCGTTTCGGCTAATGCAGAGAAGGCAGAACTGAAGCGACCAATTAACGCCTCCTGTAAATCCGACACTTTCGGTGCAGCCTGACCATAGATAACATTCATGGCATTGTTATAACCAGCAATTTGCCCCACATCTGGCTGAGTAATAATGGCTGTCGACGTCCATTTCTCTTTCGCTACCGCCAGATATCCGATAGCCAGCGCGATAGCCACAATGACAGTGATGAAGATTGTCATCTTCCCACGCCACAGTTGCATCAGTAAATCAATTAAATCAATCTGCTCCGGGTCATTGTTATGCCCAGAAATATTATTATTTTCAACTTTCATCATTACCCTAACAGACGGAAAATTTCAGGTCGCCATAGTTTAGCGATAATCTGCATGAATGCTATAGGATAAATGATAAAAACAATGAATTGTTATACGAGTTACAAAAGACAATCAGGGCGAAAATAGCCCTGATTACAGAAGGTTAGTCGCTGCCAAAGAGATCGCGAGTATAAACCTTGTCTGTCACATCCTTAAGCTCTTCTGCCATACGGTTGGAAATAATGACATCGGCTTGTTGTTTGAAGGTGGCGAGATCACGTTCCAGTCGTGAATTGAAAAACATTTCTTCCTTCATTACCGGTTCATAGATAATCACTTCTACCCCCTTAGCTTTGATACGCTTCATGATCCCCTGAATGGAAGACGCACGGAAGTTATCTGAACCGCTCTTCATAATCAGGCGATATATCCCGACGACTTTTGGTTTACGCGACAAGATAGCATCGGCTATAAAGTCTTTGCGGGTACGGTTAGCATCAACGATGGCAGAAATGATGTTGTTTGGCACAGACTGATAATTTGCCAGAAGCTGCTTGGTATCTTTCGGTAAACAGTAACCACCGTAACCAAATGATGGATTGTTGTAATGGTTGCCGATACGCGGATCAAGACAAACACCTTCAATGATTTGACGGGTGTTCAACCCCAGGCTTTCTGCATAACTGTCCAGCTCGTTAAAGTACGCCACGCGCATGGCAAGGTAAGTATTGGCAAAAAGTTTAATGGCCTCTGCTTCTGTTGAATCAGTAAACAGAGTAGGGATATTTTTCTTAATCGCCCCTTCCTGTAATAACGCGGCAAAACGCTGTGCACGTTCAGAACGTTCGCCTATCACAATACGGGAAGGATGAAGGTTATCGTAAAGGGCTTTGCCTTCTCGGAGGAATTCAGGGGAGAAGATGATGTTTTCAGTCTTGAACTTTTTTTGCATCGCGGCCGTAAAACCTACCGGAACCGTGGACTTAATAATCATCACTGCATAAGGGTTTATTTCTGTAACATCTTTAATTACAGACTCTACGCTAGATGTATTGAAATAATTGGTTTTAGGATCATAGTCGGTCGGGGTTGCGATGATTACATAATCAGCATTCCGGTAGGCTTCTTTTTTATCTAACGTCGCATTAAAACGTATTTTGTCTGATTGCAAAAATTGCTGAATTTCTTTATCAACAATAGGAGATATCCGATCATTCAGCATTGCAACACGAGTTGGTAAAATATCTAATGCTGCAACGTTATGATTTTGTGCGATTAAGAGCCCATTAGACAGGCCAACATAACCGGTTCCGGAAATGGTGATTTTCATTTCATGCTCTCAGAATTAACTTAACTATGAATCATGATGTTTTTAGCACCCTGATAAGAGTTAAAAGTTTTAACGCCACGATGAACCTTGGTCAACGAAACGAAAAACATTTCAGATTTTCTTTATAAGAATAGCTGCTATTTATTAAGTTAGTATTAAGCAATGAAATTAAATCAATAAGATTGATGGCAAAAAAAAGCCCGGCGATAAATGCCGGGCCTTAGTGCATTGATAATTAAATCAGATTAATCCAACCATTCGGTATGGAATACGCCATCTTTATCAATGCGCTTATAGGTATGCGCACCGAAATAGTCACGCTGTGCCTGGATCAGGTTCGCAGGCAGTACTGCGGCACGGTAGCTATCGTAATAAGCAACCGCTGCAGAGAAGGTAGGTACGGGAATACCGTTCTGCACAGCATAAGCAACAACATCACGCAGAGCTTGCTGGTAATCGTCGGCAATTTTCTTAAAGTACGGAGCTAACAGCAGGTTAGCAATCTTCGGATTTTCGGCGTAAGCATCCGTGATTTTCTGCAGGAACTGAGCACGAATAATACAACCGGCACGGAAGATCTTCGCGATTTCACCATAGTTCAGATCCCAGTTGTACTCTTCTGACGCGGCACGCAGTTGAGAGAAGCCCTGAGCGTAAGAAACAATCTTACCCAGATACAGCGCACGGCGAACTTTCTCGATGAACTCTGCTTTGTCCCCTGCTGGCAGCGCTTGAGGACCTGACAGTACTTTAGATGCAGCTACACGCTGATCTTTGAGAGAAGAGATGTAACGTGCGAACACTGATTCGGTGATCAGCGACAAAGGCTCACCGAGATCCAGAGCGCTCTGGCTGGTCCATTTACCCGTACCTTTGTTCGCTGCTTCATCCAGGATCACATCAACCAGGTAGTTACCGTCTTCATCTTTTTTGGTGAAGATGTCTTTAGTGATGTCAATCAGATAGCTGCTAAGTTCACCGTTATTCCACTCGGTAAAGGTCTGTGCCAGTTCTTCGTTAGAGAGATTTAGACCACCTTTCAGCAGAGAATAGGCTTCAGCAATCAGTTGCATATCACCGTATTCAATACCGTTGTGAACCATCTTCACATAGTGACCTGCGCCATCAGCACCAATATAGGTAACGCACGGTTCACCATCTTCAGCCACGGCGGCGATTTTGGTCAGGATAGGCGCAACCAGTTCGTAGGCTTCTTTCTGCCCACCAGGCATGATGGAAGGCCCTTTCAGCGCGCCCTCTTCACCACCGGAAACACCCGTACCGATGAAGTTAAAGCCTTCTGCAGAAAGCTCGCGGTTACGACGAATGGTGTCCTGGAAGAAGGTATTACCACCATCAATGATGATATCACCTTTATCGAGATATGGTTTAAGGGAATCAATAGCAGCATCCGTGCCTGCACCTGCTTTCACCATTAACAGGATGCGACGAGGCGTTTCAAGAGATTCAACGAACTCTTTCACCGTATAGTAAGGAACCAGTTTCTTGCCTGGATTTTCGGCAATCACTTCTTCCGTCTTTTCACGGGAACGGTTGAAAATAGAGACGGTATAACCACGGCTTTCGATGTTGAGCGCAAGGTTGCGTCCCATCACTGCCATACCGACGACGCCGATCTGTTGCTTTGACATTGTTTACTCCTGTCAGGGGTGGTCACCGCGGGGTGTGCGGCTTGAATGTAATGCAGATGTTACGTGAATCATTGCAATAAAAAAACTGTAATTTTATTTATTACTTTGAAGAATCTGTTCTTTTTTAACTTTTCGGTCTCACTAATTATCATATAGCTGTCTGACCTTATTATTTCTTTTAACTAATCCATAATTTTTCAGAATAAATGATCGTGCATTGGTGGATTGCTGTGCAATCAGTTCTGGCTTACCAACATATGACATAATTTTTTGAGATAACAACTGATAATCTCTAATTTCAAACAAACAACCATTATAGCCATCTTCTATTAAGCTATTATTGCCTGGAATATTGGTGACTATACATGGTAGTCCACAGCTCAATGCCTCTAAAATTGCTAATGGCATGCCCTCCCAAAGAGAAGGCAATATAAACAGATCATTAACTTTCAAAACATTAACAATATTATCTGACCATCCATGAAAAATTATACGCCCATCTTGCCGTTTGAACCTGCTTTCTAACTGTTCTTTTAATTCACCATCTCCTACAAGTGTCAGCTTAACATTAACATTTTCATTCAATAGTTTTTCAACAGCAAGCAATAATGTCTCAGGATCTTTTTGCTTTGATAATCTACCAACCATTACTAAATTCAAGGCGCTACTATAAGTTTTATTTTCTAAAGGCGAAAACTTATCAGTGTCTACTCCATTAGGAATTAAAAAGACTTTATCCCGTTTGAATTTTAATTTGTTTATTGCTATATATTCATCATCTTTATTCAAGACAATTAACTTATCCGTAAAAAACTTTGCTATCCATTCCATGAAAAAATAAAGGTAATAACTTTTTTTACTAGATGCTGCTGGAAAAGAAAACCCATGTACAGTGTGGATCACCTTTCCAACACGAGCTAATTTGGCTGCAACTCGCCCCAAAACGCCTGTTTTTGAAGAATGCGTATGCACAATGTCAAATTTTTCTTTTTTTATAAACTTATAAAGCTTGAACAATGCTTTAAAATCATTCTTTACGGTAATTTCTCTCGTAAGTTCGGGGATACAATGACAATCGACATCATATTCCAGCAATGCATTGGTTAGCGGACCATTTTTTGAGCAAACTAGTGTATAATCATAGTCAGTATATAAAGCACTAATTTCGTTTAATGTTACCCTTTGAACACCACTTAAGAGTGGGAGTAATTGTAAGTGCAAAACTTTAGTTGTACTAGCTGTCATATAATAGTTTACCGTTTACGAAAAAACACCATTCAGAATTATTGTGGAGCATTGCTATAAAAAATTGGCAATTAAAATATAAAACACTTTAATATTATAATTAATAAATTATCATTGTTTATAAAATTATTTAAATGTGCACTAATAAAAAACGCTCTAAACAAACTTATCTACACATTTGCGCAAAAAAAACAAATAATATAATTTTCATTACCAAATTTTCAATGGCACATTACAAAAACACAATCGACCAGGGTTGTCTGGTATATATCAAAACATTATTTTCACACACTGCTACTTGCCCCAACATTTAACACAATACAATATATTAACATATAAGTTTGTGAGCATCTAATAGTTAAATAAAAACCTTTCCCTTTATATATTCAAGATGAGTTTTGGCTAATGAGTATAGATTTAAGCCCCGATAGCAAAAAGTGAATTATTAGTATTAAATATACTTTAGACACTACTTTTTCTTTGTGTTGATTATGGCACAGCAAATAAATGAATATCATCTATTATTTTTATAATTACCATATCTCCCACGAATGCCATCATATATTCCTTGACCTATTTTCGTTAACACATTAACTTTATTATCACTTATTGCCAAAGAAATTATAGAACGTAAAAAATTAAAGAAAATTTCGCGAATTTTATATCCCATAGGCACATAGTGCAACCTTAACATATAAAAACTATTTCTAACCAAATAATAACGTCTTAAGGGGCTATGCACCGATATTGTCCGACCAAGAATCGTAATTCTCGAATCACCAATTGTATGAGCCATTAAAGCCCTATTAGTCATGCACACTCTGTATCCCATATTTTTTGCTCTAAGAGACCATTCAACATCAATATAATCTACAAAAAGTTCAGATTTCATTCCTCCAATTTTTTTAAAAACATCTGATGAAAAAAAGGAGCCCGATGCAATGACAAAAGTCACGTCGGTAACCTCACCGATAGGTTTACGACTAATAAAAGGTCCTTTATAACAAGTTCCAAAATAAACTTTATTATTTTGAGGATCATAAAATGAAGGACCTAAAATGCCAACATTATACTTTGTATATATGTACTTCATATTCTCAGAAAATTTATCTTTCAAGATACTATCTTGGTCTAACAACAATAAATATTGTGTACCCAAAGACATAGCATATTCTATGCCTCTATTTTGTGCATATGCGAGACCATAATTCTCATTAAATTGAATAAGATAAAAATCAAACTCATGATTTAAATTTTTAATCTCGATAATATTATTTGAGCCATTATCAACAATTACACATAAATCAACCTGCTTACATACTGATAAAAGCTGCTGCCTGAGGCACTCAATATCTGGGTTGTATGTAACTGTAATCGAACTAATCACTTGGTTCTCCATTGGATGGGTTAATTTTGTCCATGCTTAATTATTTCAAAAAATCATATCTATCTTGTTCCAACATACTTCCCATAATTTCTTTTAATGCCATCCGACCAACCTTTTAGAATAAAATCAATATAAGTTTTCTTATTATTGACAGTTGATATAAATATCATTGTTCTCAACACTGAAAACAAAATCTCTCTTATTTTATACCCCAGAGGGACGTATGGTAAACGAAGCATATAAATAGAATTTCTTGCTAAATAATAACGTCTCAAAGGACTGTGAATGCTAATTTCTCTACCCAAAACTGATTTACGCTCATCACCTATGGCATGACTCATTGTTGCACCAGGAATTGCGTAAAAGTTAAACTTTTTACTTGCAGCTCGGAGACACCATTCAATATCGACATAGTCAATGAATAATTCCTCCTTCATTAGCCCAACATCTTTTAATGTGCTTACTGGTACTAGCATACCTGAGTTTATCAAGAATGAAACTTTGAGTGGCACATTATCTGTTGGAAAAACCTTCTTAGCTCGCATTCCTTTTAAGAGGATAAATGGATATTTGGTTCCTGTCCTTGTGTCGTAAAAAACAGGTCCAATAGCACCAATTTTTTCTCCCTGTAGGGCCAACTTCGACATAGACTCTATCAAATTAGTAAAAAATGCATCTGTGGGAGAAGTATCTTGATCAAAAAAAAGGACTGCTTCGCAGTCTGTTCTTAATATTTTTTTCAGACCTGCATTTTGTGCCCCAGCCAATCCCATATTTTCATCAAGGTATAATATATTGGATTCGTCCTTATATTTAGCTTTTAATATGTTTGAATTTTCACTAGCATTATCAACGAGAAATATATCTAAATTGTATTTTGCTTTTTTTATCTTTCCTATTAGATCATCCAATATACTTATAACCGGATTATACGTTACTATCAAAACTGCTATTTTCGACATCCCCCCTCCCAAGTCATTACATAGCCAGTAATTATAAGCAATAACCAGTTTGATAACCATGTAAGATATTGATCATCAAATAACTGCATTGCTATTGCATAAAAAGTTATCGGGTATACAATATAATAAATGCGTTTTTTCCTATACTTTTGCACATATATTCTTCCCGAAAAAAAACCAAAGATAATTGGGAATAATAATGAAAAATAACCAAAATCCATATAGTAAGGGCGAAGATACGTATATACATTGACAGGAAATGGGACATTTACCCATTCTTGAAGAATGTTGGCGATCTCCACTGGATAGAGCACATTTAACCAAAGGTAAACGTTTCTGAAAGAATAAAAACCAAAAACTTGATTATATGAATCTGGCAATTGGGAAAAAGCCAAAAAACCACCTGAAATATAATTATATAGGTAATATAAAATTAAATCAAAAGATGCTTCTGGGTATCGAAGTCTCATTATCCCAATAAAGAAAATAATAAATAAGCTAACAAAGATTAGTAGCTTTGATATTTTTAGCCTGTTTGGAGTTAAAATTAGTATCGTTATTAAATACAATAAAACCAAAGTTTTTGCACTTAGTATAATAATTATAGGAATGCTCAAAACGGTACTAATTAAGAAAAGTCTTCGACTTCTCAAAAGCAAAAAACAAGAAGAGAAGAGCGATAACATTGCGATACGCCCTAGTAAACCATAATTAGCCCCATCGTCAGCAACCAGATAATCTCGGAACGCTGATATGTTTGATAATACATTCAAATTATAGGTTATTAGTATAATCAAATAAAATAATATTATTAAACAAAATGGTAGTGCTTTTACATAAGATTCTTTATCAATATTTAACTTAGAAACTTTATTTTTATTAAAAAGACTAATTCCACCGATAAAAGAAAAAATAAAAAACATTGAATTTGCTATAACTATATAATAGTTATTCGGCAAGTATTTTTCTTCAGCAAAAACAAGAATTAAGCTTGCACTTATAAGCCAAATTATCGTATGTACAACTGCTGGATGTGTTATTTCAAGCTTAAAGTAGAAACATATAATTAGGTAACAAAGGTATATTATAACCATTGCTTGAACGACATTCATATTATATCCTATCCATGTTATAGATACCGATCCTTTCAACCAGGAATAGAATTATAAAATCTAATAATGATCTCAATGAAAAGGCAAACGCCGCTCCAAAAAAAGAATATTTGACGGTCAGTAAATACAAAAGAACTAAGTATGGTATAAATTCTATAATATGTACAATACCAGTCCATTTAGCAAATCCAGCAGACTGAATTCTAGCAAAACATATTTGTGCTACTGAATTGAAAATAAACCCAATTAACAATATGCGGAATACTACCGCTGCATCTCCTCTATACTCATTACCTAACCATATACCTAATATATCGCTTGAAAATAAGAAGAACGGTAACGCTAAAACAATAGATAAACAAAAAACGAGAATTAAAGATCGAAAATAAGTAATTTTGCTCTCTTCTTTAGTTTCAAAACTTAGTTTTGGAAATAGAGCTCTAGCTACAGCGCCCGGAAATAAAGTAAGTCGAGATACCATATCAGACGGCCCTGAATAGTAAGCAACAATATTAGCGCCAGCGAAATGTGAGACAGCAAAACGGTCAATAAACCCCATTAAAGGGCCTATAATATTACTCAGAGTTACCCAGCCACCAAAGCTAATAAGCTCCATCAAAACTTTTTGACTAAATATTCTTTTGAAATTTTTAAGATGGCGCGAACAAAGTTTCCAACTAATAAACGCAACAATCCAACGGCCCAGAATCAACCCTAAGACTGGTGAAATAAGCGTTTGTGAAAACCATGTTGTAATTAATGGTAATAATATTATGAAAGGACTTGTTAGAACTTGTTGAATGTTCAAAGAAGAAAAATTTTCGACGCCTTCAAGATATGCTCGCCATACTTGTGTAAGTAGCAATGCAGGCACACATGCCCCCAGTAATTGGAGAGCTATTACAACTTCATGTCGAATATCCTGTGACACTTTTAAAAAAACAACCAAGTGTGGCGATACTAAATAAGTTAATATTGCTATTAGGATACTTAAAACGGTTACTGTATATAAAGAAGAACCTAAAATAACATTTACTTTTTCATTGTCATTTCTATAAATAGATACAAACCGAATAACTGCACGAGATATCCCACCATCAAAAACACTTGCATATCCCATTAAAGCATAAGCTATAGTGAAAAGACCAAAACGTTCAACACCTAATAACCGAGCTAAGATCCCCATAACGGGGATCGCCATGATAAGTGGAATAACCAGGCCTAAAATATTCCAGCCGGTGTTTTTTAATAAACTCATATAATTCCATTACCGATTATTCTGTTGAAGTACGGCGCATTTTCATCCTTCTTTGATAGAATGATATCGAATGATGATGGCCAATTAATATTAATATCATCATCATTCCAACGTAATGAGCCTTCGGCCTCAGGATGATAATAATTTGTCGTCTTATACAAAAACTCAGCCGTTTCACTCAGTACTAAAAACCCATGCGCAAATCCTTCAGGTATCCACAACTGACGCTTATTCTCAGCTGACAAATTCACCCCAACCCATTTGCCAAAGGTAGGTGACGATTTACGAATATCAACCGCAACATCAAAAACTTCACCTACAACGCAACGTACCAGTTTTCCTTGCGCATAAGGTTCTAATTGATAATGCAGCCCGCGTAAAACACCTTTACTAGACTTCGAATGGTTATCCTGAACAAACTCAACCTTACGCCCTACAGCCTCTTCGAAAACTTTCTGATTAAAGCTTTCCATAAAGAAACCACGCTCATCACCAAAAACTTTTGGTTCAAAAATCAGCACATCAGGAATTTCAGTTTTAATTACGTTCATTTTATTAATAACCTTTAATCATTTTCAGCAGATACTGGCCATAAGCATTTTTCTTCAGCGGTTCGGCTAATACTTTCACCTGCTCAGCATCAATAAACCCTTTACGGTAAGCAATTTCTTCCGGACAGGAAACTTTCAACCCCTGACGCTCTTCAATGGTGGCAATGAAGTTACTTGCTTCAATAAGGCTTTGATGTGTACCAGTATCCAGCCATGCATAACCACGGCCCATCATAGCGACAGATAAACGTCCTTGTTCCATATAAATACGGTTAATATCGGTAATTTCTAGTTCGCCACGGGCAGATGGTTTAAGGTTTTTCGCCATTTCCACAACATCATTGTCATAGAAATAAAGCCCTGTAACTGCATAGTTACTTTTCGGTTGCAGCGGTTTTTCTTCCAGGCTTATTGCCGTACCGTTTTTATCAAACTCCACCACACCATAGCGTTCAGGATCATTAACGTGATAAGCAAATACCGTGGCACCGCTTTCTTTGTTAACAGCATCTTCCATTAGTTTCGGCAAGTCGTGTCCATAGAAGATATTATCGCCAAGCACCAGTGCACAATCATCACCACCAATAAAGTCTTCACCAATGACAAACGCTTGCGCCAGGCCATCCGGACTCGGTTGTACTTTATACTGTAGATTAAGCCCCCACTGGCTCCCGTCTCCCAACAATTGCTGGAAACGCGGTGTATCCTGTGGCGTACTGATAATAAGAATATCGCGAATACCCGCCAGCATCAGTGTTGAGAGCGGGTAATAGATCATAGGTTTATCATAAATCGGCAGCAGTTGTTTGCTCACTGCCATAGTCACAGGATAAAGACGAGTGCCGGAACCACCAGCCAGAATAATACCTTTACGCGTTTTCATTTCACCATTCCTTTTAATTCATCCCGCCCTGGCATCATGAGCGAGATGCAAAAATTTGTTAAATTGCCGTAGTCGTAAATAATTCGTTGAGCATACGTTTCACGCCCACCTGCCAGTCAGGCAAGACAAGCGCAAAGTTCTGCTGAAACTTTTCTGTATTGAGGCGAGAGTTATGGGGACGACGGGCTGGTGTGGGATAGGCCGTTGTTGGCACGGCGTTGAGTTTGTTAAGGGCAAGGTTGATCCCTGCTTTGCGCGCTTCTTCAAATACCAGAGCAGCATAATCGTGCCAGGTTGTTGTACCACCAGCAACCAGATGGTACAAGCCTGCGACTTCCGGTTTATTCAGTGCCACGCGAATGGCATGTGCGGTGCAATCAGCCAGTAATTCAGCGCCTGTTGGCGCACCAAATTGATCATTAATCACAGCCAGTTCTTCGCGCTCTTTTGCCAGACGCAACATCGTTTTGGCGAAGTTATTTCCTTTGCCTGCATATACCCAACTGGTACGGAAAATAAGATGCTTTGCGCAATGTTTTTGTAACGCTTTTTCCCCAGCTAGCTTGGTTTCACCGTAAACATTTAACGGCGCTGTTGCATCCGTTTCCAGCCATGGCGTGTCACCGCTGCCTGGGAAAACATAATCAGTGGAGTAGTGTATAACCCAGGCGCCGACTTCATTTGCTGCTTTTGCAATCGCTTCGACGCTTGTCGCGTTAAGCAATTGTGCGAAATCCGGTTCTGATTCCGCTTTGTCTACTGCAGTGTGAGCAGCCGCATTAACAATAACATCAGGACGAATTTTTTTGACGGTTTCAGCTACACCTTCGGGATTACTAAAATCACCACAATAATCAGTGGATTGAACATCAAGAGCTATCAGATTACCCAGCGGTGCCAGAGCACGCTGCAGTTCCCAACCCACCTGCCCTGTTTTGCCAAAAAGCAGGATATTCATTACTGACGGCCCTCATAGTTTTGTTCAATCCATGACTGATAAGCACCGCTTTTCACATTCTCAACCCAATTTGTATTGGACAGGTACCATTCCACCGTTTTCCGAATACCGCTCTCAAATGTTTCTTGCGGTTTCCAGCCCAATTCGCGGCTAATTTTATCGGCATCAATCGCATAGCGGCGATCGTGTCCCGGGCGATCGGCAACATAAGTAATTTGTTCACGATAAGATTTCTCTTTCGGGACTATCTCATCCAACAAATCACAAATAGTCAGTACAACATCGATGTTTTTCTTTTCGTTGTGTCCGCCAATGTTATAGGTTTCACCCGCTTTACCTTCAGTAACTACGGTATATAACGCTCGAGCATGATCCTCTACATACAACCAGTCGCGGATCTGATCTCCTTTACCATAAATAGGTAATGCCTTACCTTCCAATGCATTAAGAATAACCAATGGAATAAGCTTTTCCGGGAAATGGTAAGGACCATAGTTGTTCGAGCAATTAGTCACAATTGTCGGTAAACCATAAGTCCGCTTCCATGCACGAACCAGATGATCGCTTGACGCTTTAGAAGCAGAATACGGGCTACTTGGCGCGTAAGCTGTCGTTTCCGTAAATAGCGGTAACGCTTCGTTATTATTTACTTCATCCGGATGGGGTAAGTCACCATACACTTCATCAGTAGAAATATGATGGAAGCGGAAGCCTTTTTTCTTTTCATCATCCAGACCAGACCAATAATTGCGCGCAGCTTCTAAAAGTACGTAAGTACCTACAATATTGGTTTCAATGAATGCCGCAGGGCCAGTTATTGAACGATCAACGTGGCTCTCTGCTGCCAGGTGCATCACCGCGTCTGGCTGGTGCTGTGCGAAAATACGCGCCATCGCTACGGCATCGCAGATATCTGCATGCTCAAATGAATAACGTTCAGAATCAGAAATTTCAGCGAGCGATTCCAGGTTTCCGGCGTATGTTAATTTATCGACATTAACAACACTATCTTGCGTATTATTTATTATGTGACGAACAACAGCAGAACCAATAAATCCTGCGCCACCAGTAACAAGTATCTTCACTTTTTTATTCCATATAGCTATAGAGCATGCTGTGAAATAGACTGCTCGAGATTTGATTAATAGGGTATTAATGCACGCTACCGCCCCTGGCTTAACAGCTACCAGAGCACTGCATACATTTCCACGATGTGACGAGCGTAACCCACTCGTGCCAAATATGAAAAATTCAAACGCTAATTGTCTTACCAAACAGCTGTAGAAACAAGGAAAATCCTGGAAAAATTTGAACTATGATCGCATGCTAACATACTGTTTTCATTGTATTTATAAAAACAACAACGGCAGTAAGATTCAATGAGCAAAACTTATGCTACGAATCTTCACTGCCGTTTTTAATTACTTACTGACCGATACTTCCTGTCGGGAATTTGTTACTCGCTTAACAACTTCTCAATGCCTTTGCGAAATTTCGCCCCTTCTTTCAGGTTGCGCAGCCCGTACTTCACAAACGCCTGCATATAACCCATTTTTTTGCCGCAGTCGTAGCTGTCCCCTGTCATCAGCATTGCATCGACGGCTTGTTTTTTCGCCAGTTCAGCAATGGCATCCGTCAACTGAATACGTCCCCATGCCCCTGGTTGAGTACGCTCCAGTTCAGGCCAAATGTCTGCGGAAAGCACATAGCGACCTACTGCCATGATGTCTGAGTCCAGGGTCTGCGGCTGATCCGGTTTTTCGATAAATTCAACAATGCGGCTGACTTTGCCTTCGCGATCAAGCGGTTCTTTAGTCTGGATGACGGAGTATTCAGAGAGATCGCCCGGCATGCGTTTTGCCAGAACCTGGCTGCGGCCAGTTTCGTTAAAGCGCGCAATCATTGCGGCCAGGTTGTAACGCAGCGGGTCCGCACTGGCGTCGTCGATAACAACATCCGGCAGCACCACGACAAACGGATTGTCGCCAATGGCTGGTCTGGCGCACAAAATGGAGTGGCCTAAACCTAAAGGTTCTCCCTGACGCACGTTCATAATGGTCACACCCGGCGGGCAGATAGATTGTACTTCCGCAAGCAGCTGGCGCTTCACGCGCAGTTCAAGGAGAGATTCTAATTCATAAGAGGTATCGAAGTGATTTTCGACCGCGTTCTTGGACGCATGGGTTACCAGGAGGATTTCTTTGATCCCTGCAGCCACAATCTCGTCAACAATGTACTGAATCATTGGCTTGTCGACGATCGGTAGCATCTCTTTAGGAATCGCCTTAGTTGCAGGCAACATATGCATCCCAAGACCCGCTACAGGAATAACTGCTTTTAAATTCGTCATTATTTCATCCACCTGTAAAATGGTTGCTGAATTATAGCTTGTTCGTTTTTTTTCGCCAGCATCAATTACCCTGAACTGATTGCTGATTTCCTTTCGATGTTACGCCGCTTTGCTCAGGATTGCAGTAGAGTTATTCTTAAGTATGGTGCCATTTTTCCAGGAATGGTCGCAAATCTATCGCCCCCGTTTCGGTAACGTGAAGTTTATCTTTTCCACATTAACGATATGGTGATTAATCCTGTCGATATCGACGGAGCTTTGCCCATTTTCATTCACCGCATGAACACTTATCAGTGACAGCAGCGTCTCGTTCTTTGCCATAAAGACACCACGAACGTCCTTACGCAGGTCGAAATTCATGGTCAATGCCGGGCCCGCGGTGGATTCTTGCATTACGTTGATATTACGCATAAAAAGATGCTGCGGCTTGTTGTGAAGCTCCAGCGAAGCACGCTTCATTTCAATGTTGGTCAACGCCACGAATGAGACAGCATTCCCTGCGGAAATTTGGATTCCGCGCAATTTCCAGGCAAGGTGAGTATTATCAAGATGAATATTATTCAGTCTGAAGTTTTGTGGTATTGAGAGATACTTACCTTTAATGACTCCGTAACCGATTAACATTCCGGCACTATTGGTCATTTCTATATTGTCAATAACAAAGTTATCACATCCATATATCGCTACCGTGGCGTTATCAATACCCGCTTTCTTGCTGAAAGCTGGCGTAATATTATGAGCCTTGATATTACGGATGACGAAGTGTTTACCGTTCTCAACATGAATCAATTGCCGACAATCCGATCCCGTGATATTCGCCACGACAAAGTTTTTAACCGCCTGGTCTTCCGGGTAGTTATTATCATAAGTACTTCCTGCCAGCCCTATTCCGATACCCCAGTTGATTTTGCCATTAGTACAGTTGATGCGCTCAATAACGTGGTCTGATATCAAAATGTCGCGATCATTGATTGCCACGTTCCATTCGATGGCGTCGCCCTGTAAGTCGGTGAATTTACAGTTAGTGATTTTGGCACCGATAATCTGGTTATGAAATCCCTGGCGTAAGATGGCGTAGTTAGCGTGGCTGACAGTGAGGTTATCAATAGTCAGGTTACGCATGACCCGTTTGTTTTTGCCGCCGATATAAATTTGCGTTACCGGGCCAAAGCCGCTCATCGCCAGCCCTTTAATGGTGCAGTCAGAACCGCGCACATCAAGGGTGATGTTATGCATACTGCCGCCCTTCTCCCCTGTCACCTGGCTGCCGTCCTGCAAGA
Source organism: Escherichia sp. B1147 (assembly GCF_001660175.1). Lineage (NCBI taxonomy): Bacteria > Pseudomonadati > Pseudomonadota > Gammaproteobacteria > Enterobacterales > Enterobacteriaceae > Escherichia > Escherichia sp. B1147. The sequence continues at coordinate 82,935 of NZ_LFHY01000014.1, forward strand.
CAAATCGCCCTCTGCCGTTGCCGCGCAGACTTCCCTGGACTCGCAGTGTTTTGCCTGGTGGAATGAAGATACCAGTGTTGATATTGTCGCAAACGAATCCGGCAGGCACGACGACCGTTTGCCCTTCGCTGAAGGCCTGCTTGAACGAGGCGATCCAGTCGTGCGGATTGTAGTCGTTGATATTAACGCTTTGTCGCGTAGAAAGTGCGCGGGCGAAAGGAGTATGGAGGAAGGCAAGCGCAGAGCTTGCCGTCAGAAAGGCGCGTCGGGAGAGTTTTTTCAATGGCATACGTTCTCCTCTATAAAGCCTGCAGCAAGCTGGCGAGTTCTCGGTTAATCACCTGCTGGTTAAAATCATGTTCGACTTTTTCGCGAGCGCGTTTGACCACCGGAGCCAGTTCGTCGGTGTCCAGTTGGCTAAACGCCGCCAGTCGTTGCGCCAGTGCGCGAGCATCGTTCTCAGGCACCAGCCAGCCAGATTTATCGGCCTCCACCAGTTCCGGAATACCGCTATGCAGAGTAGAAACCACCGGAATGCCGACCGCCATCGCTTCCATTAGCGCCACGGGTATCCCTTCCATATCGCCGTCCGCTCCCGTAACCGATGGCAACAGGAAGACATCCGCGTCGTCGAGCATCGCCTTAACTTCGTGGCTCGGTTTAAAACCCGGCATCTCCACCACATCTTCCAGTTGATATTGCTCGATGAGTGTGCGCAGGCGTCGTTCCCACGGGCCGATGCCGAGAATGCGATAGCGAAACGCCACGCCCTGCTCTTTCAACTGACGGCAGGCTTCGATCGCCACATGCAGCCCTTTCTTCTCGGTTAAGCGTGCGACGGAAATAATCTCCAGCGGTGTTGCGGGCGCTTTAACCGGACGCGGGCTAAAGCGCGTCGTGTCCACGCCCATGCGCGATACGGCGATTTTTTCCCTCGGACAGCCCATCTTTTGTAGCCTTCCGGCCCACAGATCGCTGATCGGTAACATCAAATCGCCACGGCGGAACAATTGCTGATATTCGGGTGTGTAGTGGTTGAGCACTTCCCGGCTGGAGATATCGATGCCGTGGAAGATGGTAGCGATTTTGCCGCCTATTACGCCAAGTTCGCGCAATTTTGCAGCGGTTACCCCCGCCGGACCAAAGTGAGCGATAAAGACATCGGCGCGAAACGGTGTTGTAACCTGCCCGCAAATGGCAGACAAAATCAGGTTCCGCGACTCGGCGCCATAGCGTTTTATGTTAAGCGCCTGCCAGGTATTTTTACGATGAATGCCGCGTAACGTCTGGCTGGCGCGGTGGCGCAGCTTCGCCACTTTGCCCGTAGGTTCGTCCTGCAACCAGCGGGTTCTGGCGGCAAGGTTGTATTTCGTCCACGCCGCATGGGTATTTTGCAAGTCCCCTTTTTGCAACGCGACAATCTCCACCTCAAAGCCCATATCAATAAACGCGGTAATTTGGTTGAGGACGAAGGTTTCCGACGACAGCGGAAATTTCAGTAAAAAGAAGCCGACCTTCATTTCACCTCCCCAATGCGTTCCAGTACGGATTGCACCATCTGCATCCCCGTCTTTCGCTCACGGTTGATGGCTTCGCTAACTCGTGCGTTCAGCGCCGGAAGCTGGCCTAAGGTATCCGCAACCATCGCTTGTAGGCTGCCGTCTAATAAATGACGGATATCAATCGCCAACTCAGGCAGTCCCAGTTGCTGCATAATCCCGGCGGATTTATGTTCGTAGTTGATAGCAATTGCCGGAGTGGCAAAGTTCATGGAGATAATGGCGGAGTGCAGACGCGTACCGACGGTGAGTTCACAGGCACCAAGAATTTTGCCCATTTCCAGATCGTTAAGTTCATCCATCACCACGTGGTAACGGGCAGGATCGTTGATATGCTGACGCAAGTTGAGCGCTACCATGCGGTCGTCTTTGTTATAGCTGTCGATACCCGTACAGGTTGAGAGCGCGATGACCTGATACCCTTCGTCGAGAATGCGATTGACCACCCCGGCAAAGGCTTGTTCATACGCGTGTTGTGTGGTGCCGAGGCGTTTGTCGAACGGTGCCAGTTCGCGCAGGGTAATTGCCACGGTTTTCTGTTGTGCGGCAACGTCCAGCCAGTGTTGAACAGCATAGCTGGCGGTGAAATCTTCGGTGTGATGATCGACCAGCCACGCAGTGTCGACGCCATGTTCGACTTTTGCGGTGGTGATATTGCTGCGTTTCATCAGATCATGACTGACCGATTCGCGCAGGATCAGCGCGTCGCAGTGACCGAAAACGTAGTTCGCCAGTTGGTTAAATTGCTCATCCTGGAACGGGCCGACGCTGTGACCAATCATAAACAACGGCTTTTTCGCCATAAACGTGCAAAGCGCGTGTTCAAACTGCGGCACGCCGTAGAGATCGACAAAAAACGATCCACCAACCTGGATAATGGCGTCGTAACCTGACAGCAGACGCACGAAGTCGGTGAATCCCTGGGCGATGGCGATATTACGCAGCTTGCCGGTGTCGGTCACACGGGAAAGCAGTACCTGGTGTTGATAGCGGCGACGGAGGACTTTTTTAACGCGCCCGACAACGCCCGCTGCGCTGTTGTGTTGTTTCATTTGCAGGAACAGCGGATCGCCCATTACCGGGCGATTAAGCAGCCAGGAAGAACTGACCGGATAGCGACTCATCACGTCCACTTCTGCGTTTGGATTGAGGATGTTGATGGCATCAAGTAAGCCGCGCAGGATGGCGCTGTCGCCGCGATTGCCGCAAGTGTGGTTGCCCAGAATAAGTAATTTCATTTTTCCCTCATAATTTTGATGCCAGGTGAGGTTGTGTTTGTTGTTTTCGTTGCCGCTTTTTGCCTGATGCGACGCTGGCGCGTCTTATCAGGCCTACAAAACCCGAGCCGGAACCGAAAACAACAACTCACCCCGCCCGTAAAAGCATTTTCATTTTTTCGCTGCGACAAAACTGACGCTTCACTTCTACCACCAGCGGATGGCGCGACAGCACAATCATCACCACAAACGCCAGCACGCCAGCGGCTATTTGCACCGCCAGCAGCGTCCCCAGCGTCAGTTGCCCTTTCAGCAACACGCCCAGCGCATAACTGACCATAAGCGTCGGTAACGAGAGATAAAACGGTAGCCACAAACTCAGGATGTACTGGCGATAACTGGAACCGAGCACCGGTTTAATCATCACGAAGTAACTGAGAATAGTGTTGATAATCTGCACCAGCAGGAAGCCGAGCGTGACGCCAATAGCGCCTGCCATCTGCCCCCCGATAACAATCGCCGGAATAAACAGAAAGGTTTTGAATACGTTGAATTTAAAGCTGATATCGACCCGCGCTTTCGCCATCAGCAGCGAGCCAATCGGGTTACCCACCGAACGCAGCAGCCCCACTACACACAGCAGCTGTAGCACCGGAATAATGCTGTTCCACTTTTCACCAAAGACCAGCGGCACAAAATTATTCGATACCACCATCAGCCCCAGCAGGGCCGGAAAGTTGATAATCCCCACCACCGACAGCAGCTTGTAGAAGTTAACGCGCAACTTTTCGGTGTCGTCCTGAATTTTGGCAAACGCCGGAAACAGCACGCGGGTGATGATTGGGTTCAGCTTCATCGGCGGCACAACAGCCACGTTGTACGCCAGGTTGTAGCCCCCTGCCACGCCCGCGCCGAGAATACGCGCCAGCACCAGCGTTGAAAGGTTGGTATTGAGATAGTTGATGATGCTGTCCGCCGTCAGCCAGGCACCAAAGCGTAAGTTCGGTGCCACCGACGCCAGCGAGAAATGCAGACCCGGGCGATAAATTTTGCGACCGAAGTAACCAAACAGCAGCGTTCTCACCGCACTATTGACCAGATAACCGAGGATCGCGGTCATCGCCAGCGGCCAGAAATGGGCGCTAACCACCGTAAAAGTAAAGCCCGCCAGCACCGCGCTGGTTTCGATCATGCCGATTTTGTTGAACTCCAGCTCCTTTTGCATCAACGCGCGGAACTGCTGCCCGTGGGGGATCACCACAAACGCCAGCGACAATGTTTTAATCAACGGCGCCAGATCCGAGTTATTCAGCACGTCACCAATAGCATCACTCAACAAAAACACCGCCACGCACACCACAATCCCCAGCCCGACGTTCAGCCAGTACAGCGTGGTGAGTTCAAGGTGGCTAATCTCTTTACGCTGAATAATGGAGTTAGCGATGCCAAAGTCAGAAAGCGTATCTGCCAGCGCAATGATCACCAGCGACACAGTCAGCAGGCCGAACTGGTGGTTGTCGATAATCCGCGCTAACACTGTCATCTGCACCAGCCCGAGGCCGATGATGATCACCGTGGCAATCGCCGACCACTTCGCGCCGCTGATGGTTTTTTCTCGTAAGCTCATATCAATATGCCGCTTTGTTAACGAAGCCTTTGAATACCGTCAGGAAAACGATTTTGATATCGAACCAGACACTCCATTCGCGGATGTACTCAAGGTCGAACTCGACGCGTTTTTCCATTTTCTCCAGCGTGTCGGTTTCGCCGCGCCAGCCGTTAATCTGCGCCCAACCGGTAATTCCCGGTTTCACTTTATGGCGCAGCATGTAGCCTTCAATGAGCTGGCGATACTGTTCGTTATGCGCCACCGCATGCGGACGCGGGCCAACAATCGACATCCCACCGGTCAGCACATTGATAAACTGCGGCAGTTCGTCCAGCGAAGTGCGGCGCAGAAAGTTCCCCACTTTAGTGACGCGCGGATCGTTCTGCGTCGCCTGAGTCACCACGTTGTCATTCTCCATCACTTTCATGGAACGGAACTTCCACACTTTGATCGGCTTGCCATCCATGCCGTAGCGAGTCTGGCGGAAAATAACCGGCCCCGGTGAACTGAGCTTCACCGCCAGCGCGATGCAGCACAGTACCGGGGAGATCAGCAGCAAAATAAGCGTCGCCAGCACAATATCTTCCGCACGTTTGAGCAGGCGGTTAACCCCGGAAAGCGGCGTGTCATACAGCGGCACCACTGGCACGCCGTTCATCTCTTCGATACGTGAATGGAGAATGTTGAAGGTAAAAACATCGGGGATCAGCAACACCGAACAGGTAGTGTCCGCCAGTTCATGGACCAGCTTCTTCACCCGCGCGCCGTCGCACATCTGCATTGCGATATAGACGTTATGAATCTTGCCCGCTTTCGCATCCTCGACCAGTTGTTGCAGATTGCCCGCCCAGTCGTTAGAAACGCCGCCCGGTTTCGGGTCGTGGTAAACGCCCACCACGTCAAACCCTAACCACGGCTGATTACGGAAGCTCTCCATCAGCATTTGCCCGGCAGCTAAATCCCCCGCCACCGCGACCATGCGCTTGTTATAGCCATGATTACGCAGCCAGCCCGCACCGATGCGAATGCATGAACGGCAAATCACCAGACCAATGCTGGTCAGCCCATACCATGCCAGCCAGATTTTCAGTTGCGTATCGAAATCATTATTAAACGCCACCAGTCCGGCGCTGAAAATCACGCTTAACGTCCAGTTTTGGAGCAACAGGGCAAATTCTGTCGTTGCCCGAACACCGCGCCAGGAGCGATAAAAATCGGTAATGCCGCCCAGCATCTGGAACACCACCAGCGTAATCAGCGCCACCGACAGGTGCATGTAGAGAAATGGCAGTCCGCTCACTTCACAAACCAGCCATAGCCCGGCAAACATGATGGTGATATCTGAAAAGCGTTGCACCATAGAGATTAACGATGCATTGGTTTTCGCTCTCTCGCGCTTTTTTAGATTTGTCATCGTTGTTCCTGTTATCAGCCCCCTACCCGCAATGGGGTAAGGGAAAAACAGACATTACTCGTTCAGCAACGTCAGTAGAGTTTGCGTTCGGGCTTCCATCAGCGGCACATCACCGCGCGATTCCACATTCAGACGCACTACCGGTTCGGTGTTGGAGGAGCGCAGGTTAAAGCGCCAGTCGGCAAAGGTCATGCTGATGCCATCGGTGCGATCCACTGCCAGCGCCTCGCGACTAAAATGCTGTTCCACGCGGTTAATCGCCTCAACGGGTTGCGCCAGTTTGCTGTTGATCTCACCGCTTGCCGGAAATGCCGCCATCCGGTCGCGCACCAGTTCGCCCAGCGTTTTCTCTTTCAGACACACCAGTTCGGCTACCAGCAGCCACGGGATCATGCCGCTGTCGCAGTAGGCAAAATCACGGAAGTAATGGTGCGCGCTCATTTCGCCACCGTAGATGGCGTCTTCCTTACGCATACGTTCTTTAATAAAGGCGTGTCCGGTTTTCGACATTACCGGTGTGCCGCCTGCAGCAGTCACCACATCAACGGTGTTCCAGGAAAGACGCGGATCGTGGATGATCTTTGCACCGGGATTTTTTTCGAGGAACGCTTCTGCCAGCAGGCCGACGATGTAGTAGCCCTCGATAAACTGCCCTTTTTCGTCAAACAGGAAGCAACGGTCGAAATCGCCATCAAAGGCAATGCCCATATCCGCACCGTGTTTGATAACCGCATTGCGGGTGTCGTCGCGGCATTCCGGCAGCAGGGGATTAGGAATACCGTTGGGGAAATTGCCGTCCGGCGTATTGTGCACTTTGATTAATTCCACAGGTGCGCCGAGGGCTTTAAAACGAGCTTCGATGGCATCCACCACTGGCCCCGCAGCGCCGTTACCGGAGTTGATCACCAGTTTGAGCGGCGTGAGGTTTTTGACGTTGATATAGCCGAGCAGGTGATCAACGTAAGCGTCGCGCAGGTTGATTTGCTGATAACTACCGCGCGTTGCTTCATCGACAGGCGGGAAATCGTTGGCCTCCGCCAGGCGCTGGACGTCGCGCAGTCCGGTATCGCCGCTGATCGGGCGAGCCCCTTCGCGCACCAGCTTCATGCCGTTGTAATCCATCGGATTATGGCTGGCGGTGACTTCAATACCGCCATCCACGCCGAGATGGAAAGTGGCGAAATAGATCTCTTCGGTGCCGGACATGCCGATATCCAGCACATCAACGCCCGCATCCTGTAACCCCTTCGCCAGCGCCATTTTTAAGGTTTCGCTGGTGAGGCGGACATCGCCGCCTAAAACAATGGTTTTCGGTTTAAGAAATTCGCCATAGGCGCGACCAATGCGCCAGGCGATATCTTCATTCAGTTCTTCGCCTAATTTTCCGCGAATATCATAGGCTTTAAAGCAGGTTAATTTTTTCATATCGTTACCCTTTTTCAGGCAATAGTTGACCCTGACCGAAGCGGCCAATTTTGTTTTTGTCGTTATTTACATCGCGATTCGGTATTCATTGCCTGATGCGACGCTGCCGCGTCTTATCAGGCCTACAAATCCGAACCGTAGGTCGGATAAGGTGTTTACGCCGCATCCGACAGCCAGCGCCTGATGCGACGCTGCCGCGTCTTATCAGGCCTACAAAATTCGAACCGTAGGTCGGATAAGGCGTTCACGCCGCATCCGACAGCCAGCGCCTGATGCGACGTTCACACCCGTCCGTAGCGATCCGCGAAGCGCACCACATCATCCTCTTCGAGATAAGAGCCGGAGCGTACTTCAATTAAATCGAGCGGAATTTTCCCCGGATTTTCCAGGCAGTGCGTTGCCCCCAGCGGAATATAAATCGACTCGTTTTCACCAAGCAGTTTGATATCACCGTCAATAGTGACTTTTGCCGTTCCCGCTACCACCACCCAATGTTCCGCGCGGTGATGGTGCATTTGTACCGACAAGCCTTCGCCCGGCTTCACGGTGATGCGTTTCACCTGGTAGCGGTCGCCTGCGTCGATAGAGTCATATTTGCCCCACGGGCGATATACTTCGCGATGAACCCGATGCTCATGGCGGCCATCGGCTTTGATCTGCTCGACCACTTTTTTCACATCCTGTACTGCATTACGGTCGGCAATCAGCACCGCGTCTTTGGTCTGCACCACCACCAAATCTTTCACCCCGACGGTGGTCACCAGGCCAGATTCGGCATACACATAGCTGTTTTCGGTTTTGTGATTAATCACATCACCGTGGCAAACGTTACCCTCGGCGGTGTGGGCGCTGATCTCCCATAATGAAGACCAGGAACCCACGTCGCTCCAGCCCGCATCCATCGGCACCACAACGGCATCAGCCGTACGTTCCATGACTGCGTAATCCACCGACTCTTCCGGGCAGGCGAGAAACGCTTCTTCATCCACGCGAATAAAATCGAGATCCGGATCGACGGCGCTCATCGCTTTTTCACAGGCGTTGTGAATATCCGGGCGATATTTTTTCAGTTCTTCGAGATAGCGTCCGGCGCGGAACAGGAACATGCCGCTGTTCCAGTAATAATCACCGCTTGCCACATAGGCCTGCGCGGTTTCCAGATTCGGTTTTTCGACAAACTGCGCCACTTCAAAGGCCACCGCATCCTGCTCGCCCGCAGACACTTCACCACGACGAATATAGCCATAACCAGTTTCTGGTAAGTCCGGCACAATGCCGAAAGTCACCAGTTTTCCCGCTTCGGCATACGGCATAGCGTTACGCACGGCGGCGCGAAAAGCGTCTTCATCAGCAATCACATGATCCGCCGCCAGCACCAGCATTAGCGGGTCGCTCTCCGGGCTATGACGTGTTGCCGCCAGCGCCGCCAGCGCAATAGCGGGCGCGGTGTTGCGCCCTGCCGGTTCGAGAATAATGTTCTCGGTAAGTTTATTCAGTTGACGCAACTGTTCCGCAACAATAAAGCGGTGCTGTTCATTGCAAATCACCACCGGGCTTTCGCACTCCACGCCGTTCAGGCGGCAGATGGTGGTTTGCAACATGGTGAGATCGCCTTTCAGGCATAAAAACTGCTTGGGATAAAGTACGCGGGAAAGCGGCCATAAGCGGCTACCGGAGCCACCTGCCATCACGACTGGATAGAGTTTCGACTGCGCCATAATTATCCCCGAATATCATTTATAAATTGACGTAACACGCTCTCTTTATCGAGCGTGCGTTCGGCATATTCACGTGCCACCGTGTTGTGTTTGGGCAGCAGCAGCGCCTGGCGAATCCCCGCCACCAGCGCCTCGACCGATTCCGGTTCTACGCAAACCGCAATCCCCGGAAAGGTTTCGCAAAGCTGCCCCAGTTCTGTGTGAGCTTCTGCGGTAATCACCGAGTTACCGCCTACCGCCAGAATATTGGTCAGCTTCGACGGCAATACAGCATCTGCCGCACCGCGTTTTTGCACCACCAGATGGCAATCGCCCATCTTCAGCAGCGCAGGCAAGGCTTCATACGATTGCAGCGGGAAAAATTGCAAATTGGTCAGTCCACGTTGCTGTGCCATTTTTTCCAGCCTCGCTTTGCCGCCGCCCTGCCCGACAATGGCAAAAATCAACGGTTCATCGCGCAGGCGATCGGCGGCTGCAATAACGTTTTCCAGCCCCTGCTTTTCACCAATATTGCCGGAGTAAAGAATGATTTTTTTGTTATCCGGCAGGCCAAGCTGGTTACGAAGGGCATCAACATCGGCCTCTGCGACATACTGAAAACGGGCAATTTCCGACCAGTTGGGGAAGAAGATGACGTTTTCCGCCGCCACGCCTTTTTCAACGGCTTTATTCATCATCGAGCGCGAAATCGTGGAGACGTTATCGACGTTATGCAGTCCGCTACGTTCGAAGGCTGTCGCCAGCTGTGCCACTTTGCCGCCTTTGCCTTTTCCGGCAAGGCCCAGTCCCAGCATGGCGTCCACTTCGTAATCCTGAATATGCAGCACAGTGCGCGCACCAGAGAGTTTCGCCAGCAGGCGCATTCCCGGTGTACAAAACAGCGTTGGCACCACGCCGATAATGCGATCCGGCTTCCAGCGACGTTGCGCCATCAGCGGAAAAAAACTACTGGCGGCAAAACTGCCGAGATGTAACAGGCGTTTCAGGGTGCTGGGCTGTTTTGGCACATACAGCGGGCAGCGCCACACCGTGGCTGCGCCCTCTTCTCGTTTGTAACGCCAGGCGGAATAATTCTCGCCCACCTGCCATTGCGGGTAGTACGGCGGTGCAGTAATGACCCGCACCTCGTGGCCTTGTGCCGCCAGCCATTCCACCATCTCGCCAGTATATTTGCCGATACCGGTTAATTCCGGCGAGTAGTTAATGCCGTAGACCAGTATTTTCATAATCCGGGTACTCCGGCACGCTTCTCTGCGAGAAAATAAGCGCGGCTGTTAGCGTGAACATTGTCACTGGCGAGCAGCGCGTCCGGCGTCAGCCAGCGGTAATCGTCATGCTGCTCATCCGGCAGAAACAGCTCCTCTTCCGTCACTTTCAGGCGAAAACCGAGCACCACATAGTGAGTGGTGAAATCCGTGCCGGAGAAGTTATCGTCATAAAAATGCTGCCAGACGCCGTAAAACTGGCCTGCTGTCATCGGCAAGCGCAGCCCCAGTTCCGCCAGCGTCAGCCGCTCAAATGCGGCGTCCAGCGTTTCGTCTTTCTGCACGCGCCCTCCCGGCACAAACCAGTAACCCTGCGCCGGGCGGTTGGTTCTTTTGCCAAGCAGAAACTCGCCGCGACTGTTCTCGACAATAAAGTCGAGAGAGACAAGCGGAGTCGAGCGCACTACCGTGGCAAAGTCTTCCTGACGTAAAAACATCATTACCCCCGAAAGCGGTCTTGATTCTCAAGGAACCACTGGTAGGTGCTGGCAAGCCCCGCTTCCAGTGAGATTTCGTGATACCAGCCAAGCTGATGCAGGCGCGTTACATCCAGCAGTTTGCGCGGCGTACCGTCCGGTTTGCTGGCATCGAAAACCACACGCCCTTTATAGCCCACCACTTTGGCGATGGTTTGCGCCAGTTCGCGGATGGTGCAGTCAACGCCCGTACCGACGTTAATGTGTGACAGCATCGGCTGGGTATTTTCCAGCCAGACTTCGTGCGCCAGCTCCATCACGTGAATGCTTGCTGCCGCCATATCATCGACATGCAGAAATTCGCGCATCGGTGTACCGCTGCCCCACACCACCACGTCCGGCGCATTCTGTGCCGTCGCCTCGTGGAAGCGGCGCAGCAATGCGGGGATCACGTGCGAGTTACTCGGATGGAAGTTGTCGTGCGGCCCGTACAGGTTGGTCGGCATGACCGAACGGTAATCGCGTCCATACTGGCGGTTGTAAGATTCGCACAGTTTGATCCCGGCGATTTTGGCAATGGCGTAAGGCTCGTTGGTCGGCTCCAGCGTACCCTGCAACAGCTCGCTTTCTGCCATCGGCTGTTTTGCCAGTTTCGGGTAGATGCAGGACGATCCGAGAAACAGCAGTTTGTTCACGTCGTTCAAGTGCGCGGCGTGAATGATGTTGCTCTCAATCATCATGTTCTGGTAGATGAAATCCGCCGGATACGTGTTGTTGGCAACAATACCGCCCACTTTCGCCGCCGCCAGATAAACCTGGTCAATGCGCTCGCGGGCAAAGAAATCATGCACCGCGCGGCTGTCCAGCAGATTCAGTTCGTCGCGGGTACGTAATACCAGTTCCACATCACCGCGCTGTTCGAGCTGCCGCTTGATGGCGGAACCGACCATCCCGCGATGGCCAGCGATAAAAATTCGTTGTTTACTCATGCTTATGACTCCAGCGCGATCGCCACGTCGTAGCCGTGAGATTTCAGCAGAGAGTGTTTTTTCGCCGCTTCGAGGTCATTAGCCACCATTTCAGACACCATCTCTCTGAGGGTGATTTCCGGTTTCCAGCCCAGTTTTTCGTGCGCTTTGGTCGGGTCGCCGAGCAGCGTTTCAACTTCAGCCGGACGGAAGTAACGCGGGTCAACGGCGATAATCACATCACCCGGTTTAACGCCCGGCGCGTCATGTCCGGTGACGGAAACCACAATGCCCTTCTCTTCAACGCCCTTGCCTTCAAAGCGCAGTTTGATGCCCAGCTGTGCCGCCGCCATTTCCACGAACTGACGTACGGAATACTGAACGCCGGTAGCAATAACGAAATCTTCCGGTTGTTCCTGTTGCAGCATCATCCACTGCATTTTTACGTAGTCTTTGGCATGGCCCCAGTCGCGCAGGGAATCCATATTGCCGAGGTACAGGCACGACTCCAGCCCCTGGGCGATATTGGCGATTGCGCGGGTGATTTTGCGGGTAACGAAGGTTTCGCCGCGGCGCGGGGATTCATGGTTGAAGAGAATACCGTTACAGGCGTACATGCCGTAGGATTCGCGGTAGTTAACGGTGATCCAGTAGGCGTACAGTTTGGCGACCGCATACGGAGATCGCGGGTAGAACGGCGTGGTTTCTTTCTGTGGGATCTCCTGCACCAGACCGTACAGTTCAGAAGTGGAAGCCTGATAGAAACGGGTTTTCTTTTCCAGACCGAGGAAGCGGATCGCTTCCAGCAGACGTAGGGTACCCATCGCATCAACGTCAGCGGTATATTCCGGTGATTCAAAAGAAACCGCAACGTGGCTCATCGCACCCAGGTTGTACACTTCGTCGGGTTGCACTTCACGCAAAATACGCGTCAGGTTGGAAGTATCGCTCAGGTCGCCATAATGCAGATGGAATTTCGGGTTGCAGGTGTGCGGATCCTGATAAATATGATCCACGCGCTCGGTGTTGAATGACGATGCACGACGCTTAATACCATGCACTTCGTAACCTTTCTCCAGCAGCAGTTCTGCCAGGTAAGAACCGTCTTGTCCGGTTACACCGGTGATGAGAGCGACTTTTGACATGTCTTATTCCTCTGTATTTTTTGAATTTATTCAGTTTCAACGCGTTCGCGTATCACCACTGCGGGATTCCCCCGGCAAATGGCATTTGCCGGAAGCGATTTAAAAACACTGCTACGCGCCCCCACGACGGTGCCGTCGCCAATCGTGACGCCAGGGGCAACAAAGACATCGGTTGCCAGCCAGCATTTCTCACCAATCACAATGGGCGTGGCGTTAATGGTGAAATGTCGACTTGCATGGTCGTGGCTGCCGGTGCACAAATAACTTTTTTGCGATATCACCGAATGCGCGCCAATGGTTATTTCGCCGAGGGTATATAAATTGACCTCATCACCAACCCACGCGTAATCCCCTAAGGTTAATTTCCACGGATAGGTAATTTTTACCGATGGGCGAATGACTACGTTTATTCCTATTTTTGCGCCGAATAAACGTAATAAAAATGCCCGCCAGCGATACAATACTTGTGGCGACCAGACAAATAATGTTGCCTGTACCGCCCACCATAATTGAACTTTAATAGCGTTGCCGCCCCGGAACCCTTTCGGCACCGAGAAACCACTTAAATCTTGCATCGTTTCCCCTTATATTCAGCTTTTGTTATATAAGGCTTTCGTCTTTGAGGTAGTACGTTGGCGTAAATGCCAGGATAATTCAGCCCAAAAGCCAGGCACATGTAATATTTGCCGTTGGACTTTTTTGGCGTCAACACACAACTCCATATTATTGGTGGTAGATACTCCACCCATAGAAAATTCAGACACCAGCCCATTGAGTTTTTTAAACGCATAACCAGCTTTATACATTTTGGCCGCCAACGCGTAATCGGAAGAAACTTTATATTCCAGGTCATAACGCCATTTTTTCAAGCCGGATACCGGGAAAAATATCGCCTGATGACTGGCGGGCAGGCTGTGATAAATATACCAACCCGGTTTGGCGCTACGTTTAATTTTATGACCGTCGCCAAAGTCCAGCAGCGCATCGCCGGTGATCATCACGTTATCTTGTTGCATTTTTAACTTACGGACAAAATTTGCGGCATCCTGATGAAAAATATCGCCCGAGTTGAGAAACAGCGCAAACTTACCTTGCGCCATCTCAATACCTTTGTTCATGGCGTCGTAAATGCCGTTATCCGGTTCACTAACAAAGCGTAGGTTATAGACACCATTGAGATTTTCCAGATACTCGCAGGTACCATCGTTAGAACCGCCATCCACAACAATCCATTCGAAGCTGATATCGTCCGCCTGCGCCAGATGCGCCAGCGAGGCATAGGTTTTAGCAATCCCTTCAAGATTACGAAACGCGACGGTGATTATACTAAGCAACATGTTCTTACCTCGTAATACCCGTCATACTTCAAGCTGCATGTGCGTTGGTTTTCCTCACTCACCCCAGTCACGTACTCGTGTACGCTCCTGGGGATTCGCTGCGTCACCAACTTCCTGCAACTCGAATTATTTAGGGTGTATATTTAACGCTTTTCGCAAAATAAACGGACAGACGATTAAAAATGCATATTCCGGGCTAAATATCGAACCGGTAAAAAACAGCGACACCGGCGTAAAAAGATAAAGCTGCACGCGAAAATTGCGATTATCGCCAAAAGCGTTGAGCATCATTTTTATCACTTTCCCCATGTACCACAGCGATAAAAACACAGCAAACCAGGAAAAATAAATAATCAGCAGATACAAACCATTGTCTATGGTTTTTCCGACATCCGCACCGTTAAATATTCCGAATGATGCGACATATTCATAAAGTGAGCCAAATCTGACTACACCGTCAATATGGGTCAAAGAATAACCGACCATCACCAGCGGACCGACAATACGATAATACGATGACGATCCTTCCGTACCTAAATCTCCCAGACGGGTGGAAATATAAGGAAAAGCAATTACCACACCAACCAGGAATACAGCCAGAGAAATCAATGCTAACGGTAACTTTTTCTTAATCGCTTCTTTGTTCAGATATTGAAATGCCCACTCCAGCAAATAAAACAGGATAAAAGTCATAACCCCTGAAAACGATCCGGATAATATTATTCCTGCGAGAATCATAGCATCTGTTTTAGGCGTTTTGATACCAAACTGTTTGATACTGAGCCAAATTGAGATTAATGCCAGAGCGAAAAATGCCGGTTCGAAATAAAGTGCCGTAGTTCGCTTGCCGCCGAATTTAATGAAATTCAGTACATAGCTATTGCTGTAAATCAGATATTTCGAAATCGACTCCATAATACTGCTGCCGCCAGTGAGGATAATTTGCGCCATCTCCACCGCCGCCAGCGCCACCACCAGCCCGACCACCAGATAAAAGAAACGTAATATCTTGCGATGGTTGTGTGGCGAAATCGTTTTAAAGCGAATACTCCACACCATGCCAATAATGATCACAATATAGACAAACAGCATGGTTGAAGTGACGTATTTACTGGCATCCAACGACTGACCAAACAGGTAGTTGAACGCAGTGAGTCCCGCACCAACCCCTAAGGCAATCATCAATTTTTTAACGCTGATGCGCTCTAAAAACAGCAGTAACAAGACGGGTAAAAAAGTGACGATGGTGATGGGGAAACTTTCGCCAAGTTGGGCGATTTTGACGTTAACCAGCAGGTAAATCAGCGGCAGCAGCAGGTAGCTACAGATTCTGATAGAAGTTGACATACTCCTCCAGCATCTGTTGTCCACTGTAGGCGGCGCGGCTGCGTTGGCTGAACTCAGCCAGCGTGGTACCAAATATCGCCTGTGCGATTTCCGGTTTGCTTAACTGCACCAGTTGCAGCACATCTTCTTCGCTGACGGTTTTACCACCGGATTTTTGCAGCACTTCCCGCGCCGCATCGCTATGGGTGGCGATCACCGGCACGCCAATCGATAGCGCCTCACACAAAATCAGCGGGTAGTTATCGACACGAGAACTGAACACCAGCGCATCCATCTGGTTGAGCGCACTCATCAACTTGCGCTTGTCAGTTTCAAAGCCGTGATTAACAACGTTACCAGCGGTGAACGGCGAGAACTTACCGAAAGTATGCAGTTCGATTTTGTCGCCCAGCGCCATCATCTCGCGTACCAGTTGCTGGTTAGTCTTGCCGTCGTAACGCAGGTCATGCGCTACCACCGCGATTTTCGGCTTGCCCTGAGTTTCCCGCACCGGAGGCAAGTCCGCCAGAATCGCTTCGGTTGCCACATCAATACCGTTATTGATAATCCGGCAGCGTCCTGGTCCGTACAGGCTATTAAAAGCATCAGCGACATGCTGACTGGGGGAAATAAACTGACAGCCCAGCGCCAGCATCTCGCGGAACAACTGGCGTTTACCCGCCACCAGCTGGTGTGCGCGATCAATCTTTACCGGCGGATAGTTATTTAAGGTCGGGCATTTCTGACAGCCCGTTTTCCAGCCTTCGCAACCGTCGGTAAAGGCGCAGCGCCCGGTAACACTCCAGTGGTCGTGCAGCGTCCAGACCAGGGTGACATCCGGTTTGTGGTTTTTCACCTTTTCGCAAAAGCGCACTACGCTGTTAAGATTCAACCAGTAGCTGTGCAGTACATGAAAATGCAGGACTACCGGCCCCGATGTGCGGGTAATGGAACGGTATAACTCATTGAAATTGCCGAACAGATCGCGATTAAACAGACGAAACAGTGCAATGTTCACCATCGCCGTCATCCGCGGCGTATGTTTGATTACCTGCGGATAGTTTTGATGGCTGACGCTCTCTTTGCCGCCTTTGCCGTAGCCGTAGACAAAATGTGACGCCAGCCCCTGTTGCAGCGCGCGCTGGTGGAGATCTAACGCCACGCCAGCCGCCCCGCCTTCCGCCAGTCGCACATTAAATTGCAGAATATTCATTTAATTACCTTCACTCGCGCTTTTTCTCCCACCACCAGCGCGTTGTCCGGGACAGAGTCGAGCACCACGCTGCCCGCGCCCACGGTGACGTTGTTACCAAGCGTGATATCACCAAGAATAATGACGTTGGCACCAAGTTCGACGCCGTTGCCAATTTGCGGACATGCCATGTTGTCGGCGCCTCGATTGCCAATAGTGACGCCGTGGCGAATGATGAAATCATCCCCCGCCACCACGTTTTTATTGATCACCACGGCGTAACCGTGATGGATAGTAAAACGGCGGCCAATAGTCGCGGCGGCCTGGATTTCATAACCGAAAAAGCCTTCGGTGATAATGCGATACAGCACCAGCAGCGGAGCCGCCCACAGATTGTTAATAATGTTCTTTTTGCGCCACACTGAGCAAAAATGGGCGACGCGATAGGCGAGAACCATACAGCACGGGCGTAAACTCCAGCTGTTGGCGCGCAGATCTTCCAGCATCGTTAGCGCCCCCGAATTCCATCAGCCAGCCGTTTGCCGTTACGCACCGACAGTAGTGTTAGTAAGGTGCGCCAGGTCATGCGCTTATTGCGGATCTGGTAGAGGGTAAACAACTGATATTTTTTGCTGGCGCGGTCAAATTTGTCTTTGTGCTTGCGGTAAAAATGGAAGTATCCGGAGAATTTTTTTGGTGACGAAGTGATCTGCATTTCGCCATGATTGATATGCAGGATCTGCGTCGCCTCTTCCACTTTCCACGGTTCGCCGTACTCCACCACCATTCGCAGGAAGATGTCGTAATCCTGCGCTGCTTTCAGTTCGGTATCGAACAGGCACTCTTTGAAACGCCACGCCCAGGTAAAAACCTGGTTGCCGATGATATTGCGTTTGTAGAAAAGGCGGCGTGAATAGGGTGATTTGGGATACAGCGGCAAACTTGCCGGTTGGGAATAGACTTCGCCCTGGCAAACGTAGTCGTTGGCGTACAAGAACGCATGAGTGACCAGTTGCTGTTTATGGGCGAGGAAGACGCTCAGTCGATTGGGTGTCCATTCATCATCATCATCGATCCCGGTGATGTACTCCCCTTGCGCCAGCATAATCGCCTGATTGCGTACCGCGCACGCTCCGCTGTTATTGTCGTTGTGAATGTAAGTGATACGCGGATCGTTGAGGGCGATGACGTACTGCTGAAGCTGTTCCCAGGACGTGGAGCAATCATCCACGATGATCATCTCCCAGTTGCTGTAGTCCTGGCGCAGGACCGATTTTATCGCCCGAATCGCCAGTTGTTGGCGGTTCCAGGTTGGCATATAGATTGAGATTAGCGGATTGTCTTTCATAGGTTGTTCTCCCGGCTTATGAGCTGGTTTGCTTGCCGGATGCGGCGTGAACGCCTTATCCGGCCTACGGGACGGTGTGAATGCTGGTATCGGGCAACCGCCTCGTTATTTCGCATCCGACTTATATTCGTACTCGTAATAACCGTAATCCTGATACGCACTGGCGCGGCGGAAAATGGAGTTCAGAATCACTCCTTTCACCGGGATCCCGTTCTGCTCAAAGCGGCTCAGGCTGGTTTCCACTTCTTTCAAGGTGTTGACCGCATAACGCGCCACCATCAACGTGGTTCCGGCGTGACGACCAACAATCGCTGCATCGGTTACCGCCAGAATCGGCGGCGTATCAATCAACACCATGTCGTAGTTTTTACTTGCCCAGCTCACTAATTCGGCAAAGCGTTCGCTCATCAACAGTTCAGAAGGATTCGGTGGCACCTGCCCGCGTGGGATCAGGTCAAATTTGGCAATAGAGGTCGGTTTAGCTGCGGCGGTAATATCGCCCTGACCAAGCAAAATCTCCGACAGGCCATTAACGTTATTGGTGCCGAGCAATTCGTGGGTGTAGCCTTTGCGCATATCGCAGTCGATCAACAACACGCGTTTATTGGTCTGGCTAATGACCGCCGCCAGGTTGGCACAGACAAAGGTTTTACCGATTGATGGGCTAACCCCGGTCATCATCAACACATTGTTCTGCGCCTGCATCATCGCAAAATGCAAACTGGTACGCAGGCTGCGGATGGCTTCAATCGCCAGATCGGTTGGATTCCCCACTGCCAGCAACTGGCTCTGTTTATAGCGTTTGACCCCTTTGATGGTTTTGACGCTATCGCGCGCTTTTTGCCACTCCGACAGCGGGATGCTGGCATAGACGCTGATACCGTGTTCTTCCAGCACTTGCGGGCTTTCAATGCCGCGATTAAACAACGAGCGCAGCAGCACACCAACGATAGAGAGCATCAGGCCGAGGATAATCGCCCCAAGGATAATCAGCCCTTTCTTCGGTTTCAGTACACCTGGCTGGGTGATTGCCGGGTCAACAATGCGCACATCGCCTACGGTGCTGGCTTCGGTGATTTTCAGCTCCTGCTCTTTATTCAGCAGTTGCATATAGACCTGCTGACCAGACTCGACATCGCGGGTCAGGCGCACAATCTCCTGCTGGGTTTTCGGCATCGCCGTTACGCGCCCGTTAAGTTTGGCTTTTTCGTCTTCCAGCGCCTGCCGTTTCTCCAGCAGCGTGCGGTACGCCGGATGAACTTTGGTGAACAGCTTAGAAATTTCCGCCTCTTTAAAGGTCAGTTCGTTCAGCTGCGCGTCGATGTTCACCATCGAATCGAGTACCGCTTTTGCTTCCAGCGGCAGATCAACAGAATCTTTATCCTGACGGAAGGCGTTCAGTTTGTTTTCGGCAACATCAAGGCGGTTGCGCACTTCCGGTAACTGTTGTGCGAGGAAGGCGAGGCTTTTCGACGCTTCCGCCGATTTGCGCTCAATATTTTGTTCCTGGTAGTTACGGGCGATGCTGTTAAGAATGTCGCGGATCTGTTCGCGATCTTCACCGGTATAAGTGAGGCTCAGTACGCCTGCGTCTTTGCCGTTCTCCGTTACCGTCAGGCTGTTTTGCAGTTGATTGATCATCCCCAACGTGGAGTATTTGGTGACGGTAAACTCACTGCCCGGGCTGGCGTGAATGGCTTCAACCATCAGCGTGACGCCTTCTTTTTTCAGCATCTGGCCCGCTTGCCCACGGGCGCTAAAGCCGCCGTCGCTACTCAGTGTGTAGTTTTTGTTGTCCAGAACATTAAGCGTAAACACCTGATCCGCCATCTCTTTTGGGCGGTTAAAGGTAGTCACTTTCACCGTCTCATTCTGACGTCCCATCAGACGATCCCAGCCCGCACCGAAGACAGGGAAGGTGTTTTTACTCACCGCAATATCGAGGTCAAGATCGTCCACCGTTTTACCGAGCACCAGGCGCGAGCGAATCAACTGGATCTCAGCATCCGAGGCTGGCGGTTTGTTGGCTAACGCCGAACCAATGTCCTGCACCAGCGAATTGCCGCCGCTTTGTTCGATTTGTACCAGCGCGTCGGCGCTATAAATCGGCGTGGCGAAGAAGGTGTAAATCACAGCACAGAGGGCGAACACAGCGGTGATGCCAATCACCCACCAGCGCGCTTCAATGACGGTACCGACCAGGCGACCGATATCGATTTCATCACTGCCCGTTACCGGAGCGGCATGTTGTTTTACTTTTTCTGTCATTCTTATACCTGCTCTGCGTTCAATGCCTGCGCCCACTGGCGGGCAGATCGTTCAAGTAATGTGTACACCGCTGCAAATGTTTCCCGACTTTTGCGATACGGATCGGGGATTTCACATTCGTTATCCCAGTGACCAAACAGCATCACTTTGCCGCGCATCTCTGGCGCCATCTCACATAAGCGTTCGATATGGCGCTTTTCCATGGTCAAAATCAGGTTGTAGTTGCGACACAGGCGGCGGCTGATTTGCCGGGCGCAGTGGCCTTCCAGTGACAGTTGATGCTCGGCGGCGACGCTGATGGCAGTAGGATCAGCGCCCTTACCGACCAGCGCGCCGAGTCCAGCAGACTCCACATTCAGTTCCGGGTGATAACGTTGCAGTAAGCGTTCCGCCGTCGGGGAACGGCAAATATTGCCGACACAGACAACTAAGATGTTGTTAAACATGACGATTACCAGTTATGAATGTCGCTGGCTGTATCCGTCATGTAACGGACACCGCTAATAGTTGGCAGCAACTGATTGATCAGACGGTTCCAGCGGGAAACCGGAGCGGTGGTGACGTACACCACGTCATAAGGCTGCAGGCGGAATTCCGTCGCCATCACCAGCGAAGTGGCATCGGACATATCCAGCTGGTAAATGTTGGCAATTTTGCCGTTACGCCCGCCCTCGCCTTTCAGTGGACGAATGACAAAGATGCCGCTGGCGTTGGAGGTGGTCATGTCGATACCTTCGGCATTGCCCAGGGCTTCGGTCAGGGTCATGCCACTAAAGTCCATTTTCAGGGTGCTCTGTTTCTTCACTTCCCCCATCACAAACACTTTTAGATCATCATTACGCGGCACGTAGAGGATATCGCCGGGGTAAAGCAGTCGGTTCTGATTGAGGTCGCCGTTTTGCATCAGCGCCTGCAAAGAAATGCGTTCTTCACGACCATTGTGTGTTAGCACCACGTTGCGCCAGTCAGCGGTATCGGTCAGGCCACCTGCGGCGTTAATGGCGTCGAGAATGGTCAGTGGTACGTTGGTGATGGCCTGTTGACCGGATTTATTCACCTGACCGGAGATATAGGCCTTTTGCGAGCGGAAGGCGGCGATATTAACGTCCACCTGCGGGTCAGCGATGTACGTCGCTAAACGCCCGGTAATATCACTGCGGATTTCAGCGAGCGTTTTCCCCACCACGTGAACCTTGCCGATATACGGGTAGAACATGGTACCGTCAGGCTGTACCCAGTTGCCGGTGTCGCTGGAGCTGCGGTACTGACCAGCTGGCGTGGTGAGTTCCGGGTGATCCCAGACGGTGACATTAAGAACGTCGCCCGGCCCGACGCGATATTGATAATTAGCAATCTCGCTTTCCAGCGTCATATTGGGACGCGCGACGTTGGGGCGTGGGCGTAACTGATCAATCAGGCGCGGGGTCAGCGGATAAACATTCACCATTTTGTCGAGATCGAAATCAGCGTCCTGCTGTTTGATGACGTCTTTACCCATCGTAGACATATTGCTGCCCGGAAGTACTGTGCAACCGCTTATCAAGGTTACTGACACCAATAATGGCATCAATTTCATTTTGGATTTCGTCATTGTTTATTTATCACTTTGGCAGAGTAATTATCCTGTGCGCTATTAATAGCAATGTCGCATGCACATTTACCTTGCAGTTAATTGAATAAAAATTTAACTGGCATCAGTCCTAAAAAAATTGATTTCATCCGCAGGCTATTGACAGAATAATTCAGACTGGTCTTTCAGGCATCCAGACACGCTACCGCCCCTGGCTTTTAGCTACCAATACACTGATTTATCTTAGATTTTCCAACTCTTTCATCATGCAGCCGTTTATGAAAAAGCGTTATTCCGTAAATTAATTTTCCAGATATAAGGTGGCATTATGGTATTTGAATATTGGCTCTCCAATAATGCAGGAGGAAGTGTTACAGCTAACGGAATAGCAGGCAAGGTAACAAATCGGCAATTGGCTATTTTTAAGAATTATATTAAGTTTATTCTGCGGTGTTTTTTAGGAGTTTCTTTATGTTGACAATATTTAATATAGTATCTCTATATGCGATATTTCTTAAATAACGTTTAATTATTACCGCTTTTAATTCAGGGATAATGCGATGTTATAGCCCTCAAATAAAGTGAGATAAATAGTGCAGCAACATTGCATTTTGGCCCCGAATTATCCATGATCGAATTGTGACATTTGTCATACAACGAATAGGTTTTGTACTTACTATGGAATGGATTGCCGATCCGTCTATCTGGGCCGGGTTAATCACGCTGATTGTGATCGAACTGGTCCTCGGCATTGATAACCTGGTCTTTATTGCCATCCTCGCCGAAAAACTACCGCCGAAGCAGCGCGACCGCGCACGGGTTACCGGGCTGTTGCTGGCAATGTTAATGCGCCTGTTACTGTTGGCGTCAATCTCCTGGCTGGTCACCCTGACCCAACCACTGTTCAGCTTCCGCTCGTTTACCTTTAGCGCCCGCGACTTAATCATGCTGTTCGGTGGTTTCTTCCTGCTGTTCAAAGCCACGATGGAGTTGAACGAACGACTGGAAGGGAAAGACAGCAATAATCCCACGCAACGCAAAGGTGCGAAGTTCTGGGGCGTAGTCACGCAGATAGTGGTTCTGGACGCGATCTTCTCACTCGACTCGGTGATTACCGCCGTCGGAATGGTCGACCATTTACTGGTTATGATGGCCGCCGTCGTTATCGCTATCAGCCTGATGTTGATGGCCAGCAAGGCGTTAACTCAGTTCGTTAATAGCCACCCAACCATCGTTATTCTCTGCTTAAGTTTCTTGTTGATGATTGGCTTTAGCCTGGTGGCGGAAGGTTTCGGATTCGTCATTCCGAAAGGCTACCTGTACGCTGCAATTGGCTTCTCGGTGATGATCGAGGCGCTCAATCAGTTGGCTATCTTTAACCGACGACGTTTTCTCTCCGCTAACCAGACGCTGCGCCAGCGGACTACCGAAGCGGTAATGCGCTTATTAAGCGGGCAAAAAGAAGATGCGGAACTGGATGCCGAAACTGCGTCCATGCTGGTGGATCATGGCAACCAACAAATCTTTAATCCGCAGGAACGGCGGATGATTGAGCGGGTACTTAATCTTAACCAGCGTACTGTCAGCAGCATCATGACATCACGCCACGATATTGAACATATCGATCTCAACGCGCCGGAAGAAGAGATCCGCCAGTTGCTGGAGCGAAATCAGCATACGCGACTGGTGGTTACCGACGGTGACGACGCGGAAGATTTGCTCGGTGTTGTTCACGTGATTGACCTGCTACAACAGTCGCTGCGCGGCGAACCGCTCAACCTGCGGGTACTGGTTCGCCAGCCGCTGGTGTTCCCGGAAACCTTACCGCTGTTACCTGCTCTGGAGCAGTTCCGCAACGCTCGTACGCACTTTGCTTTTGTGGTGGATGAATTTGGCTCGGTAGAAGGGATTGTGACATTAAGTGACGTCACCGAAACCATTGCCGGTAACTTACCGAACGAAGTGGAAGAGATCGACGCCCGTCATGATATTCAGAAAAATGCCGACGGTTCCTGGACGGCGAATGGTCATATGCCGCTGGAAGATCTGGTGCAATATGTGCCACTGCCACTGGATGAAAAACGGGAATATCACACCATCGCCGGGCTGCTGATGGAATATTTACAGCGTATTCCAAAACCTGGCGAAGAAGTACAGGTGGGGGATTATTTGCTCAAAACGTTGCAGGTGGAAAGCCATCGCGTGCAGAAGGTGCAGATTATTCCACTGCGTAAGGATGGCGAGATGGAGTACGAGGTGTGATGGCATGTAGGCCTGATAAGACGCGTAAAGCGTCGCATCAGGCGTTTCATTCAACCGGGAGAGTATGTGACATTAGAAGCTGTTCCGTTCACTTTATGTTCCTCGCTATTTTGGAACGCTCAAGCCGGTGAACGTGCCAGGGTGGCTCAATCGCCACCACCCTGGCAACCCGGGCTCCCGGCGGTAAATCGCCGCTAGCGCGGAATATTCGGCCCATCCCTGGGCCTCACCCCTTCGGGGCCAGCGCAGGCGCTGTTCAAAATTGCTCCCGGCAATTTTGTCCTCATCTTATTCCTTTCGGCTATCAGGTACGGGCGCGAGGTAACATCCCTGTAAAACGCGCCCTCAGCCCACATCCATGTGGGCTGACCCGGCCTACAGGAAACGATTCGGCGATTTACAGCCGGACCAACACCTTCGCTGAAGTATCTTACTTTTACTGATAATTCATCTGTGCTGAAAGTAATCTAAGTGATTGCCTGATGCGACGCTTTACGCGTCTTATCAGGCCTACAGCATATGTCATCTGGAAACTTACATCTTCTCCAGCAACTTCTTCACATCTTTGCTATTGCGGGAATCTTTATTCCGCTCGGCCCAGTCGTTAAGACGGCGTTTGGCTTCATCCTGTAAGTGTTTACGCAGTAACTGATCTACTTGCAGGCTGTAATTGAGTTGCTGCCAGTTGCCATAAACCCGCAGAGGAACCGGCGTTTCTTTGAGGAAATCAATCAGTTTGCTTTCCCCGTTCCAGCCACCAATCACACGAATGTCAAACTGGGTGTCGCAGGTTTGCTCTGCCAGATTCAACGTGCCAGTCCCTGAAAGCGCCAGCACTGGCGATTGACCTTGCATGTCGTTTAACGTCACGACGCCATCCTTCAACGTCAGATCGGTGGTAAAGCTATCAAGCCGCGTCACGTTATCGAAGTTTTCAGCGACCTTCACATCACCGCCATTACGTTCTACCGCTTGTTGGATCATCTGCTGGAAGTTCATGCCTTCCATGCGCGTATCAGCCATTTCGACATGCGCCTGTCCTTGCCAGGTGTGACGGAATGCGTTGGCATCAATGTCAGCACCAGAGAAATCCCCTGCCAGCGACATTTTCCCCGTTAGTGAGATGGGGTAGTTGAAGGCATTCAGAATGGTGCCAATCTCGACATTTTCCAGCCGAGGATGGAAGACTATCCGTGGATGTGAGGCTGTTGCATCCAGCGTACCCGGTAACGACACGACACCGTCGTTAAGTTTGCCCTGCAACTGAATAATCTCCAGCAGCCCCGACCTGTTGGTCATTTGCGCAGTGACATCGGTAAAATCCATTCCACGCCAGCGCACATTATTGGCCTGCAACAGAATATCTGCCGCAAAGCCTTTCAGCCCCTGATACGCGGGCTCATCAATGCGTGAGGAAATTACCGGACGAGGCAACGTTGGCTGGTTTTGTCCCTGTTGAGCAACGCCATTTTGCGTAGTCATCGCCTCATTCATTGGCAGCAAATTATCCAGATTTAACTGGGCAAATTGCAGTCTGAGCAGCCATTCTGGCTTCTCAAGCAGCGCTACCTGCGCCTGACCGGTCAGATTACTGTCATTAGCGGTTAAATTGATTTGTTCAAAAGCGAGACGTTTTTGCGCTTCCTGCCACTGAGCCTTGAACTGACCATGACCCTGAATCCCCTGCTTCGGGAGATCTGCGCCCTGCAGTTGCCAGTCAATCTGTTGAATATCCGCCGTTAAATCATGGGGGTAATCAGAAGCATCAACAGTCCCCTTGAGCGCTAACGTGAGATCGCGTTGGTCGCGATTTACCCGACCAGAGAATTCAAACGATCCGCGATGTTGTGGATCCTGCTCCATTTGCAGGCGGATATCACGTACCGTAACCTGTTCGTCATTTTCATGCTGGAACACCAACACGCTGTCACTGACTCGCAGACTGGCGATATCGAACGACCAGCCACGATCTTCCGCGTCATCGGGTAAGGTATTGTCTTTCGGGGCTATTGGGGCGTCTTCACTGCGCACCGCTTCTGTTTCCGGCGTCAGTTGAATGACCGCCCCTTTGAGCATGACTTGCTTAACGCTGAGTTGATGACTCAATAAAGGCCACAAGGCCACATCAAGGCGCATATTATCGGCACGTACCAGCGGTTGGCTGGCCCCGTTAGCCGTTAATATCATGCGACCAGAAAGGATACTAAGCTGCGGCCAGACGTGCCAACGCAGTGGCCCGTCGAGCTGCAATTGATAACCGCTACGTGCAGCAACCTGCTTGACCATATAGTCACGGAAATCATTCGGATTCACCAGCAACACCAACGCAGATAACCCAGCCACCAGCACGGCCAGGAGTATCATCAGCGTCGTCAGAAATCGTCTCATGGTATCCTCAGTGAGCCTGAATTAGTCTTTATCGATACGACTGGCGACCGCGCCCTGCTGGTTGCGATATTTCGCATCTTCACGGCGGTTATACGGACGCGCTGCCGGACCTGAAAGCGGCTCAAAACTCAGCGCGCCAATAAGCATGCCCGGACGCAGGGCCAGCGGCAGTTTACCGGAGTTGTAAAACTCAAGCACAATGCAGCCTGACCAGCCAGGATCGATACGGTGCGCGGTAACGTGCACCATCAGCCCCAGACGCGCCAGTGAAGAACGCCCATCCAGCCAGCCCACCAGATCGGCTGGCAGCGTAACCGACTCCAGCGTCACCGCCAGCGCCAGTTCTCCCGGATGGAGATAAAACGCCTCGCCCTCATCAAGCACAATTTCATCGCTCATCACCCGGTCAAGCGCAGCGCTCACTTCGTCTTTGGGACCGCTCAGATCGATAAACGCTGCCGTGTGACCACGGAAGGTACGAAATTTATTGCCCAGGCGTACATCCACCGTCGCGCCATTAATACGCTCCACTGGTGGACGTGGGTTGATCGACAAACGGCCTTCATCAAGCCAGGCTTCAATATCTCGGTCACACAGACGCATGGCATTTTCTCCTTTCGCGCATCACTCCCTTAACGCCAGTTACGTCAAGGGCATACCAGGTTATCACTGAACGGTACACAATTTATCAAGCTTATTCAAAGAACTGACTTATTTTCGCTTTCAATATATCGATCGCGATGCGGTTTTTACCGCCGCGCGGCACGATGATATCTGCATACTGTTTAGAAGGTTCAATGAATTGCAGGAACATCGGGCGCACGGTTTTTTGATATTGCGCCATTACAGAATCCATCGAACGACCACGCTCATTAACATCGCGCTTAATGCGACGCATCAGGCAGATATCCAGTGGGGTATCCACAAAAATCGAGAAGTTCAACTCGTCGCGTAGACGCGCATCCGTCAGCAGCAAAATGCCTTCAAGAATAATGACTTTCTTCGGTTCAACCTTCACCGTTTCTTTCATACGCGTATGTTCAACATAGCTGTAAACCGGCAGGTCGATAGCCGAGCCGCGTTTCAGCGCCTGCAAATGTTGCAACAGCAGGCTGTGATCCATCGCGCTGGGGTGGTCATAATTAGTTTTAACCCGTTCTTCCATCGACAGATGGCTTTGATCTTTGTAGTAACAGTCTTCCGGAATAACGCCGATGTGTTCATCGCCGACTTGTTCACGTAATTCACGATAAAGGGTACTGGCAATGAGACTCTTGCCGGAAGCCGATGCGCCTGCGATACCGATAATGACGCACTGATGAGACTGATCAGTCATAAATTTAGCGACCTGATTAACCTGGATGTTAGGAAGGGGGCGCCGAAGCGCCAAACGCGGCAATTATAGGGATTTCATCCGCGTGATACCAGTCGAATAGCGTTGCCTTGCTCTCAGAGTTAATTGTTGACGATCAATTCCCTGATGCAAATTTAATTGCTCAGTTATGACGCAAGGTGAAAAATGTTATGCATAGTTGCGCAAATTATCCGCCATTACGTCACTTTATGAGCAATTTGCATATAAAATGTAAAACTTTTGTACTAGCATAAACACAGATACTAATACTGACGGCCTTGCCATACGGATAGAGCGGTAATGAGTAAACCATCACAGCGTGTTTTAATTACCTTGCCTCATCCCCTGCTTCACCTCGTCAGTTTAGGTTTAGTCTCGTTTATCTTTACCCTTTTTTCGCTTGAGCTTTCGCAATTTGGCACTCAGCTTGCGCCGCTATGGTTCCCCACTTCCATTATGATGGTGGCGTTTTACCGCCATGCCGGACGCATGTGGCCAGGCATCGCGTTAGCCTGCTCGCTGGGAAACATAGCCGCATCCATGCTGCTCTTTTCCACCAGTTCGCTCAATATGACCTGGACGGCTATCAACATTATTGAAGCCATCGTGGGCGCAATGCTGCTGCGAAAATTATTACCGTGGTATAACCCGCTACAAAATCTGGCTGACTGGCTTCGTCTCGCATTTGGCAGCGCCATCGTGCCGCCAGTATTAGGCGGCGCGCTGATTATCCTGCTTACGCCAGGCGACGATCCCCTGAGAGCATTTCTCATTTGGGTGCTTTCTGAATCCATCGGCGCCCTGGCGCTGGTACCGCTGGGCCTGTTGTTTAAACCGCATTATCTATTACGCCATCGTAACCCACGACTGTTGTTTGAAACGCTGCTGACGTTAGCTATCACATTGACGTTAAGCTGGCTTTCGATGCTGTACCTGCCGTGGCCTTTCACTTTCATTATTGTGCTGCTGATGTGGAGCGCCGTTCGCCTGCCACGAATGGAAGCCTTTTTGATCTTCCTCACTACAGTGATGATGGTGTCGTTAATGATGGCTGCCGATCCCACCCTGCTTGCCACGCCGCGAGCGTACCTGATGAGCCATATGCCGTGGCTGCCATTTTTGCTGATCCTGCTTCCCGCCAACATCATGACCATGGTGATGTACGCCTTCCGCGCGGAGCGTAAGCATATTTCCGAAAGCGAAACCCGCTTTCGGAACGCCATGGAGTATTCCGCTATCGGCATGGCGTTAGTGGGTACTGAAGGGCAATGGCTGCAAAGCAACAAAGCCCTATGCCAGTTTCTCGGCTACAGCCAGGAAGAACTGCGTGCTCTCACCTTCCAACAGCTGACCTGGCCGGAAGATCTCAATAAAGATCTGCAACACGTTGAGAAGTTGATTAGCGGTGAAATCAATACCTACTCGATGGAGAAACGCTACTACAACCGCCACGGCGACGTAGTTTGGGCGCTGCTTGCCGTCTCACTGGTACGCCACACCGATGGCAAGCCACTCTACTTCATTGCGCAGATAGAAGACATTAACGAACTAAAACGCACCGAGCAGGTGAATAAGCAACTGATGGAACGCATCACGCTGGCTAACGAAGCTGGCGGGATTGGTATCTGGGAATGGGAGTTGAAACCAGATATTTTCAGTTGGGATAAGCGGATGTTTGAACTATATGAAATTTCCCCGCATATCAAACCAAACTGGCAGGTTTGGTATGACTGCGTGCTGCCGGAAGATCGCGAACACGCCGAAAAAGTGATTCGCGATTCGCTGCAGGCTCGTTTGCCTTTTAAACTGGAATTTCGCATTACGGTAAAAGACGGTATTCGTCATATCCGCGCACTCGCCAATCGGGTTCTGAACAAAGAAGGTGAAGTCGAACGCCTGCTTGGCATCAATATGGATATGACAGAAGTAAAACAGCTCAACGAGGCGCTGTTCCAGGAAAAAGAACGTCTGCATATCACCCTGGACTCTATCGGTGAAGCCGTGATCTGTATTGATATAGCGATGAAAATCACCTTTATGAATCCAGTCGCTGAGAAAATGAGCGGCTGGAAGCAAGAAGAGGCGTTGGGCGTTCCGCTGCTGACGGTATTGCATCTTACAACTGGCGACACCGGACCGTTAATTGAGAACATTTACAGTGCCGACACGTCACGTTCTGCTATTGAACAGGACGTGGTCCTCCACTGCCGTAGCAGTGGCAGCTATGACGTCCATTACAGTATTACGCCGTTAAGCACCCTGGATGGTAGCAGCATTGGTTCGGTGCTGGTGATTCAGGACGTCACCGAATCACGCAAAATGCTACGCCAACTTAGCTATAGCGCCTCCCATGATGCCCTGACGCATCTGGCGAACCGTGCCAGTTTTGAGAAACAACTGCGAATACTGCTGCAAACCGTTCACAGCAGGCATCAACAACATGCACTGGTGTTTATCGATCTTGATCGCTTTAAAGCGGTAAATGACAGCGCCGGACACGCGGCAGGCGATGCTTTGCTGCGCGAGCTGTCTTCGTTGATGCTGAGTATGCTGCGCTCCAGCGATCTACTGGCACGGCTCGGTGGTGATGAATTTGGTCTGTTGCTGCCGGATTGTAATGTCGAAAGTGCTCGTTTTATCGCGACGCGCATTATCAATGCGATTAATGATTATCACTTTATGTGGGAAGGTCGGTTACATCGGGTAGGAGCAAGCGCCGGGATGACGTTAATAAACGACAGTAATCATCAGGCAGCAGAAGTTATGTCCCAGGCCGATATCGCCTGTTATGCTTCGAAAAATGGTGGTCGTGGTCAGGTCACCGTTTATGAACCACAGCAGGAAACGGCACATAATGAACGGACAGTGATGTCGCTCGATGAACAGTGGCGGATGACTAAAGAGAATCCGCTTATGATGATTGCCCACGGCATCGCTTCGCCACGAATCACGGAAACGCGTAGTTTGTGGTTGATTTCGCTTAAGCTCAGGAGTAGCAAAGGCGAGTTGATTGATGAACAGACATTCCGCCGTAGCTTCAGCGATCCGGCACTCAGCCACGCGCTTGACCGCCGGGTATTACGTGAATTTTTCCAACAAACAGCAAAAGCGGTTGCCAATAAAGGTTTAAGCATCGCCCTTCCCCTTTCCGTTGCGGGGCCTCACTGCGTCACTCTGGTAGACGAACTGCTTGAGCAACTGGAACAAAGTTCATTACCGCCACGATTGCTCCATTTGATTATTCCCGCAGAAGCGATTTTCGACCACGGGCTGGCTGTGCAAAAACTTCGGCTTGCCGGATGCCAGATCATACTCAGCCAGGTAGGGCGCGACCTGCAAATATTCAATACGCTCAAAGCAAATATGACGGATTATCTCCTGCTTGACGCCGAGTTATGCGCCAGCGTACAGGGCAATTTAATGGATGAGATGCTGATTTCTATCATTCAGGGTCATGCCCAGCGGTTGGGCGTGAAAACCATCGCCGGGCCAGTCGCGTTGCCATTGGTGTTGGATACGCTTTCTGACATTGGTGTTGACCTGATTTATGGCGATGTGATTGCCGAGGGCCAGCCGTTGGAATCACTGGTTAATAGCAGTTATTTCGCAATTAACTGAGTATTGCACTCCCCCTTTGCCTGATGCGACGCTGACGCGTCTTATCAGGCCTACAAATCGCTCATTCCCCAGGACGGATAAGGCGCCCGCGCCGCATCCGGCAACCAGAATCAGGTATCTTCGGGTAGCCAGCCTTCCGTATACCAGATATGCAGCAACGCATAAGAGCGCCAGGGTTTCCAGCGTTCGGCATAACGGCGAATTTGTGCCGGCGTCATTCCCGCAAACCGCTGTTTAATCAGATAATCATCCGGCAGGAAAACGTCCTTCGCCTGCCAGCCACGTAAGGCAAAATAATTCGCAGTCCAGCGCCCGATACCAGGAAAAGTTTGCAGCGTTTTCATCGCTTGATCCACATCGCCCGGAATCGTCATTGGTAAGGAACCATCCAGTGTCGCATTTGCCAAATGGATCAGTGCCTCTGCCCGTTTCAGCGGCATGCCCAACGCTTTTAATGCCAGCGGGTCGGCTGCTGCCAGCCGCTGAGGCGTGGGAAAGCAGACATAATCCGGAAAATCATCCAGCCGTTCGCCATAAAGCTGTGCCACTTTAGCGGTCAATTTTGCCGCCATCGCCACGCTCACCAGTTGGCCTAAAATGGCGCGCACGCCCTGTTCAAAAGCATCAACGCTGCCAGGTAAACGCAATCCAGGCCGCGCCGCGCCTAACTCGCCCAACGCCTCGTTAACAATCTGCGGGTTACATTGCAGATCAAATAAGCGGCTCATTTTCGCCAGACACTCAGCGGCAACGGGTTCTAAACCAGCACTTAAATTTATGTGCAACGTATGGCTGGTGATATCCGGAATAGCCGTCACCACGCCACGATATTCGCCCACAGCCAGGCTACGGGCATAATAATCGTCAGCGACCGTTTCCACACCGCTCACCGCACGGGCAGCAAGAAATCCCAACATCCACGACCAGTCATACGGCGGCTGCCAGTTCAGGGTATACATCGCATCTCCTTATTCATCCGCTTTCAGCATAAACGTTATTCAGACGCTGCGCTTTGCTTTCATATTCCGGTTGTCGCGACGGCAACATTTCGCTAAAGTCACGCCCCTTCTTCACCGGCATGGGGATTATTTCGTGTTTATTGGTTTTGATTACGGTACAGCAAACTGTTCAGTAGCGGTGATGTGCGATGGTAAACCGCAGTTGCTGAAAATGGAAAACGACAGCACGCTGCTGCCTTCAATGCTTTGCGCACCAACGCGTGAAGCGGTAAGCGAATGGCTGTACCGCCATCATGATGTTCCGACAACTGACGATGAAACACAGGCACTGTTACGTCGGGCGATTCGTTACAATCGCGAAGAAGATATCGATGTCACGGCGAAAAGCGTGCAGTTCGGTCTTTCCTCACTGGCGCAGTACATTGAGGATCCAGAAGAAGTGTGGTTTGTGAAATCACCAAAATCGTTCCTCGGTGCCAGCGGCTTAAAACCACAGCAGGTGGCGCTGTTTGAAGATCTGGTCTGCGCAATGATGTTGCATATTCGCCAGCAGGCACAAGCTCAACTGCCGGAGGCAATTACTCAGGCAGTGATTGGTCGCCCGATCAACTTCCAGGGGCTGGGTGGCGATGAAGCAAACGCCCAGGCGCAAGGGATTCTGGAGCGCGCGGCAAAGCGTGCCGGATTCAGGGATGTAGTATTTCAGTACGAACCAGTGGCGGCTGGGCTGGATTACGAAGCGACCTTGCAGGAAGAAAAACGCGTGCTGGTGGTCGATATTGGCGGTGGTACTACCGACTGTTCGTTGCTGCTAATGGGACCGCAATGGCGTTCGCGTCTCGATCGTGAAGCCAGCCTGCTTGGACACAGTGGTTGCCGTATTGGCGGTAACGATCTGGATATCGCACTGGCGTTTAAAAACCTGATGCCGTTGCTGGGCATGGGCGGCGAAACTGAAAAAGGCATCGCCCTGCCGATCCTGCCGTGGTGGAACGCGGTGGCGATCAACGATGTGCCTGCGCAGAGCGACTTCTACAGTAGTGCCAACGGTCGTTTACTTAATGATCTGGTACGCGATGCCCGCGAGCCGGAGAAAGTGGCCCTGCTGCAGAAAGTCTGGCGACAGCGTTTAAGCTATCGGCTGGTACGCAGCGCGGAAGAGTGCAAAATTGCGCTTTCCAGCGCAGCGGAAACCCTCGCGTCGCTGCCGTTTATCAGCGATGAACTGGCTACACTGATTAGCCAGCAAGGGCTGGAAAGCGCCCTCAGTCAACCTCTGGCGCGTATTCTGGAACAGGTGCAACTGGCGCTGGATAACTCCCAGGAAAAACCGGACGTCATTTATCTGACCGGCGGTAGCGCCCGTTCCCCGCTGATTAAAAAAGCACTGGCAGAACAGTTGCCGGGTATTCCGATTGCAGGCGGCGATGACTTTGGCTCCGTCACCGCCGGACTGGCACGCTGGGCGGAAGTGGTATTTCGTTAATTGAAACATGACTCAGCAGCGGCTTAAATCAGCCTGCGCCTGAGCCAGTTTTTCTGCCGCCTGACGTAGCGGTTCCATCAACGGCATAGCCCGTGCAGAGGCATGAAGATGGAATCGCTGCAACTCTGCCGCGCCCTCTGTCAATGCGGCTTCCAGCCGATGTCGTTTGGCGACCATTTTCGCCGTGACTGCTTGTCTGTCTGCTGGTGTTACCGCTTCATTCGGCCTGAACACAAAACGGCGTTCGCAACTCGCTTTCCAGTCGATAACCGCCTGTGTCAGATGGTCGCCAAATCCTTTCACTTGCTTAACGCCGCGCCGGGTCACATCTGCTGCTGTTTCAATCCCAAAGGACCGTAACGCCGCTTTACGCGCCGGGCCAACGCCCGGAATGGATGCCGCATCAATGAAAAATCCCTCCAGAAACTTCTGCTTCTGGCGTTCCCTTGCGGTGTTGTGAAGTGCTGCCAGAGTGCGTTTTTCTTCCTCCGGCAATCCCAAAAGCTCGTCCTTTATTTTTTCGAGCATCGTCCGTTTAGCGATAAAACCTTCCAGCCCCCCCACCTGCTGGATCTGGCTGACTAAATGGTCATAGTCCATTTTTGCGCGGTTAAGAGCCTCACGGCGTTGCTGGATTTCTGCTTTGTAAGCTTTGCTTGTCAGACTACCAATAATCCAGATAGCCGCCAGCACAGGAACCAAAATAATATAACGCGGTTCTACCTGAAGACCGCAAAGCAACAGCGATAACGCTGACAGTACGATCTCAATCAGAATGATATATTCACGCCGTAACAGGCCTAAAGGAAGCGGCCTGCCCCCAGGTTGGAAATGAGTGGGCAACGGTAATTGTAGCGCTCGCGGTGCTACTGACGACATTACCACCGCCCAGACTTTAGCCAGTACAAAATTTCCGCCAGTGGTAATGACCTCTTCACCGAGATCAATAAAATAGATAACACCTTGATTATCCAGCGCACACCACGGGCAGTCGGTTAAATGTCCGGGGTAAACATGCATTGCTGAAACGGCACATTTCTTTAACTGTTGGCGTAAAGAATCAAGTGCCGCTACCCACGCATTTGCTGTAGGACGCGCGGTTGCCACGCCACTTTCAGTGAACGCCTGCTGAAACATGGCTTCAACATCACCCGGTAACATCGATAGCGGAATCGATCGTGGCGGCGGTTTTAAGCCACGTTGCTGATTGTCTGACGCGTAGGCATAGCGGAAATGGGCGATATCCGTCTCCAGCGCATTCCCCGCTGCAGAGATAAGCGGCACACCTGAATAAGGATGACGCCCACCAAACAAGACGTGAAAAATCAGCAACGCAAGGCCAAAATTATCGTGATTAGTTGTGCGTTCAAAGCCGACAAATGACGCCAGGGCTTGCAACTCTGGCGGTGTAAAATGCGACACACCGACTTCGCATAAATGCAGCGTGCCATTAGCATTTATCTGAAAGGAGTCGCTATCTATCAGCACCACTTTGCTGTCGCGACCTACCATAAAACTGTTCTGGTTAACGTCACCGACGACGTGCCCGTGCTCATGCACCGCAGCGAAAGAGGCCGCCATATTGCGCGCAACATAGAGTAGAAAGTCCCACGCACAATGAGGGTAACTCTGGCGACGATGTGCCGGGCTATAGATCATATGAATCGGTTCTTTACCAGAAACTTTTGGCATCATAAAACCGATAACTTTTCCGCCTCGTCCACCGTGAAGGGTTGCCTGCGGCCAGGCGACATAATTCAGCAACTGTGCGTCAGCTGTCGCAGCCATAAAGGCAAGTTTGTC
Organism: Escherichia sp. B1147; assembly: GCF_001660175.1. Taxonomy (NCBI): domain Bacteria; kingdom Pseudomonadati; phylum Pseudomonadota; class Gammaproteobacteria; order Enterobacterales; family Enterobacteriaceae; genus Escherichia; species Escherichia sp. B1147. The sequence continues at coordinate 118,582 of NZ_LFHY01000014.1, forward strand.
CTGTTTTAAGGCGGGTGGCGGCGTGTGGTAAATCTTGGCGACGCTATCGGCAAACTCCGCGATATCATAAACCGCGCCTTCACCACCTTTGCCCAGTTCACGGCCTGGCGTAACGCACTCACCAGTAGCAGTATATAAAGTGGGTTTCATGGTAACCACAGCGCCAGTGCCAGGGTTTTATCATCATCGGTACGCTCGTTTACCGCCGGGCTGGACAAAAACTGCTTTAACAATTCAGGTAATAAATCGAATTGTTCCTGCGTTGCTGACGCCAGTCCATTGAAAAACGGGGTAAAGAAAGGCACATGAGGAGAATTATCCAGCATATTTAACGCCAGCCGCTGAATACCATCCGTAAATGCTGCAACTTTATGCGCACACTCAGTGCTGGTGTAAGTTTCCAGTCTGGAAATGGCATCTTCATCGGTAATAAAGTGCGTCATATTGGCATATTCACCCACCATCGGCGTGAGCGGCAGTTGCAGACCACGACCAAAATCCACCACCACACCGCCGTCGCCAATTTGCATAATCAATGTGCCGTTAGGCGATGAAATCAGTCCCAGAAATGTGCAGGCAAAATCGCGAACCGCTAATTCTTTAGCTTCAGCCTCAGCAAAAAGTCGCTGACGAATGTTCAGCACAATATCCGTTGCGAGGACATCATTGAGTCCAAATTCACCGTTCTGCACTTTTTGCGACACATAAGTCATCGCTTCATTGACAGTAAGCATCGCCCCCTCCCCGCCCTGCGAGACGCTACCTGCACCATCAGCAAGAAACATCACCAGTAATGGTTGCTGGTCTTTTAGCCATGCGACCTGTATCTGGCAGGCATCCTGACAAGGCAAATCAGCGCTAATGTGCGACGTTCCGACAGCAGAGGCATAAACCGGACGCCAGGTCACACTGATGTCCAGCCTTTTGGCGCTTCCAGCACAACTTCCGTTCCTGGCGTGGAGCGGGAAACCGAACGTAGCGAACTGGATAACCAGCTAAACAGTTCGCGGAATTGTAATCCATGCAGGGACAAAGGCTGACGGACGCTGATTTGGGCCAGAGTCTTCATATCAGCCCCCTGAACACCAATGGTAAAGAAGGCAAACTTCTTATCTTCTTCTCCCTGAAACACTTTGTTGGCGGCAGCCAGCCATTCATCGGTTGGTGCACCATCGGTGATCAGGAAAATCCACGGGCGATAATACGAAATACCATTTGCGCGGTACTCACGTTTCCGCTCTTCAACCATATCCAGGGCTTTGGTAATGGCGGCTCCCATTGGCGTATCGCCCTGGGCAAACAGGATGGGCGGGAAAAAATTAGCGGCGCTGGTAAATGGTTGTTCCACATGCACCGGGCCGAACGTCACAATACCGAGTTCCACTCTTTTTAAGGCTAGCGGATCGGCAAGCAGTTCATCGCGAAAGGTAACCAATCCGGCGTTAAGTTCATTAATGGGTCTGCCGCTCATCGAGCCAGAAACATCCAGCAGCAAAATGCAGGGGCAACGTGGTTCCGGGTTACTGGCAAAATCGCTGGTGGCAAACGTGATTTGTTCGCTCATAAGAGGTCCTTTCTTAGAGAATTATTGAGGTCCGGTATCATACCGACTGCAATAATGAAATAAGAGCAAACGAAGACATTTTCAGAATTAGGCCCGGCGGCGCAGATAATTTTGCTATTCGCCTCGCAAGAACGGAGAGCAGTCGATTGACAGTAAGGGCGGAGTGACATACTTTCAGGAGTGAGGGTAGAGCGGGGTTTCCCCCGCCTTGGTAGTCTTAGTAAGCTGGCCAGCTAATGACTAAGAGCACCACGATGATGAGTATTTTCATCATGACCCTTTCCTTATTTAAGGCCCCTTCCTCGGGCTGTCTCTTATACACAAGTCCCCACCCGGGGATTTGTGATGTCTGTCAGTCTGCTTTAGGG